>JBBRPS010000129.1:0-16351 GCA_038227745.1 Gemmatales bacterium | reverse complement strand
GGCGGCGCGCAGATCGCGATGAGGTCGTGGTTCCTCGACTGGCTGCGCCGCTCGCGGCTCCTCGCGGCCATGCGGCGACTGCTCGCCCGGCTGCGCCCGCGCTGGCCTCACGCCGTCCGGCCCGCCCCGGCGGCGGAGGCGCGACCGGACGTGGCTCCCCGCTGGGCCACCATACTCTCGCTCGCGGGGCAGGCGGCGCTGGTCGCGCTGCTGGTGTACGGCGTCTGGCGGCTCGGCCTGCTGCTCGCCGGGCTGCCGTTGGCCACCTGGGTCGAGACGCTGGCGGCGGCCGGTGTAACGCTGGGCCGCGTCCTGGTCTCGACGGCGCTCGGCACACTCTGGGCGCTGCCGGCCGGGCTGGCGATCGGCCTGTCGCCGCGGCTGTCGCGCGTGCTGCAGCCGGTGATCCAGGTAGCGGCGTCGTTCCCGGCGCCCATGCTGTTCCCGCTGGTGATCGCCGGGCTGCGGGCCATCGGCGTGGAGCTGAGCTGGGGCAGCATCCTGCTGATGCTGCTGGGAACGCAGTGGTATATCCTGTTCAACGTGACGGCGGGGGCGATGGCGATCCCGGCCGACCTGCGCGAGGCGGCAACGAGCTACCGCCTGAGCCGCTGGCAGCGCTTCCGCGTGCTGTACTTGCCGGCGGTCTTTCCCCACCTCGTTACGGGCTGGGTGACGGCGGCGGGCGGGGCGTGGAACGCGAGCATCGTCGCCGAGTTCGTGACGTTCAAGGGCGACGTGCTGACGGCGTGGGGACTGGGCAGCCAGATCAGCCGCGCCGCCGAGAAGGCCGACTACCCGCTGCTGGCGGTGAGCATCCTGGTGATGGCCGCGGTCGTGGTGGCGTTCAACCAGCTCGTCTGGCGGCGCCTGTACCGCCTGGCGGAAGAGCGCTTCTCCCTGAGCAAGTAGTTGTCACTGCTCTCGGGGAACGCCACGGCGCGCGCTCCCGACAGCCCCGGGAGGAGGTAGAATCTCCTGGTGGGAGTTGTTGCCGCGTCTCTCCAGCGGAGGAGGGCCCTCGCATGCCGGAACCCAGCCCTCGACCCGAAACACAGCCCTCGCGCACTGACGGGCCGCCACGAACCCGGGTCGTCCTTGGCAAGTACCAGCTCATGGACCGGCTGGGGCAAGGCGGCAACGGCGTCGTCTACCGCGCTCTCGACACGTCGCTGCAGCGCACCGTCGCCGTCAAACTGTTGCCGCGCCACCTGTACGGCCTGCCCGGCGTCGTCGAACGCTTTCAGCGCGAGGCGCAGGCAGCAGCGCGCATCCACCATCCCCACGTCATCGCCATCTTCGAGATCGCCTGCGACGCGGACAACCTCTTCCTCGTCCTCGAGTATGCCGCCGGCGGCAGCGTCGAGGAGCAGCTGATCCGGAAGGGACGACTGGCCTGGCCCGAGGCGACGCGGATCCTTCGCGACGCCTGTCGCGGCCTGGCGGCGGCGCACACGGCCGGCCTGATCCACCGCGACATTAAACCCGGCAACATCCTGCTGGCCGCCGACGGCCTCGCCAAACTGGCGGACTTCGGCCTGGCCCGGGACCCGACCGACACCCGCCCTGCGCTGACCGAGCCGGGTTGCCTGGTCGGCACTCCCCTGTTCATGAGCCCGGAGCAGTGCCGTAACGATCCCCTCGACGAGCGCACCGACCTGTATTCGCTCGGCGCCACCTATTACAACCTGCTCACCGGCGTCCCGCCCTTCCACGCCCAGGGAGCCGCCGTCCGCCTTGCCCACCTGATAAACCCGATCCCCGATCCGCGCAGCGTGGTCCCGGACCTGCCGGAGCCGTTCGCCGCCATCGTTCGCTCGACCCTCGCCAAGGAACCCGGTCAGCGTCCGGGCAGCGCCCGCGAACTGCTGGCCGCGCTCGATGCCGTCCTGGCCCTGTCCGTTGCCCGGGCCAGGGAACCCTCGGCCCCCGTCGCCGCACCGGCCTCCCTTCCTCCACCGCCCCCGCTGCCGGCGAATACCAAGACGGCGCCCCACGTCCACCGGGCCTGGCCGTGGAAACGGCTCCTCGGCGCGGCCGCTGTCGCGGCGTTGTTGCTCGGCCTGGCCCTCCTCGGGGGACGACCGAACCGCCGCGTCGCGGACGCCCAGCCGGGCTGGCCGGACAGTCCGTACAAGGGTGCCGGTCAGATCCAGGTCCTGGCCGTGTCCCACGACCCTCTTCGTCCCTTCCTGTCCTGGGCCGAAACCACCTCCGACGGCAAGAGCAAGGTGTTCCTTTGGGACTGGCGAGCCGGTCAGGTCCGTTTCCGGCATGAGCCGACCGGCCACGTCCTGTCGCTGGCCCTTTCTCCGGACGGCTCTCTCCTGGCGTACGGGGCGGATGGCGGGTCCAAGGTTACCGTCGTCGATACCGCCACCGAGCAGCAGAAATCCCTCGAGCTCGACAACGGGGGCCTCCGCGCCCTTGCCTTCGCGGACAACCGGACCCTGGTCGCCGGGGTTGACGTCTGGAGACAGCCACAGCCCACGCGCGGCGAACTGCGGATCTTCGACCTCGGCGCCGACGGAAAACAGTCTGTCAGGAAGAGCTGTCCTGAACCGCGCGACGAAGGCAAGACGCGGCCCGTCGCGGTCAAGGCGCTGGCCGCGGCACCCGGCGGCACGGCGCTGGCCCTGGGCCTGTCGGACGGCCGCGTTCTGCTGTGGCGTACCGGGGACTGGACGTTGTGCCACACCCTCGAGGTGGCGCAGGTGGGGAAGGGGACGGCGCAGACCGCGCGGCGTCACGTCTACTCTCTTGCCTTCTCTCCCGACGGCCGCTTGCTGGCGGGAGGGACGGCTGGCGGCAAGTCCAGGTCGAAACACCTCGTCTGCCTGTGGAACACCGGCTCCGGCCAGCTCGACGACACGCTCGAGCATCCCGACGAGGTCTTCGCGGTCGCCTTCTCGTCCGACGGTCAAACGCTGGCGACCGCGTCGGAGGGCCACATTCGGATGTGGGACATCCGTAATCGCCGCCAGCGCGGCGCCCCCCTGTCCAGGCAGCACGCGTTGATCCGCGGCCTGGCGTTCAGCCGCGACGGGCGGACGCTGTTCAGTGGCGGCTACGACAAAACGCTTCGCTGCTGGCCCATCGGCGAACCGGTCGCGCCCTGAGCCCTCTTCACCGGGAGGTTCTCTACCCGTGAACGACCCGCACCCCGGTGGCGACCCGCCGCCGCTGCACCAGATCTCGACGCACTGGACGCTCCTGAACGACCGCGGCCACTTCGTCTACCGTTACGCCCCCGCCCTGAAGGCCTACCTGGAAGCGCTGCTGCGAAGCACCGACGACGCCGAGGAGGTCTTGCAGGCGTTCGTCGTCCAGGTGCTCGAACGCGGCTTCGAGCGTGCCAGTCCGGACCGCGGCCGGTTCCGCTTCTACCTCAAGACGGCGGTGCGCCGCTTTGCCCTGGCCTGGCTGCGGAAGCAACGGCCCACGGTGGACATCACCTTCCTGCAGGACACCCTGGCCGACGACCAGGGCGATCCAGCCCTGGTGCTGCGCGATCACTTCCGCCGCTGCTTGCTCGATGCGGCGCTGCGCGCGCTGGAACAGCACGAGCGTGCCTCGTCCGGCAACCTCGCTTACACCGTGCTGTGTACCATCGTCGAGTACCCCGACGAGGACGGCGAGGCGCTGGCCCAGCGCGTCAGCGTCCAGGCCGGCAGAGCGATCCGGCCCGAGGCGTTCCGCAAACAGGTAAGTCGGGCCCGCCAGCGTTTCGCCGGCCTGCTGTTGCAGCAGCTGTACCAGACGGTGGATCGCGACGACCCGGCCGCCGTCGTGGAAGAACTGCACGACCTGGGCTTGATGCCCTACGTCCGCGATTACCTGCCTCCCCCTTCGTAGTCCCCCTCTTTCGGAACAATTCTTTTTTCTCGGTCACAAATCGCCGGTGCCGCGCATATCGCCCCCGAAGAGCCCCGGACCAGGCGGCGCGGACCGCCGGACAGGGCTCCGTCAGTCACCCATCACGCCGCAGTGCGGCAAAGAGGCTCCATGTTGCGTACCTGGTTCCGTCGCCTGCTGTCCCGGCCGGCCCGTCCCACCGGCCGCCCTCGTCATTCGCGCCTTCAGCTCGAAATCCTCGAAGACCGCAGCCTCCCCACGGCCACGCTCGGCGTGTCGGGCGGCGTGCTGCAGTTCACCGGCACCTCCGCCGGCGACGTGCTGGCCCTCTACTACAACAACAACACCTACACGGTCAGGGACCTGACGGAGCCGATCTTGTACGGCAACGTGAACGACAACATCGTGAACGTTCCCGTGGCCAATTTCAACTCGCTCCAGATCAACGCGGGCGACGGGACCAACGTGTTCTACATCGTCTCCCTCGCTCATCCGCTGCAGGTCAACGGCGGGGCCGGCACCGACGAACTCCTGCTCGGCGGCGACCTGAACCAGATCACCGCGCCGGTCAACTTCCAGGGCGGCGGCGGAATCAATTATCTCAGCGTCAGCGACTACACGGGGCCGAACGTCGGCCACTCCTACTCTCTGACCGCCAGCTCGGTCGGCCGCGACAACAGCACCGTGGCCACCTACGACGCCCAGACGCAGGCGGTTTGGCTCAATCCCGGCACCGGCGACAACACGATCAACGTCTACGCCACGGCGGCCACCGCCCAGACGCAGATCTCCTTGCAGCCCACCGGGACGGACTCCATCATCGTCGGCGACACGGCCAACACGCTCGACGAGATCCGCGGCGTCCTGGTTATCGCGGGGCAGGCCGGTCCGAGCGGCAACCTCGATGGCCTCGTCCTGAACGACCAGGGGAACGGCAATGGCAACACGTACGAGGTGGAGACGTGGAGCGATCCCCTTTCGCCAGCCATCGACGTCCGGCGCAACGGGCAGCTCCTGGTGAGCGCGTTCACGCTGAGTCATTGCGATCTGAGCACCGGAGCGGGCAACGACACCGTCAACGTCTCTGGGACCGCCCCGGGCACGAACTACTCGATCTCCACGGGGGCCGGCGACGACCTGGTCCAGGTCGGCAGCCCGTACTACGGCCTGGACACGATCCTCGGGCCGGTGGTCGTCGATGGCAGCGGGCAGCTCAACGGCGACACGCTCCACATCACCGACGCGGGCGCCGCCTCGGGCCATGACTACGCACTGCAACAGTTCGAGTTCGACCGGGCCAACGTCAACGGCGCCACCCACGTCTTCTACAGCGGCTTCGAGACCCTGCAGATCGACCTGACGCAGTACTGCGACGAGATCAACGCCACGAGTGCCCCGTTCAACACGGCCATCACGGTCAACATGGGGCTGGGCAACGACCTGATTTGGGGTGGGAACCTCACCAACATTTACGTCATCAACGGTCAGGACCAGGGATACCTGCTCGGCCTCGGCAGCCCGGTGAACTTCACCTCGACCGAAAACATCCGCGGCTGGGTCGGCGCCGACCGAATCCACTTCCAGCCCGGCGGCTCGCTCAGCGGCAACGTCACCGACTCTTATGGCGGCACCAACTCCCTCGACTATGGGGAGCTATCGACCGACGTGAAGGTCAACCTTGCGAAGGGCACGGCGACGGGGGTGGGGGGCCATGTGAGCGGCTTCGAGATGGTGGTCGGCGGCTCCGGCAACGACCTGCTGGTGGGCGACGACAACCCCAACGTGCTCATCGGCGGAGAGGGGAACAACGTCCTGGTCGGCGGCGGGGGCGCGGACAGCCTGAGCGGCGGCTCCGGCGACGACCTGCTGATCGCCGGGACGGCCTTCAACTATGACCAGACCTCCCTGGATGCAGTGTGGCAGGAGTGGACCAATCCCGCCCACAACTTCAATCAGAAGGTCAACTGCCTGACGACCGGCATCGGGGGCCTCAACAACAACGTGATACTGGCCCCCGGCCAGACGGTAATCTCCGACGGCCTGCAGAACACGCTGGACGGCGACGGCGGGCAGAACTGGCTCTGGTTCTGAGCTTCCCCGGAGCGATTGCCGGCCGGAAAGGATGAAGGATGAAGGGAAGAGCAGCCCTCTGTCTTCCCTTCATCCTTCATCCTTTCCGTGATGGCGATGACCGGCTCCTTTTCCAGGTAGCGGATCTGCTGATACTGCTGGGGACGTAGTGGTATATCCTGTTCAAGGTGACGGCGGGGGCGATGGTGATCCCGGCCGACCTGCGCGAGGCGGCAACGAGCTACCGCCTGAGCCGCTGGCAGCGCTTCCGCGTGCTGTACCTGCCGGCGGTCTTTCCCCACCTCGTCACGGGCTGGGTGACGGCGGCGGGCGGGGCGTGGAACGCGAGCATCGTCGCCGAGTTCGTGACGTTCAAGGGCGACGTGCTGACGGCGTGGGGCCTGGGCAGCCAGATCAGCCGGGCCGCCGAGAAGGCCGACTACCCGCTGCTGGCGGTGAGCATCCTGGTGATGGCCGCGGTCGTGGTGGCATTCAACCAGCTCGTCTGGCGGCGCCTGTACCGCCTGGCGGAAGAGCGCTTCTCGTTGAGGTAACCGCTCGTCGGCGGAAGGGGTTGTGGGGCAGACCCATTCGCGGCCCGGCTGCTCAGGGCAGCGACGACAGGGCCACAAGGAACGGGAATTGTGGCTGCAAGTTCTTCACGAGCTTGTCGTCGGCCGTCACCAACTCGCACTTCTCCCGCTCGGCCAGGGCCACGTCCAGACAGTCGTAGACGCTGGCGACCGTGGTCTCGGCAATGGCATGGGCACGCGGCAGGAGATCCGGCCAGGCCGGGTGGAGGATGGGGAGGTTCTTGAGAAAATCCTTGAAGAGCCGGGTGGCGTCGCCCTTGCCGATCCGGCCCCGCCGCTCGGCGACGATCAGGGCGTTGGACAACTCCGTGGCGATGAAGTCCGGGGCCAGCAGTTCGTGGACGGCGTTGAGGTAGCCGTCCCGCAGGGCTATCGCCTTGCTCGTGAGCGGCTCGGCCACATAACAGGGGAACGCCGTCGAGCAGTCGATGACGTATCTCATTCCGGCAGGGGACCGCGGAATTCACGGATGATGTCCACGCCGATCTCCTGCCTGCCGAACCTGTGGCGGTTCTCCTCGCGAATGCGGTCCGTCTCGTCAGCAGCCCTCCGTGCCTCTTCGAGGTCGCGGATGCCCTTGGCGGCCTTGTCGATGGCCGCCCGCAGTTCGGCCGTCGAGTCAGGGGAGATCAGGTGGTCTTCTTCGGTCTTCATAAACGGTATTGTCCCGGGAACTAGTGAACAGGTCAATGGCAAGGCCTTCGGGGAGACGGCGAGGGACGAGAGCGGCTGGTGTCCGAGCGTAGCACAGGCGTCCTCGCCTGTGTGGCACAGGCGAGGACGCCTGTGCTACGACCGGACGCCAGCCGCTCTAGCCTCGGTCGTCTCGGGTGACAGCGCCTTACTAAGGGGGGCGTTGTACAAGATTGCTGGAAACGTGGACACTAATTTCCTCGCCAATTTCCTCATTTTCCGCCGCCGGAACGCTTGCTTTCGGCCCGCAGCCGGGCCAGAATGGACGGGCTTCAGGTCTCAGTTTCCCAGCGGAGTAGCTGTCATGGCCGTGCCACCCAACACGGAACGAACTTCGGACTCCGGTCCCCCGCCGCCGAAGCGCTCCGCGCAGCAGGACAGGACCCTGGCCTCGGTCAGGCCGGCCGCAGACGACACGGGGGAAACGCTCGACCCGACGGATGCCCGTGCCGTCGTGGCGCGCCGCGAGGCGCACGTCCCCGGTTACGAGATCCTGGAGGAATTGGGCCGCGGCGGCATGGGCGTCGTCTTCAAGGCGCGCCAGCTCAAGCTCAACCGCCTCGTCGCCATCAAGATGATCCTGGCGGGGGACTACGCCGACGAGACGGCGCTCGTTCGCTTCCTCGCGGAGGCCGAGGCGGTCGCCCGCTTGCAGCATCCCGATATCGTCCAGCTCTTCGAGTCGAGCCAGCACGACGGCATGCCCTACTTCACCCTGGAGTACGTTCCCGGCGGCAGCCTGGCCCGCAAGATCGGCGGCGTCCCGCTGCCGCCGCGCCAGGCCGCCCGCCTCCTCGAACGCCTGGCGCGGGCGACCCACCATGCCCACGAACACGGCATCGTTCACCGCGACCTCAAGCCGGCCAACGTCCTCCTCGCCGAGGACGGCTCCCCCAAGATCACCGACTTCGGCCTCGCCAAACGCCTCGAGGCCGGCGAAGGACTGACGGCCACCGGCGCCGTGATGGGGACGCCGGCCTACATGGCCCCGGAGCAAGCGCGCGGCCTCGGCAAGCACGTTGGCCCCGCCGCCGACACCTACGCGCTGGGCGCCATCCTCTACGAATGCCTCACCGGCCGACCGCCCTTCCAGGCGCCGACCTCCGCGGAAACCATGATGCAGGTGCTCGGCGCCGACCCCCTGCCGCCCCATCGGCTGCAGCCGGGCCTGCCGCGCGACCTCGAAACCGTCTGCCTGAAGTGCCTCGCCAAGGATCCGAAGCAGCGCTATGCCTCCGCCGGCGAGCTCGCCGATGACCTGCGCCGCTTCCTGGAGGCCCAGCCTGTGCGGGCGCGGCCTGCGGGAATGCTGGCTCGGCTCGTCAAGTGGGCCAGGCGCCGGCCCGCCCTCGCCGCCCTGGCCGCCGTCTGCTTCCTGGCCGCCCTGGCCTTCGTCGGCGTGGGTGTCTACTTCACAGATCGGCTTCGTCAGGAACGCGACCTGGCCGTCCAACGCGAGGCCGAGACCGACGAGCAGCGCCGGCAGGCCCTGAAGAACGCGGACGACGCGCGCCGGCAACTGGAGCGGGCCCGGCGGACTCTCCTCGGCCTGCAGTTGCTGCGCGTCTCCTCCCTGTGGGAGCGCGACCCGACAACGGGTCAGGCGCTGCTCGACGATCCCGAGCGCTGCCCACCGGAGTTACGCGACTTCACCTGGGGACTCTATGCCCGGCTGTGCCGCCGCAATCGGCTGACGCTGACCGGCCACGGCGGCGTCGTCACCGGCATCGCCTTCACCCCTGACGGCAAGCTCATGGCCTCCAGCGGTACCAGGCAACTGTACGGCGACGACGGGGCCGGTGATGTTCGGCTCTGGCACGCCGTCACCGGCAAGGAACTGGCCGTCCTCAAGGGGCACACGCGCAAGGTCACCGCGGTCGCTGTGTCCCCGGACGGCAAAACGCTCGCCTCGGGCGACGCCGCCGGCCTGGTCCGGCTTTGGGATCTGCCGGGCGGCAAGTTCCTGCTCAGCCTCACCGGGCTCGGCGGGCAGGTCCGCACCGTGGCCTTCGCGCCGGACAGCAATTGCCTGGCCATCGGCGCCTCCGCGGGCCTGCGACTCTGGGATCTGA
Organism: Gemmatales bacterium; assembly: GCA_038227745.1. Classification (GTDB taxonomy): domain Bacteria; phylum Planctomycetota; class Planctomycetia; order Gemmatales; family Gemmataceae; genus DASPXY01. Next base: position 7,068 of record JBBRPS010000129.1, on the reverse strand, counting down.
GTCCGCCGCGAGTGCGGCTCGACGCCAGCGGAGGCGCCGGTGAGTGTGTGGCCTTCAGCCCCGACGGCAAGACGGTCGCCGCGGGCGGGTGGGCCCCGGATCCCGAGACGAAAAAGCTCGGCGGACAGGTCATTCTCTGGGACGTCGCCAAGGGCGCGGCGCGGACCACACTGCGCGGCCACGCCGATAGGGTGCTGAGCGTGGCGTTCAGCCCGGACGGCAAACTGCTCGCCAGCGGCTCCGGCAATCGGAGTGAGCCAGACAGAGCGGGCGAGATTCGGCTTTGGGACGTGGACAGGGAGCAGGTGCAGGCCACCCTGCGCGGCCATGTCGGCGCGGTCCTGGCCCTGGCCTTCACCGCCGACGGCCAGTTGCTGGTTTCGGGGAGCCACGACCAGACGGTGAAACTGTGGGACGTGGCCGCGCGTCAGGAGCACGTCACTTTCCGGGGGCACACCGCCGAGGTGATGGCCGTGGCCCTGTCTCCGGGCGGCACGTTGGCGTCGGGGGCGGGCGCTGGCGCCGGCGACGGCGCCGGTGCCATCAAACTCTGGGATGTGGCTCTCAACCCCGTGCGGAACGTCCTGCGCGGCCACACGGCCGGCGTCACCGCCGTGGCCGTCGCGGCGGACGGCCAGGCGATTCTCAGCGCTGGCAAGGATCGCACGGTGAGGGTCTGGAACGCTGCCCGCGGTGAGGCGGCCCTCGTCCTGACGGGCCCTCCGGACGAGATCCATGCGGTGGCGCTTGCACCCGGCGGTCAGTTGGCGGCCTCCGGCGGGGGGAACGGGACGGTGCTGCTGTGGGACCTGGCCCGGGCAGGCGCGAAAGACGGCAACCCGTCACGCACCCTGGCCGGGCACCGCGCGACGGTCTGGTCTGTGGCTTTCAGTCCCGACGGCAAGTTGCTGGCCACCGCGAGTGACGACCGGACGGTGCGCCTTTGGGACGTGGTGTCCGGGGAGCAACGGGCCGAGTTGAAGGGCCACACCGGCGGCGTCCATGGTGTGGCTTTTTCCGCGGACGGCAAAACTCTGGTGACGGGCAGTTTCGACCAGACGGTGAAGGTCTGGGAACTGACTCTTCTGCCGGCGCTCAAGGTGCGGGAGGCCGCCGAACTGAAGGGCCATCGCGCCGGCATCAACGGTGTGGCCTTCAGTGCCGATGGCAAGACGGTGGCCTCGGCGAGCCAGGATCAGACGATTCGGCTGTGGGATCTCTCGGCCGGCGGAAAGGAGGTCGGTCGCTTGCAGGGACACAGCGGCTGGGTCACCTGCGTCGCGTTCACGGCGGACGGGAAAACCGTGGCGTCGGCAGGCGGGGATCAGACGGTGCGGCTGTGGGACGTGGTCACGGGACAGGAACGGGCCGCTCTCTCCGGACCCACCGGGGCCGTCTGGGCTTTGGGGTTCGCCGCGGACGGTTCGGTGATGGCCGCCGCCGGAGAGGATGGGACAGTTCGCCTGTGGGAAGCGCTGAAGCCGTAGAGTAGTCCGCTCGCGGAGCCAGCGGACCATCGCCCTTGCGCAGTGCGTAGGTGGTCCACTCGCTCCGCGAGTGGACTACTCAACCGCGAACTGCTCTCCAACTCGGCGCCGGGCCTTGTCAGCCGCCGACCTGAGCGGCCAGGTCGCGGTCGCGCTCGGCCAGCAGCCCTTCAATGAACCGGGTCAGTTCCGGCCACGAATTGAGATCGGAATAGACGCCCCTGCGGCGAATGACGCCCCGGTGGTCCAGGATCGTGACATTGGGGAAACCGGAGATCTGCCAGCGGTTATTGATCCGGCCCTCGGACAGAGGGCTCCACCAGGTCGCCCAGTTGATCTGCTCGCGCTGCATCACCTGTTGGCCCTGGTCCTTGTTGCTGTGTCTCTCGCAGTTGACGCCGACGACCGTGAAGGGCCGGGCGCCCAACTTCTGCATCAGTTCCCGCTTGTAGGGGTAAAGCTTCCGGCAATACGGGCACCAGTCTCCCCAGAAGTCCAGGAAGACGACCTTGCCGCGGAAGTCGCTCAGCTTGAAGCGTCGCCCATGGACGTCCTCGGCGTCGATGTCCGGGGCCAGGTTGCCGACGGCCAACCCGACCTTCGGCAGCGGCTGAGGCTGCTTGACGGGAGGCATGGGTTTCTTGGCGGTTTGTCCCGGCGGTTGGGGCTGGGACGCATCCCTCGTTAACATGGCCACCATGAAGGCGATCGCGCCGGCGACAAACAGCAGCAGGAAGCCCATCAGCGCGACGTTCAGCCAACTCGTGCCCTTCTTCTTCGCGGGGCGGTCGAGCGGCTCTTCCCAGGGTTCGTTGTCGGGGACCGGTGGCGGCACGGGAAGAGTGGCCGGCGCGGTCGCCTGGAACTCAACGGTCGGGTTCGTGGCCTCTGGCGCAGCGGACCTGGAGGCGGCGGCGTCATCCGCGGCGAAGACGGTGCGACAGTTGGGGCAGCGGATGCGTTTGCCGGTCTCGGGCGCGTCGCGCAACTTGAGATGGGTGGCGCACGCCGGGCAAGTGAGCAGCACGGTGATCATAATCGTTTCTCCCGCTTGATTTGTGGAGTGTAAGCAAACTACCAGTACGCGGTTGTGAAGGCAAGCACAATCTGGATTGACATGCTCTGCAGAAAACCCTGGCGGGACGGCCTGTAGGGTGGGCACTGCCCACCGCGCGACAGGTGTTTCGGTGGGCAGTGCCCACCCTGCAAGCTTCAGGAGAAGGTTTTCAACAGAGCAGGATTGACAGCTTTTCGCCGCTGGCCTGGGGCTCGTTGGCCTTCTCCCCAGGGGTGAATCGTGGTGTAGCGTTCAGGTCAACGGCAAGGCTTTCGAGGAGACTCCGAGGGGTGAGTCCTTGAACTCGGTCGGCACGCTCCTGTAAGAAGACCAAAGCGATACCGCCCGGCGGAAGAGCGGTTTTCTTTGAACAGGTAAGGGGTGGGCGATGGAGGCGACGTCCGCGGCGGCGCAGGCGACCGGCGCCCTGTGCGAGGTGTGCGGCGTGTCGCAGGAGTTCACGCTGCCCAACGGCAAGCTCCTGAAGGTCCTCAAGGACGTGACGCTGGCGATCCGGCCGCACGAGATCGTCGCGCTGCTCGGGCCGTCGGGTTGCGGCAAGTCCACGATCGTGCGCCTGCTCGCCGGGCTGATCCCGCCCACCCGGGGGGAGGTCCTCTACCACGGTCAGCCGCTGCGCGGCCTGAGTCCGGGCGCCGCCATCGTCTTCCAGAGCTTCGCCCTCTACCCCTGGTTCACGGTGGCGCGGAACGTCGAGGTGGTGCTGGAGGCGGCGGCCTTCCCCACTGCCGAGGTCAGGGCACGCACCGAGCGCGTCGTCCGCATGATCGGCCTGGCCGGCTTCGAGGAGGCGTACCCGCGCGAGCTGTCGGGCGGCATGAAGCAGCGCGTCGGCATGGCGCGGGCGCTGGCCGTCGGCCCCGAGATTCTCTTCATGGACGAGCCGTTCAGCCAGGTGGACGCGCTGACCGCGGAGAGCCTGCGGGCCGAGGTCGTGGACCTGTGGGGCGCCGGCCACGGCAAGCCGTCATCGATCGTGATGGTCAGCCACGACATCAAGGAGGTGGTGTACATGGCGGACCGGATCGTGATCCTGTCCGCCAACCCCGGCCGCATCCTGACAGTTGTGGACAACCGTCTCCCCCGGCCGCGCGATTACCGCTTGCCGGAGTTCCTGGCCCTGGTGGATCGCCTGCACGACATTATCACCGGCGCCGAACTGCCGGACGCGCCGGCCGCCGCACCGCCCGGGCCGCCCAGCATCGAGCCGCTGCCGGCGGCCCGGGCCAGCGAGGTCGTCGGCCTGCTGGAGTATCTCGACGCGCGCGGCGGCAAGGAGGACATCTTCCGCATCGCCGCCGAGACGCGCCGCCGTTTCGACGAGGTGGTCAACGTCGCAGAGGCCGCCGAGATGCTCGACTTCGTCGATACGCCCAAGCGGCTGGTGGTGCTGGACGCGGTCGGCAAGCGCTTCCTGCAGGCGAACCAGGAGGGGCGCAAGGCGATCTGGCGCGAGCAGCTCCTCAAGCTGCGGCTGTTCCACGACGTCTACGAGGCGCTGCGGCGCGAGCCGCGGCACGCGGTCGAGGACGCCTTCATCAAGGAGAGCATCGTCATCCACCTGCCGCAGGAGAATTACGAGAAGGTGTTCCAGACGTTCATCCGCTGGGCGCGGTTCGGCAACCTGTTCGCCTACGACGAGGCGACCGGCACGGTGTCGCTGCAGTGACACACCGCTGTCACGCGTCTTTCCACCGCTTGCCCTTCCGCTTCGCCCCTTCCGGGCGAAGCGGGGGCGTCAGCCCCCGGAGGAGGGGCCGGTTGCACCGGGGGCTGATGTCCCCGGCTCGACAGCACACGCAGGGCTTCCATGCGCTTGCGGATCTCCGCCTCGTAGCCGCGGTCCACCGGCTCGTAATAGCGCCGCTCCTCCGGGAGGTACGCCTGATCGACCCAGCCGCCCGCGTGGTCGTGAGCGTACTCGTAGCCGGCGCCGCGGCCGAGCTGCTCCGCCCCACGGTAGTGTGAATCGCGCAAATGCTCCGGCACCGGCAGCGTCCGGCCGCTGCGCACGCCCGCGCGCGCCTTGCCGATCGCCACCGTCGCGGCGTTCGACTTCGGCGCCGTCGCGACGTACGTCACTGCCTGCGCCAGCGGCAGCTGGCACTCCGGCAGGCCGACGAACTCCGCCGACTGCAGCGCCGCCACGGCCACCAGCAGCGCCCACGGGTCGGCGTTGCCCACGTCCTCCGACGCACAGATGATGACCCGCCGCGCGATGAAGCGCGGGTCCTCGCCCGCCTCCAGCATCCGCGCCAGCCAGTAGATCGCCGCGTCGGGGTCGCTGCCGCGCATCGACTTGATGAACGCGCTGGCCACGTCGTAATGGGCGTCGCCGGTCGCGTCGTAATCGAGCGCCTTGCGCTGGATCGAGTCGCGCGCCACCTCCAGCGTATACTCGACCGGGGGCTTCTCCGCCGACAGCACGCCGACCTCGAGCGCCCCCAGCGCCCGCCGGGCGTCGCCGTCGCTGACCTCGGCGAGGAAGTCGAGCGCCTCGTCGGTGACGCGCACCTCGACGCCGCCCAGGCCGCGCCCCCTGTCCGCCAGCGCCCGCAGCAGCAGCGCCTTGATCTCCGCGCGCGTCAGCGGCTCGAAGGTGAAGATCTGACTGCGGCTGAGGAGGGGCGAGTTGATCGCGAAGAACGGGTTCTGCGTCGTGGCGCCGATCAGGATGACGCGGCCCTCCTCGACGTCGGGCAGCAGCACGTCCTGCTGGGCGCGGTTGAAGCGGTGCAGTTCGTCCACGAACAGGATGGTGCGCCGGCCGCCTGCCTCCAGCTCATCGCGGGCTTCCTTGAGCAGGTCGCGCACCTCCTTGATGCCGGCGGCGACGGCGTTGAGCTGGCGGAACGCGCAGCGCGTGTGCTGGGCGATGACGTGAGCCAGGGCGGTCTTGCCGGTGCCGGGCGGGCCGTAGAAGATCACCGAGCCGAGGCGGTCGGCCTGCAGGAGGCGGCGCAGCAGCCTGCCGGGGCCGCGGAAGTGTTCCTGGCCGACGAACTCGTCGAGGGTGCGCGGCCGCATCCGCGCCGCCAGCGGCTGCGCCTTGCGCAGGTTCGCTTCGCGCAGGTTGTCGAAGAGGTCGATAGCCGGGCCTCCTGAAAGAGGGGGAAAAGCAGCAAAGCCCACGGGCGGCCGCCCGTGGGCTTCAGTACACCACTGTCCTGCCGGTCTCCTGGCTACTGCGGCGGCAGCGCCTCGGGCGGCACCTGGATCTCGTTGCGCACTTCGCGCACGCCGGGCGTGAGGCGGACCATGCCCTCGGCGACGCGCCGCTGCCGTTCGCTCGGCAGCGTGCCGCGGAGGGTGACGGTCGAGCCCTGCACGAGCACCTCCACCGCCCGGCCCTTGAGCGAGTCGGACCGCTGCAAGAGCTGCTGCAGTTCCGTCTGCAGGGCCGACTGGTCAACGAGCGTCCGGGGCGCGTCGAAGCCGATGGCGGTGACATACGCGGGGGCGCGGGGAGTGCCGTAGGTCGAGAACCCGGACGCGGGGTTCGTCGAGCCGAGCGAGGTGGTGGTGGTCGTCGTCGTGACCGCGAAGAGCGGTTGGGACAGGGAGTTCGACTTGACCGTTTCGATCAGGCCACTGCCGGAGTTGAACGTGGTGCTGAATCCCGTCCCGGTGGTGGCACCCTTGCCGCCGCCCCCGCCGCCCGTGCTGCCGGTGGTGCTGCCGCCCGTGCTGGAGCTGCTGGCGAAGTTGCCCGAGGAGATCGTCCGGTAGGTGCCGAGGCCGGGCGCCAGGGGGCTGCTATAGAAGGTACTGTACGGGTTTTGCGTGGTCGGCGAGGGGGCCGTCGTGCTGCTGCCCGTCCCCGTGCGGCCCGTACCGCTCAGGGACAGCGGCGTCCCGCCGCTCGGGCCACCCCCTGTGTTGGCAGTGCTGCCAAGGCCGCTACTGGGGCTGCCTCCGCCGGTGCCGGTTTTGGTCTGCGCCGCGACGGGACTGCCGCCGAGCAGCACCGCGAAGCCGAGGACAAGCGTCTTCGGCAGCCAGCGGGCCTGGTGACGTTTCATAAGCTCGACCCTCGCCGTTTCACACAGATCGCCGGGGCAGGCGCTCCCCCTGTCCCATCTCATTATTGACACATTGAGCTGCGGTTGCAATGAGGGGCAAGAGGCGCTCCCCCTTTCGGTTGAACCCTGCCACGGGCCAGGAGACTCGCGCCGGTCCGTTTTTTCCCTGAAGATGGGTAGTGGAGGCCGCCTCATAGAACAGGCGGCCGACACCGTCAAGGCGGCCTGGGGCGCACTGTCGTCTTGTCCTTGTATCGGCAGTTGCGCGGCGCGAGTACAGCAAGTTGTCCGCATTTTCGTCAGTTACGGCAGGGACGGCTCGACCGGCACCCCCGCCCCACGTACGCATTCGGAGAACACGTCTCGACTTGGAACGGCTGTTTGGAGAAGGGGAGGCGCGCGGCAGCGTTTCCCAAGGCGTTGCGGGTGGGGCAACGTCACGGCTTTTGGAGGTGCTCGTCGTGAAGGGTTCGCGTTCGCG
>JBBRPS010000128.1:0-16374 GCA_038227745.1 Gemmatales bacterium | reverse complement strand
GGCGCATGGCGCCTACCGCCTCGCCGGCGGGGAGGCGCTAGGGCTCCTCAAGGCCCTGCTGGCCGCCGTCCTGGCGGGCGTCATGCTGCGCACCGCCTGGCGCGGCCCGCACGGCTGGCTCGCGGTGCCGTGCGTCGCCCTCGCGGTACTGGCGCTCGGCGCCCACCTGGAATTGCGGCCGACGGTGCTGTCGTACCTTTTCCTGGGCCTGACCCTGTGGTGGCTGGAGCGGACGAGGCCCGGCGTACCCACCGTGCGGGCGTGCGTCCCGCTCCTGCTGCTGTTCGCCCTGTGGGTGAACATGGACGAGTGGTTCCTGCTGGGACCGCTGACGGTCGGCCTGTACGCCTTCGGCGGCCTGCTCGGGGACAGACCAGAGGCGGGGGGTTTCCGCGCCCTTGGGCTGGCTTGTGCCGCCGGGTTTGCCGTCTGTCTGCTCAACCCGCACTTCGCGCGCGCCTTCACCCTGCCGGAAGGGCTCACCCCGGCCAGTCTAGCCGGGGTGGGCGAGGACCTCTCCGGCCGCGAGCCTCCTGGTTCCCCATTCCGGAGTGTTTATCTCCAGATCGGAAGTGGTCTGACGCCGGCCGGGGTCGCGTACTTCCCCCTGGTGCTGCTGGGGCTGCTGTCGTTCGCGGTCAACCCGCAGGCACGGCGCAGCCCCCGCGCCCTCGTCTGGCTGGCGTTCTTCCTTCTCAGTACCTACCGGAGTGCGGCCGTCCCGTTCTTCGCGGTCGTCGCCGGCCCCATCACGGCACTCAATCTGCAACCGTACGCCGCGCGCCGCTCGAGCACGGCGGCGGAACCGGGGCGCGCCGCATTCCGGGCGCGGGCGGTGAGCCTCCTGGCGGTCGTGGCCCTGGTGCTGACGGCCTGGCCTGGGTGGTTGCAGGGGTTCCCCTCCGAGCCGCGCCGCTGGGCCGTGGAAGGGGACCCCTCTCTCCGCCAGCTGGCGGTCCACCTTCCCAGCTGGCGCGCCGCGGGCAACCTCGGTCCCGGGTCGCACGGCTTCAACTTCGCCCCCGCGATCGCCGACTACTGCGCCTGGTTTGGTCCGGCCGAGAAAGGCTTTTGCGACGGGCGACCGCACCTCTTCCCCAGGGAGGTCGTGGCCGACTTCGTCGCCGTCCGGCAGGGCCTCTCCCCAGAACCCTCCGCCGCGGGCACCCGGAGCGGTGAGGGCGGGCGCCGTGACTGGCGCGACATCCTTCGGGAGCATAAAGTCACGCACCTGATCGCCTACGACTCCTCCGAGCGGCGGCTGGGGTCGGCCCTCCGGCAGCTGTTCAGTACACCCGACGAGTGGACGCCGCTGGCGCTGCACGGCAGGGCGGTCGTCTTCGCCTGGCACGACCCCGCCCGGCCGGACGCGGCGAGTCGGGTGGCGGTACGGCCGCTGGATTTGCAGCGGCGGGCCTTCCACCCGGCCCGCGACCAGAAAGCCCCCGACGACTGGCCGGGCCGGCCCCCTCAGCCGCGGACCTGGTGGGACGCCTTCCGGACGCCGCGCCTCCCGGCGGACGTCAACCGCGGCGAGGCCTTCGTGTACCTCGTGGACTTCGACGCCCAGCGGCCGGCCTTCCGCCGCGCGGCCCGCGCCCTGTGGGAGAACGGGCTGGCCGCGGCGATGGCGGGCTCCGCGACCTCCGGGAACGGCGTGGCGTGTGTTCCCGTGGCCTGGGTGGTGCAACTGCCGGTGCTCCAGGCGAGTATCCACAAGGAGGCCTATCCGCCCGGGCGCGACGACGGCCCGCCGGGCCTGCTCCTGTCGGCGGTCCGCACCGCCCGGCGGGGGCTGCACGCCAACCCCGACGACCCCGCCGCCCACTTCTGGCTCGGCCGGGCCTACCTGTGGCTGCTGCGGAACACCGGCGAACGCGCCGCGGTCCCCACCTTCGCCCTGCTGGACCGAGTGCGGAAGGTGCAGGCGATCACGGCGTTCAAGCACGCGGTCCTGCTCAAGCAGGACCTGGTGCCCGCGCACCAGGCCCTCGCCGAGCTGTACGATGAGATGGGCGCCGGCGACCTGGCCCTGCAGCACCTGGAGGAGCAACTGCGGTATGTCCGTGGCGCCGGCCCGAAGCCCGGGGAACCGCGGGACCTGTTCGCGCGCCGGCTGGGTCCCCTCGAGGACCTGGTGGCGAAGCTCGGCAAGCGCGTCCGGACGGCGCTGAACCTGTACGAGACGCAGGCGTTCAACCTCGACGCCCTCGGCCGCGCCCGAGCGGCGGAAAATGCGGGTCTGCCGGGCAAGGCGCTGGAGCTGCTGCTCAAATCTCGCTACGAGGAGTTCGGGATCCAGGGGGCGATGCTGGAGCTGAACCTGCTCCTGCTCGCGGGCCGCCCCCACGACGTTCGCGAGAGCATGGAGCCGGAGCAGGAGGCCAAGCTGGGCCGCGCGGAGTACCGCTGGCTGCAGGCCCAGCTCGGCGCCGCGACGGGCGACTACGCGCGGGCCGACGACGACCTGCGTCTCCTCGCGCCCCCCGTGCTCCCCGAGGCGGAGTTCCACCCGAAAGGCCTGCCGCTGCGCAAGGCCCCGGCGCTGGTGGGGCTCCTCGCCGGTGAGTTCCTGCTGACCAGCGCGCAAGGGGTGCCCTTCCATGTCGGCGCCGACCGGACCGCCTTCCTGAGGCGGACCGGGGCGCTCGTCATGGCGCTGCGCCGGCAGGCCGAGATCGTGACTCTGCGCGGCGTGCTCGCCCTGGAGTGGGGCGAGAGTACACGGGCGGAAGAACTGTTCCGCGAGAGCCTGGCCCTGTGGAACACGGACACCGCGGGGGCCTCCGCTCTCGCCCGGCACCTCCTCGGGTTCCTGGAAGGTGGGAAGGCCGGGCGTTGACCGGGGGGCGGCGTGTGCCTCTTTGATTGGCCCGCGCCCCCGCTCGATCATGGACTAGTGGGCCGACACGCTCGACCTGTAGGGTGGGCACTGCCCACCAGTCGCTACCCGGTGGGCAGTGCCCACCCTACAAGTCGAGCGTGTCGGGATACTAGTACACCGCCGCGGTGTACTAGGGAATGTCGTCCCGGAAGGAAGGAAACGCATGTCAACGGCACAAGCCCCGACCGCGCAGCGGCTGATCCTGCAAGGCGTCGATTGGCGCACTTACGAGCGCCTCCTGCGGATCTTCGGCGAGCGACCCGCCATCCGGCTGACCTATGACCGGGGAACCCTTGAGATCGTGTTGGGACAAACAGCTTGTTCTTGATTGCCGGAGTCAGCCGTATAAAGTAAAGCCGTGTTACTTCTTTTAGATAAAGCCGCTTTACCTTATGGGGCCTCCTATGAAGCCCTGGAAGTTTTATGGTCGCAAAGACCAGTTGGCGACCTTGGCGGAAATGCTGGCTCGCCGGCGCTGGTTCTTTGCCAAGGTTACCGGCCGTCGGCGGATCGGGAAGACCACCCTGATCCAGCAAGCGATGGAGGCCATCCATTCCAGACAACCGCTTTTCTATGTCCAAATACCGGACTCCGAGCCTGCCGGGGTAATCTCAGCAGTGAACGACGGACTGGAGACTTTCCGGGTGCCGGCCGACCGTTACCCCCGGCCGAAAGACCTTGCCCAACTGGCCAAACTGTTGGAGGCCATGGCCGAAGGCGGGTACGTGTTGGTCCTCGATGAGTTCCAGTATTTCAACCGGAAGGGGTACGAAGAGTTCTGCTCCTTCTTGCAGGCGGCGGTGGATCGGCTGGCCGCCAAGGCCGCTGTGGTGCCTGGAGGGTTGATCGTCCTCGGGTCGATCCATACCGAGATGACGGCCCTGCTCGAAGACCGGACGGCCCCCCTGTACAACCGCGTCACCGACACCGTCGAACTGACGCATCTGGATGCCGGCTCACTGCTCGCGATCTTGCGGGACCATGCCGACACTTCGCCTCAGCGGCTCCTGTTTCTGTGGAACCTGTTCGAGGGCGTCCCGAAATTCTACCGGGATTGTTATGAGCAGGGCGTGCTGGCGGCGGACCGCCCGAGCCTGCTCCGTCGCATCTTCTTCGAGAGCTCGTCGCCGCTCCGCACGGAGGCCGAGAACTGGTTTCTCCGGGAACTGCGCGGGCGGTACGACGTGGTCTTGAAGTTCGTCGCTCGCAATCCTGGCCGAATGCACAACGAACTCGTCCGGGCGATCCGGGAGGCCAGCGGCAACCCGGATACGCAGATCGGCGGTTACCTCAAGGTCTTGATCGAGCGCTTCCGGCTGATCGAGAAGAAGCTGCCGGTGTTCGCCAAGCCCGAGGCCAAGCGCAGCCGGTATTATGTGACCGACAACTTTCTCCGGTCCTGGCTGGCGGCGTTGGCCAACCCGGTATCGGCGATCGCTTTCCGCCCGGTCGAACAGCTCGTCAAAGAAGCCGACCAACGGCTGGAGGACGTTGAGGGCGGAGCCTTGGAGAAGCTCGTCGGGCAGTTGTACGAAGAGCGGAGCCGCAAAGGGGCAGGCGATTTCCCCCTCAGCCAGCGAGTGCAGGGCTATTGGGACCGGGGCGACACGGAGATCGACCTGGTCGCCGTGAACGAGGCGGACGAGGCCATCCGGTTTGGTTCGTGCAAGCGGTCGCCGTCAAAGTTGCTGTCGGACGTCAACAACTTCAAAGGTCATGTCAGTCGGTTCCTGGATCTGATGCCGAAATACCGGGCGTGGAAAGTGCAATATGTCGGAGTCGCCCCGGTGCTGGACGCCGAGCAGCGGGCCGTCCTGAACCGTCACGATGTCATTCCCCAGGATTTGAACGACCTGACGGCAAACCTGGAGTAGCGGGCTGGGACCGAAGCAGAGGCGCGCCGCTCGGCGGCCTCGCCCCGTTACGCAGACTTTTCCCTCGTGAGGATCTCATGGCACACTCTCCTCTGCGCGTCGGCCTGATCGGCGCCGGGGCCAACACCCGCTCGCGGCACATCCCCGGCCTGCTGGCCCTGCCCGACGTCAACCTCGTCGCCGTTTGCAACCGCCGGCCCGAGTCCACCGAAGCCATCGCCCACGAGTACCACATCCCGCGCACCTACGCGCACTGGGAGCAGGTCGTCGCCGACCCCGACGTCGATGCGATCGTCGTCGGCACCTGGCCGTATCTGCACTGCCCGATCCTGCTCGCGGCGCTCGCCGCCGGCAAGCACGTCCTGACGGAGGCGCGCCTGAGCATGGGCGCCGCCGAGGCCCACCGCATGCTGGCCGCCGCCACGAAGCACCCGACCCTCGTCACCCAGGTTGTCCCCAGTCCGTTCGGTCTGAAGGGCGGAGAGGTCATGGTCGGGCTGATCCGCTCCGAGTTCCTCGGCGAGCTGCGCGAGGCCCACGTCTTCAGCCTCAACGCTGCCCTGGCCGACCCCGCGGCCCCGCTGTCCTGGCGGCAGGACCTGGCGCTGTCCGGCTTCAACATGCTCACCCTGGGCATCCTCCACGAGACGCTGCTGCGCTGGGTGCCGCCGCCGGTCCGCGTGCTGGCGCAGGTCCACGCCTTCCTGCCGTCGCGCATCGACCCGGAGAGCGGCGTTCGCCGCCCGGTCGGCACGCCCGACAGCGTGCAGGTGCTCGCCGTCCTGGAGAACGGCGCCCGGGCGACGTACCACTTCAGCGGCGTGACGCCGTTCGGCCAGGGCATGGGCATCCACCTCTACGGCACCGAGGGCGTGCTGCACTACGACCTGCAGACCGACCGCATCCGCGGCGCGAGCCTGAAGCACGGCCACCGGGCGGGCAAGGCGGACGAGCTGGTCGAGATCCCCATCGCGCCCGAGAAGGCCGGCGGCTGGCGCGTCGAGGAGGAGTTCGTCGCGGCGATCCGCACCGGCAGCCCGGTCCGCTTCACCGACCTGGCGACCGGCGTGGCGTACATGGAGTTCACCGAGGCGGTGGCGCGGAGTGCCCAGCAGGAAGAGCCGGTCGAGCTGCCCCTCGCCGACTTCCTCGAAGAGAACGGCTGAGGCGGACGAGCAGCACCAGCCCGGCCAGCGCCCCCGCCGCGGCCACCACCGCGGCGAGGAGGAGCAGACACAGGGCGGCCACGACGTCCTGAACGCCGTAGTGCATCCGATCGAAGAGGACGTGCGCGAAAGTCTGCCAGCCCGGCGTCTCGACGCGCATCGCCGCCGCGCCGACCTCCCCCAGCGACAGCGCGGTGACGACCAGCACCGCCCCCAGCGCGGCCCGCCTCGTCAGCGGCCAGACGACGTGGCGGAACTCCTGACCGGGGGTCGCCCCGTCTACCCGCGTACTGTCGCGCAGCTCCCACGGCAGGAGGCGCACGACCGGCCAGAGGACCGCCACGGCACAGGGCAGAAAGCGGAGCAGGTTGGCCCAGAGGACGGGAGCGGGCGACGGCCCGTAGTAGAGCGCGACCGCCAGCGGCCCCTGGGGCGACCACTCCACGAACGCCTGGATGAGTCCCTTCAGGCCGGCTCCGACCACCGGGCCGGGCACGGCCCACAGTACCGCCGTCAGCCACAGCAGCACTCCGCGGAACCAGGCGGCATCCAGCGACAACCAGCAGAGTTGGAGCGCGGCCGCGACGGTCAGTCCGCCGGCGAGGAGCGCGAACAGGAGGCTCTGGGCCAGCGTCCCGCCTTCCGTCTCGGCGACGAGCAGCACGCGCTCGCCCACCTGCTCGGCCGACCAGGTCCGCGGAGTGCCGTGCAGGCCCGCTCTCCACAACAGGCTGGCGAGGGGAACGCCCACGAGCAGCAGCAAGCCGGCCAGCACGAGCGCGAGACACGACCAGCGGGCGCGGCCGAGGGGGTAAGGGCGTGGCGGGGTGAGCAGCGACGGCAGCGGCGGCAGGGCGCGCTCCAGGCGCGGCAAGGCCCACCGGAGCAGCACGGCGACGGCGGCCACCGCGGGGAGGGAGACGGCGGCCGCGCGAGCCAGGGCATCGGCGCCGCCCTGCCAGAATTCCAGGTACACCTCCTCCGCGAAGGTGCGGACCTGCATCGCGTCGGTGACCGTGATCTCGGAGGCGGTCTGCAGTCCGACCCACAGGGCGGCGGCGCCGAGGGCAGCCCGGCAGCGCGGCAGCGTCACGCGCCACAGCGCCCGCCACCGCCCCGCGGCCAGGGTGGCGTCCTCCTCCAGTTCCCCCTCGACCCAGGTCAGCCCCAGGCCGACGATGAGGACCACCCACGGCAGGGCGGCGATGGCGTGGATCCAGATCGCCGGCCCCAGCCCAGAGGCCCAGGGGCGGCCCGGCGCGTCGTGCCACAGCGCGGCCAGCCAGCCGCCGGAGCCGAGGGCGGCCTGCCAGGCGGAAGTCAGCAGCGGCAGCGGCACGAAGAGCGCCAGGACGGTGAGGCTGCGCAGGCCGCGCCGCAGCGGCAAGTCGGTGCGGAACAGGAGTACGGCGGCGGCGGTCCCCAGGGGCAGGGCGAGCGCGAGGGTGCCGCCGACCAGCAGAAGCGTGTTGCCCGCGAGATGGGCGAGGCGGTCGAGCAACCGCAGCAACTCCAGCAGCGGGGCGAGCAGGGGCAGGGCGACGAGGACGAGCAGCCCCGCGAGCGCTGCGAAGCGCCTGCCGGTCACGAGCGCTTCCCGAGGAGCGCCGCGTCCGGGCGGCGCAGAACGGGGAAGCGGTCGATGCCCGGGGCCACCGTGGCGCTCCGCCACGGCGCGGGCCGCTCCTCCACGCCGGCCGGCAGGGCGGCGTCCTTCTTGTCGGCGTTCTTCTTGTTGGCGTCCTTCTTGTCACCGTCCTTCTTGTCACCGTCCTTCATCCCAGGGTCCATCTTGCCGTCCTTCTTTTCCTCGCCCTTCTTGGGCGGGGACTTGCCGTTACCTTCCTCGCCGGAAAGGTCGGTCACCGCGAGGGGCTTGGGGAAGTCGCGGTGGTGCAGGCAGACGATCAGGCCGTTGTGGGCCGCCAGGTAGAGCCGGTCCGTCATCTCGTTGGGGACGAGGACCGTGAAGTCGCGCGTGTCGTAGCGGGCGAGGGTAGTGCCGCGGTGGTAGTCCAGCACGAGGAGGTTGCCGAAACGGTCGGTGGCGTACACGAACTTTCCGTTGGTCGCCAGGAAATACTCGGCGTCGCGGTTGAGCCAGCGCTCCGCGCCGGTCGCCCGATGGAGGCGGTAGAGGCCGACGCGCTCGGGAGACACATACACGTCGCGGTCCGTGGCGTGAACCGGCCTCACGACCGGCCCCGCCGCGGAGAACCGCCAGGCGAGCCGCCCGCGCGCCAGGTCGAAGGCGTAGAGATGGTAGTCCGTGGAGCCGAGGTAGGCCATGTTGCCGTGCTGGGCCGCCCGCGCCGTCACCGGTCTCTCGACCTGGTAGCGCGAGCTCTCGATCCCTTCCAGGACGGACACTTCGATGATCGTGCCGTCGGTGGCGAGCAGGCCGACGTAGTCGCGCGTGACCAGGGGCGGCTGGCTGAACACCTGCGGGGCTAGCTTCCTGGTCCAGTCGAGGCGCAGCTGCGCCGAGGCGACGTCCTTCGACTCGTCGGCCTCGCTCTCCTGGGTGGCCACGCGCCGGCCCGCGAAGGATCCCGGGACGAAGTAGGCGGCGACGTACGACTCCATGCACACGTAGACGTTCTCGTTGTCGGCGGCCAGCCCGGCGGACGGCACGCTCTCGAGCGGCATGCCGTAGTTGTGGAGTTTGCTGTCCTTGTCGATGCCGTAGAGCAGCTGCTTGCCGGTCTCCCGGTCGAGCACGTAAATCTGCTCCTTGCGCGTGGTGAAGAGGGAACGCGCGTTGAAGGCGACGGGGCGGGCGACCGTGTAGGGGGTGCCGACGGCGGCGCGCCAGACCGTGTCGCCGGTCTCCGCGTCCAGGACGATGACGTCGCCCTGGAACGTCTGCACCACGAGGCGTAGGTTGTCGCGGCCCGGCATGAACTGGATGGTGTTCAACCCGTCGCGCTGGCCGCCGGTCTTGATGCGGTGGCTCCAGGCGAGGGTCAGGTTGAGCCGGTCGAGGGCGTAGCGCGTGGGCGGCGTGGGGTTGGTATAGAGGCGCGGCGGCTCGCCCTGCGGCGAGGCAGTTGCCAGGGCCAGCGTCAGCGTTACGGTCACGGCGAGGAGCGGTTTCATCGGCGGCCCTCGGTCGAGCGGGCGGACAGGTAGCGCTAGTCTACCGCCGTGGTCGGCCGGCGAATAGAGGGCGTGCGGGCAGGGGGTGGACCGACAGGAGCGAGGGGGAGGAAAGGCCGGCAAGCGCGGCATAACCGGGGGGTGGGGTTCGTAGTTCCGCCTGTAGGCGGAACTACGAACCTCGCTCCTTCTGATCCTTCCTTACTTCGTGCCGATCGTGCTGGGCGTCTTCTCGTTGGGGAAGTTCGAGGGGATCGGCACGGTGACGTTCCCGGTCGCCGCCCACTCGGTGCCGCGCTCCAGCGTCGTGAGGAAGCCGACGCAGCGCATGGCGTTGGCGTCGTGCCCCATCGGCGTGTGGAAGACGCGGCCCTTGCCGTAGGTGACCGTCCAGATCATCGGCTCGCTCGTCATGGTGCCCTTGGAGTAGGCGGTCGCCAGGATGTGGACGTTCTGGATCGGGCCACGCATGTTGTCGTACAGCTCGTCGCGGTTGTGCATCCACTCGGCGGGCATGCCCTTGGTGACCGGGTGGGCGCGGTCGCGGACGGTCACGGTGAACGGGCCGGTGTAGCGGTGGTTGGAGCCGTCGCCCTCGCCCGACGGCACGCGGACCTCCTTGCCGTTCTCGTCGAACTTGAGGCGATCGCCGCCGTCCTTGCCGCGCCAGCCCATGCCGATCATCAGGTTGTAATTCTTCCAGCCGCCGAAGGCATTGTTCGCCGCGTGGACGATCACCAGGCCGATCTGGCCGCTCTTGAGGCGCTCGTCGAGCTGCGTCTGGAACTCCTTGGGCCAGGAGGCGCCGTTGTAGTTGCTGAGGACGACATCGTACTTGCTCAGGTCCGGCGGGAACGGGACAGACTCCCAGCCCTTGGGCAGGCCGCGCTTGTCATTGGCGTTGACGTTGCTGGAGACGTCCACGGTGAAGCGGCCGCTGTCGAGGAGGGCCTTCTTCATGACCGGCGTGGTGGAGCGCCAGTCGTGGTTGTTCTGGCCGTCGATGATGACGACGCGGACCTTTTTGCCCGCCTTCGGGTCGCCCGCACGGGACGGGACCGCCGCCAACAGGCCGAGGAGGACTACCCCGGCCAGTGCCGCCCAGCCAAGTTGCTTGCGCATCGGTGCTGCCTTTCGTTGGAGAGCCTGTCTGTGGCCGTGGGGCAGCCGTCGCACGCCATCTCCGCCCGCCCTGCGGCCTTCCGCTGCTGATTATCGCAAAGAAGAGGGGGAAGGCAATCGGACGAGGTTAGAGCGGTTTGCGTCTGGAGGCCGGTGGGCGCTTTGGAGTGCGGCGCTCGGCGCCGCTTTCGCTCTTTCTTTCTCTGGCCCCAGGCCTCGGCAGGCGACAAAGAAAGAGGGAAAGCGGCGCCGAGCGCCGCACTCCAAAGGCATCCGCCTTTGCTCCCCGACACAAATCGCTCTCGACAGGGCAGAGGCGGAGCGCGAGCCTTACTTGACCATGTCCTTGAGGGCCTTGAGGGCGACGGCGCGGACGACGGTCCGCTTCGGCTTGGCCTTGATCATGATCTCCCCGCCGGTCCGCGGGTCGCGGCCGGGGCGGGCCTTGGTGGCGAGCTTCTCGACGCGCTTGATCTTGAGCAGCCCGGGCAGGTTGAACACGCCGGGCCCCTTCTTGCTCAGCTCCGCCTTGATGAGCTTGGACATCTCGTCGAAGAACGCGGCCACCTGCTTGCGCGTCAAGCCGGTCGCGTCGGCGAGCTTCTGGAACGTCACGGACTTCGTTGCCGGTTTCGGCTTCGCGGCCTTGTCGGTCTTACTCTCAGCCATCGACTTGCCCCCGTTAGAGTGGGATCGGACGGACGACACTATCCACTTCAAGTCCGAAGAGTAGAAAGCTTGTGCAGGATTGTCAATCGAAACTTCCAAGGAAAATCGCGAGATTTTCGCGGGCGCGGGGGATTTGCCGGCCTTTTCCCGTGAAAATGCCCGCGGCGCGCGCGGCCGCCCCCCTCTCCGGGAAGCGGGGTTCTGGGATTCAGGAGACACATGAAGGCGATAGTATTCGACCGTTTCGGGCCGCCCGGCGAGGTGCTCCAGGTGCGCGAAGTTGATCGGCCGGTGCCGGGGCGCGGCGAGGTGCGCGTGCGCATGCTCGCCAGCCCGGTCAACCCGTCCGACCTGCTGGTGGTGCGCGGCCAGTACGGCCGGCTGCCCGACCTGCCCGCGACGCCGGGGTTCGAGGGCGTCGGCGTCATCGACGCGGCCGGTCCGGGGCTGCTGCGGCTGCTGCGCGGCCTTCGCCCGGGGCGGCGCGTGGCGGTGCTGAACGGCCACGGCGGCAACTGGCAGGAGTACGTCGTCGTGCCGGCCCGCCAGGTGGTGCCGGTGCCCGCCGACATCCCCGACGAGCAGGCGGCCACGTTCTTCGTCAACCCCGCGACAGCCCTGGTCATGACGCAATGGGTGCTGCGCGTCCCGGCCGGCGCCTGGCTGCTGCAGACGGCGGCCGGCAGCGCCCTCGGCCGGATGGTCGTGCGCCTGGGCCGTCACGCCGGCTTCCGCACGATCAACGTCGTCCGCCGCCCTCAGCTCGCCGACGAACTGCGCCGCGCCGGCGCGGACGCGGTCGTCGCCACCGACGCGGAATCGCTGGAGGAGCGTGTGCGCGACCTCACCGCCGGGGCGGGCGTTCCCTTCGCCCTGGACGCGGTCGGCGGCGCCACCGGCCTGGCCGCGGTCAAGGCGCTGGCGCCGGGCGGGCGCCTGCTGGTCTACGGGACGCTGTCGGGCGAGCCGATCGCGCTCGACCCGCGCGTGCTGATGGGGGGCCAGAAGAGCATTGCGGGCTTCTGGCTGTCGGAGTGGGTGCGCGGCCAGGGCGTGCTGACGATGCTCCAGCTGTTCCGGCGCATCAAGCGGCTGCTACGGGCGGGCGTCCTGACGTCGGAGGTCGCCGCCTCGTTCCCGTTCGACCAGATCCAGGCGGCGGTGCAGCGCGCCGAGGCGCCCGGGAGGCAGGGGAAAGTCCTGCTGCGGATCAGCTCGTGAAGGCAGTCAGGGAAAGGTCCCCCGTGTTCTATCCCCGCCTTGGCGAATCGCGGGGCCTCCGTATCTATAAGAGCGCAAAGGCCGACCGAAGTTTTTCCCAACGCGACTGCAAGAGAGGACCTGGAATTCATGCCAGACGGGCGCCAGCAAGTGATCGCGGGCGTGGTTCCGCCGGAGTTGTACGAGGCGCGCATCCGCGAGGCGTGGCCGTCGGTGGCCCGCTCACCGGGGATGGCCAGCCTGGGCCGCGTGCTGACGCGCACCATCGTGCTGGCGCCCCTGGCCTGGCTCGTCATGTCGCTGGGCTACTTCGGCAAGCTCGCCCCGTTCCTGGCGCGCCGCTACACGCTCACCAACCGCCGACTCATGATTCGCCACGGCCTCAAGGGCAAGCCCGGCCAGGAAGTGCCCCTCGGCGCCATCGACGAGGTCCGCGTCAAGACGGACGCCAACAGCGACTTCTTCCGCGCCGCCGACCTGGAGATCGTCTCGAACGGCCAGGTGGTGCTGACGCTGCGCGGCGTGCCCGAGCCGGAGGGCTTCCGCCACGCCATCCTGAACGCCTGTAACGCCTGGGTCCCCGGCCGCAAGCGCGGCCCGTTCGTGCCGGCGAGCGCGACGAAGTAGGCGCGGCCAGTGCGTCTGGAGGATCGTGGCCGACTCGCTCCGCGAGTCGGGGTGGAAGTCGCCCCCGACTCGCTCCGCAAGTTCGGGGTGGAAGTCGCCCCCGACTCGCTCCGCAAGTCGGGGTGGAAGTCGCCCCCGACTCGCGGAGCGAGTCGGCCACGATCCTCCTTGTGGCCCGCTACGCGCTGGCATTCGCCGTGCCGGCAGGGTACAAAAGCAGCATGGCGATCCTCATCACGCTGCAGGGGCCGGAGACCGGCCGCAAGTACCCCCTGGAGGGATCCCCCACCGTCCTCGGCCGGCAGGTCGACTCCGCCGTCTGCCTGCCCGCCAAGGCCGTCAGCCGCCAGCACGCCCAGATCGTCCGCGTCGAGGGCGCCTACTTCCTCGAGGACCTCGAGAGCAGCAACGGCACCTTCCTCAACGGCAACCGCCTCAGCCCGCACGTCCGCGTCCGCCTCACCGAACAGGACACGTTCCAGGTCGGCCCCTACCTCTTCGGCCTGCGCCAGGGGCCGGGCGGCACCCCCGCGCCCGAGCCGAACCTCGTCGTCCGCGAGCAGCTCACGGTCGGCCTCCTCAACCAGAGCATCTACGGCCAGGACCCCGCACAAAAACTCCAGGTCGTCCTGGAGATCGCCCGGCACCTGGCATGCACCCTCGACCTGGGCGAATTGCTCGCCAAGCTGCTCGACCAGCTCATGCGCCTGTTCCCGCACGCCGAGCGCAGTCTGGTGCTGCTGCACGAGGACGACCGCCTGGTGATGCGCGGCCAGCGCCACCGCAACCCGCACGACCTCGGGCCGCCGAACTACAGCCGCACCATCGTCCAGAAAGCTCTCGACGAGGGCGTCGGCATGCTCAGCGACAACGTCCAGGGCGACCAGCGCTTCCAGGCGAGCAACACGATCACTTCCCTCGCGATGCACTCGGTCCTGTGCGTGCCGCTCATCTCGCAGGACGGCCGCCGCCTCGGCGTCATCCAGCTCGACCGCTTTCGCCACGGCACGCCGTTCCGCATGGAGGACCTGCAGCTGCTGACCACCGTCGGCCTGCAGGTCGCCGTCGTCCTGGAGAACGCCGCCCTGCACGCCGAGCTGCTGCGCAAGCAGCGCCAGGACCAGGAACTCGCCATGGCGCGCGAGATCCAGCAGGGCTTCCTGCCGACCGACTTCGAGCCCTTCAAGGATCGCGGCTTCGAGATGTTCGCCCGCGTCGATCCGGCGCGCGAGGTTTCCGGCGACCTGTACGATTTCTTCCCGCTGGAGGACGGCCGGCTGGCGTTCTTCGTCGGCGACGTCTCGGGCAAGGGGATGCCGGCGGCGCTGTTCATGGTCGCCGTCCACACGCTCTGCCGCCACCTCGCCGCCTCCGCCGACAGCCCCGCCGCGACGCTGTACAAGCTCAACGACGCCCTCGCCGCCGACAACGCCGCCGGGCAGTTCGTCACCCTGGCGCACGGCATCTACAACCCGGCGAACGGCGACGTGATGCTGACCTCCGCCGGCCACCCGCTGCCGTTGATCCGCCGGCCCGACGGCACCGTCGAGCCGGTCGCGCTGCGGACGGGGCGGATGCTCGGCTACCCGGGCCCCGGGCTGAAGCTGACCGACGTGCGCTTCACCCTCGGCCCGGGCGACCTGATCGTCTTCTACACCGACGGCTTCACGGAGGCGCGCGAGCCGGAGCGGCGGGCGCTGTTCGGCGTGGAGCGGCTGCAGCAGGTGGTGGCGGACTTTGAAGCCGGGCTGTCGCTGGAGGTCTGCGCCGACCGCGCCCGCGCCGCGATCAATCAGTACATCCGCGTCAAGGAGCTACAGGACGACCTGACGCTGCTGCTGCTCCGCCGCCTGCCGCCCGCGTAGGGACCGCTGCACGCTTTGAGCGAGCGGACAATACTTGTAGGGTGGGCACTGCCCACCACACCAGAGCTTGAAACCGCATGAGTTCCGGTGGGCAGTGCCCACCCTACAGGAGTTATGTCCGTGAATGCCTTGCCGCAAAGGCCCCCCAGGAGACCTCCATGCTACGTCACCTTGCTCTGACACTCTGTGCCGCGTTCGCCCTGGCCGGGCCGGCGCGGGCCGGCGAGGCCGCGCTGCGGATCGCCACGTTCCAGGCTGACGTGACGCCGCCGCTCGGCACTCCCCTCTGCGACGCGCTCGTCCAGCCCGCGAAGGAGATCGTCGATCCGCTCAGCGCCCGCGGCGTCGTCCTCCTGCCCGCCGGCCAGAAGCCGATCGTGCTCTGCGCCCTGGACTGGGTCGGCGTCGGCAACGGCGGCTACGACGCCTTCCGCGAAGCCCTCGCCAAGGCAGCCGGTACCACTCCCGAGCGCGTCGCGGTCCACTGCCTGCACCAGCACGACGCGCCTGGCTGCGACTTCCAGGCCGACGAGGTACTGCGGGCACACGACCTCGGCGGCAAGTTGTTCGACCCCGCCTTCGCCCACAAGGCCATCGTCCGCGTAGCCGACGCCGTCCGCGCGGCGCTCGGCAAGCCGGTCGCCGTCACCCACGTCGGCCTCGGTAAGGCCCGGGTCGAGCAGGTCGCGTCCAACCGGCGCGTGCCTGGCCCGGACGGCAAGGTCAAATACGTCCGCTACAGCTCCACGAAGGACCCGAAGATCCGCGCCGAGCGGGAAGGCCTGATCGACCCGTACGTCCACCTGCTGAGTTTCTGGAACGGCGAGCGGCCGCTGGCGTCGCTGACCTACTACGCCACGCACCCGCAGAGCTACTATGGCCGCGGCGGCGTGAGCTGTGACTTCCCCGGCCTGGCGCGCGGCCTGCGCGACAAGGCCCTGCCCAACGTCTTCCACGTCCACTTCAACGGCGCCGGCGGCAACGTCACCGCGGGCAAGTACAACGACGGTTCTCCCGCGAACCGCCCCGTCCTCGCGCATCGCCTGGCCAGGGGCATGAAGGAGGCGTTCGACGCAGTGAAAAAAGTGCCGGTGCGCGCGTCGGACGTGGAGTGGCGCGTGACCGGTGCCGCCCTGCCGCTCAGCAAGCTGTACAGCGTCAAGGACCTCGAGGCCCGCGTCGCGGATGCGAAACTGAAGGACCCGGACCGCCTGCGCGCGGCGCGGAACCTGGTCTGGGCAAAGCGCTGCGAGGCGGGCGAGAAGCTCGACCTCAGTTGCCTGCGCATCGGGCCGGCGTACGTGCTGCACATGCCGGGCGAGCTGTTCATCGAGTACCAGTTCGCCGCGCAGAAGATGCGTCCCGGGGCGCCGGTGCTGATGGCGGCCTACGGCGACTACGGCCCCGGCTACATCGGCACCGCCGTCTCCTACACGCAGGGTGGCTACGAAACGGGGCCGGTGTCGCGCGTCGGCCCCGGCGTCGAGGAGGCCCTCATGCGCGCCCTGCGCGAGCTGCTGAAATGAGAAGCGGCCGCGACGACACCCTGTACTTACGCCCCGGGGCCGGGTACACTCCGGGGCGTGCTTTCCCGATCCTTCGACACCTGAGGTGGCGCCCATGAAAGCTCGACTTTCGCTGCTCCTGCTCGCCTGTCTTACTCCCCCGGTCGAGGCCCACACGCCGGGGCCAGTCTTCGCCCAGGCGCCGGGCCGAAGCTCTCTGCCCCTCATCCTCGGCATCGGGGCGGCGGTCGTGGTCCTCCTCGTCGGCGTCTCGCGGCTGCGGCACGTCTCGGTGCGGCGGAAACTCATGACGCGCTTCCGTGAGTTCAAGGAGCGCGACGC
>JBBRPS010000127.1:0-16376 GCA_038227745.1 Gemmatales bacterium | reverse complement strand
GGGCTGATGGTGTTGGTGCATAATCTGCTCACCCTGCTGGCCGAGGAGAAGAAGGCCACGGCGGCTGCGGACGCCGCCGTAATCCCAGCAAAACTCGTCACCTGAAAGCTGGACGATCTCTTACGCCGGCCGTTCGCCTGGATGCACCCGCCCGCCCCCGAGGGCCAGGAATCGTGACGAACCTCCCGACGCTGCAGCCCGCCGAGTCCTTCGACGTCCTCATCACCGGCGGCCGGATCATCGACGGCACCGGCCTGCCCTGGTTCCCCGGCGACGTCGGCGTCCGCGGCGGCCGCATTGCCGCGGTCGGCCGCCTCGGCGCCGCCCCGGCCCGCCTGCGCCTCGACGCCGCCGGCAAGGTCGTCGCCCCCGGCTTCATCGACGCGCACGTCCACGGCGACCTCATGCTGCTGGCCGACCCGCTGCACGAGGCGGCGGTCCGCCAGGGCGTGACGACGTACCTGCTCGGCCAGGACGGCGTCGCGATGGCCCCGGCCTCGCCGGCCACGCTCGCCTACATGCGCCGCTACACGGCCGGCTTCAGCGGCACGCCCGACCTGCCGCTGCACTGGTCGAGCCTGGCCGACTACCTCGCCTGCTTCGACCGCCGCTGCGCCGTCAACGTCGCGTGCCTGATCCCCAACGGCAACCTGCGCATGGAAGTGATGGGCCTGGAGACGCGGCCGCCGACCGCCGACGAGCTGCGCCGCATGGGGCGGCTGGTGCGCGAGGGCATGGACCAGGGAGCGGTCGGGCTGTCGAGCGGCCTCGACTACATCCCGAGCCGCTACGCCGACACCGACGAGTTCATCGCCCTGTGCCGCGAGATGGCGGCGGACGGCGGCGTCTACGTCACGCACATGCGCCGCTACGACGCCGAGGGCGTCCACGGCTCGATGGACGAGGTCTACCGCATCGGCCGCGAGGCGGGCGTGGCAGTCCACATCTCGCACTTCAACAGCCGCGCCGACCTGGCCCTGCCCAAGCTCGACGCCGGCCGGTCCGCGGGCATCGACGTCACTTACGACCTTTATTGTTACCTGGCCGGCAGCTCGATCCTGGCGATGGTCGCGCTGCCGCCGTGGGTGCAGGAGGGGGGCGTCGAGGCGACGGTGGGGCGGCTGCGCGACCCGGCCGTGCGGGCTCAGCTGCGCGACTGGTTCGCGGCGCCGCGCGTGTCCCTGGAGCCGGTGCGGCTGGGCTTCGTCGCCGCCGCGGAGTACCGCCGCCACGAGGGGCAGACGCTCGGGCAGGCGGCCGGCGAGGCGGGGCGGGAGCTGGGCGAGTTCGTCTGTGACGTGCTGGTGGCGTCGGACCTGGCGGTCGGCTGCGTGGCGCCGCACAAGGGGCGCGGCGAGGAGGACGTGCGCCAGTTGATGCGCCACCCGGCGATGATGGCGGGCAGCGACGGCATCTTCACGGGCGGCTTCCCGCACCCGCGCGGCTGCGGCTGCTTCGCGCGCTACCTGGGCCACTACGTCCGCGCCGGCGTCTGGACGCTGGAGGAGGCGGTGCAGCATCTGTCGGCGCACGCGGCGCGCCGCTTCGGCCTGCGCGACCGCGGCCTGCTGCGGCCGGGCATGGCGGCGGACGTGGTCGTCTTCGACCCGGACAGGATCGAGGACCGCTCGACCTACGACGAGGGGAAGCGCCTGGCGGAGGGCGTGGTACACGTGCTGGTCAACGGCGAGGCGGTGCTGCGGGACGGCGTGCGGACGGCGGCGCTGCCGGGGCGGGCGCTGCGGCGCGGGTGACCTCACGACGTCCGTTTTCGTCAGGCGATTCCCCCCGAAGCGGAAGAACCGTAAAATCAACAGCCCGGCCGCTGTTTCGCGCACCAGCGAGACCGCCGCCGGGCTGTCGTCTTTCCCTGGCTCACGAGGGACGTCCTCAATGACGGAGACGGAAGCGAAGTGGGGCAGGATTGGGCCGAGGTGGCGCTGGCTGATCTGGCTGACCTACGTGACGGCGTGGACGACGTCGCTGCTGGTCCCAGTGCCGTCCGGCACGTGGACGGTCGAGGAATTGGGCCTCGACCTGAAATTCCTCATCGGCAAGACGCTCCACGTGTCGGCGTACGCGGTGCTGGCGATGCTCAGCGGCTGGCTGCGCGTGCCGGCGCGCTACCGCTGGCTGGTGCTGTTCGCGGTGATGGTCCACGGGCCGCTCACGGAGTTCCTGCAGCTCTTCACGGCGAACCGCACCGGCTCCCTTCAAGACGTTTGCCTCGATCACCTGGGGGTCGCGCTCGGATTGCTATTGACGTGGAAGTGGTGGTCGGAGCCGTCGTGAGTCAGGGGCGGTTGCCAGGCGGCAGCGTATAGCCGCCTCCCCACAAGATGAACCACAAAGCTCACAAAGACCACAAAGACCACAAAGACCACAGAGAATTGCAGGAGGGTGCTTTCTCTGGCATTTCTCTGACATTTTTTGTGGTCTTTGTGGTCTTTGTGGTTCAATTCTTCTGGCAACTGGCAACTGGCAACTGGCGGCTGCGAGGCGGCCGCCGCGACACGATCAGCGCCAGCAGCAGGCCGGCGGCTAGTACCACCACGCTGATGTTCTGCGACAGCGTCATGTTGAACGCCACCGGGTCGGTGTCCACGCGCAGCATCTCGTTGAGGAAACGATGGACCGCGTAGCCGAGCATGAACAGCACCATCACCTCGCCATCATGGCGGCGGAACGGGTAATACGCCAGCAGCAGCATGCACAACAGGCCCGTGCTGATCGACTCGTAGAGCTGCGTCGGGTTCAGGCCGATCGTCCGCGGCACGAACTCCAGGTCCTCCTCCACGCCGTTCGCGTGCCGCACCTTCAGGACCAGGTCGTTCTGGCCGCGCGGCCACTCCTTCTGACTGAGCTTCTCGTCCAGGTCGGACGAGCGTTCGATGCGCTTGCCGTCCAGCAGCAGGATCTTGTCGCCGGGCTTCAGCCCCGCCCGGGCGGCCGGCGAGTGCGGCACCACCAGGGCGACCGTCGCGTCCTCGCGCTCCGTCAGGGTGAAGTCCGCGGCCGTCTGGTAGCCCTTCTCGACCATGGCGAAGCGCGGCGGGGCGGCCAGCGGGAAGCCGATTTCGGGGATACCGGGGCAGGCCACGTTGCCGTAGCAGCAGCCGTTCATCAGGCAGCCGAAGCGGCCCAGGCACAGCCCCAGCGCCGCACATGGGGCGATGATGTCGGCCATCTTCCAACTCGAGATGTTGTACTTGCGCAGCACGAAGAAGTAGACGAGGAAGTAGCCGACGACGCCGCCGATCGCCGAGCCGTAGAAGACCAGACCGCCGTCCCAGATTTTCAAGAACTGCCATAAGGGCACGCCGTACTGGATCATGAACGTGATCCGCGCCCCGGCGATGCCGCTGACGAACAGCCAGATCGCCAGGTCCTGGATGCGCTCGCGCGCGATGCCCTCGCGCGCCGCCAGGCGGCACGCCAGCCAGGTGCAGAACACGAAGGCCACGAACAGCATCGCGCCATAGCCGTAGATTGGGATGTCGGGCAGGTTGTCGTTGATCAGGTGGAGGGGAATGTGGAAGAGTACCTGTCGCATCGCGTTCTGAGATCCTCCTGCGAACCGGGGCGGGCCGCGGGCGCCGGCCTCATCGGGGGGAGCCCGCAAGGGCGGGACGGTGTCCTCGCTCAGGATAATGTTTTCCCGCAACGGAGACAACGCCAGCGGCAGGAGCCGGCCGACGCCGATCCCGCTGGACCGCACCGGGCACGGCAGTTAGCATGAGAAGCTGTGAAAAATTGGGGGGGGTGGTTGCTGCCAAGCGGCCGATATTGCCACATGAGTTGTCTTTTATTCAAGCCGTGGAAGGTGTGGGAGCCGGTCTACCGGCTCCCCGCGACCGTTCCCGTGGCCTGGTTGGCCGTGTTGGCCCCCGTTTCGCCCTCCCCGGCCGGAAGACCCGCGCCGCCGCCTCGTCATCGCCGCGCTGCAACCGGACCATCAGGTCGTCGATCGAGGGATCGTGGGTACTCATTTGGGCGCTCGCTTCGAGAAAGAACAGTTGCGAAGATTTGGGTATTGTCACACACCTCCCGCGAAATGCAAGGGGCCACTTGAGGCGTGTGCCGTTCAGCCTCAATTCATCGCGGCGCCGGATGCCGGCCTCAGGGTGAAGGCTACGAGGGAGAAAAGGTGGCAGGATCTTTGACACTTCTCGCTCATCCCCACCGCTCAAGCCGCGTTCTTGCTTCCCCTGTTCCCCTGCGGTGGTGCCGGACGTTGGCGGGCTTGAGGTCGCGGTGGATGATGCCGCGCTCGTGGGCCGCCTGCACGGCGCGGGCCAGGGTCTCGACCAGCTCGGCCGCGTGCCGGGGGGCCAGCGGCTGGCCGTCGAGGCGGGCGGCCAGGCTGCCGCGGTCCATGAACTCCAGGGCCAGGTAGGACAGCCCGTGCTGTTGAACCGAAACGGGGACGCATCTCAAATAATAAAGGTCGTCAAATGCGTATCATTTGAGATGCGTCCCCGTTCTGCCTCGCGGCCGGGTGACATCGGCTCGGTGCCGGCTGGTGGGGATCGTGTATCAGGAGAGCGCCGGCCATGCACGCGGCGTGGCGTGGAATCAGGAGCAAGAAAAAACGGAAAAAGCGGCGACAGGGCTTGACGGACCGGAGAAGGTCCCCTCCAATCGAGGGGGTTATAGCGCGGCAAGCGTGGTGGTCTGGAATCAGCGCTGCGGAATCGGGGCCGGGCGGCCAGCGTCTCCCGGCGGACGCCCCCAACGGGCCGCCTCGACTTCCCGCCGCCCCAGGCGCACCCAACTCATTCTCAAGGAGACGCCCCCATGAAGAACCGTGCGGCTACCTCGATCGGCCTGTTGTGCCTGCTGCTGGGCGGCTGCGTCGAGTGCGAACAGACCTACACTCTCAACCCGGACGGGTCCGGCAAGGTCGCCGTGACCCTGGTGACCCCCTTCAACCCTTTCGAGCAGGCCCTCGGTGGCGGTAAGGACAAACGGCCCTCGCTGGCGGAGAAGAAGCGGCTGTTCCTCGACAAACTCCTCCGCACGGCGCAAGGCGTGGCCGCCTGGGCGGACGTCTCGGCGGACTACACCCCCGAGGGGCGCCTCAAGTTCCAGGGCACCGCCTACTTAAAGGACCTGAAACAGCTCAAATCGGAGACGGCGCTCAGCTCCCCGGCCAGGCTGGTGCCCCAGGCGGATGGCTCGCTGCGCCTGGTCTTCAACCCGGAGAACCTGAAGCCCAACCTACCCAACGGGGACAAGGAGGAGGCGCCCGACGCGCGCAAGTTGACCGACAAGGAACTGGACGAGTACATCCTGGGCAAGCGCGTCGAGTACCAGTCCGGGAAAGGACTGCTCACCGCCATGCTCACCGACCTCAAGTTCACGTACATCTTCCGCCTGCCGGGAGACGTGTCCGAAGTCAAGGCGTATCGGGCGGAGGGGAAAAGGGCCGTGTCCCTCGTGATGGACGGCAACAAGATCCTGAAGGCGACGAACGACCTGATGGCCCGCGACAACGCCTTTTTCCGCAAGCACCTGCGTGCCGGCGGTCACATTGAGGCCGGCCTGGGAGGGTCGGCCGAGGGCCTCAAGGCCCTCGGCCTGGACTGGCACGAGGCGGCCGCCACGGTCGCTCGGCCGGCCGGTCCACAGTTCAACTACGGCAAGGAGGTCGCCGCGGCACGCAAGGCCTACCCCGCTTTGCGCAAGCGTCTCGGACTCGGCGAGGAGAAGAAGGTGCCCGACTTCCCGGGGCCGCAGGGGAGTGGCATCGACTGACCGGTGATGGGGAGGGAGGCTCGGCCGGTAGGCCAGCTGCCAGACAAAGGGCCGGGTCGTCCCAGCGAACAGCCTCCGGGACGACCTGGCCCTTTTCATGGGCGTGGGGGCGGCGCAGCCTCATGACGACTTGTGTGTAACGACCTTCCTTGCTGGAGTCATAGGTGACGATGTGGTGCCCGCGTGAGCCGGCGGCTGAGCTTGCCGTCCGTGGGGCGCGTCGTGGTATAACCTTCCCTGTCGCAGACCCACGTTCCTCTCTTCGCCCACCGAGGCCGACCGATGCCGAGCCCTTTCCCCGGAATGGACCCGTATCTCGAAGCCCACTGGCGCGACGTCCACGCCGGTCTGATCATCTACGCGCGCGACGCGCTCCAGGGCCTCCTCCCCGCCTCGTTACGCGCCCGCGTCGAGGAGAGCGTCCTTCTGGAAACACCCAGGGGACTCGGCGATCATCCGCTGTTTCCCGACGTGCGCGTGGTCGAATATACCTCGAAGCGGGGCCTGCGAACGCGGCCCGAAGCCGGCATCGCCGTGGCGGAGCCGCTCCTCGTCGAGGTCGAGCTCGAGTCGGTCACCGAAACCTTCCTCGAAATCATCGACCGCGAGAGCGGCAACCGCGTCGTCACGGTCATCGAGTTCCTCAGCCCGAGCAACAAATCCCCCGGCCCGAACCGCGCGCAGTACCTGCGCAAGCAGCGCGACGTCTGCGCCTCGGACGCTAACCTCGTCGAGATCGACCTAAACCGCTTCGGCACCCACACGCTGGCGTTCCCGCTGGCGCACCTCGAGCCCCAGGGCCGCACGGCGTACATGGCCTGCGTCCGCCGTGCGGCGCGGCGCGACAAGGCGGCGGTCTACCCAATGCCGCTGTGGGAACGCCTGCCGGTCGTGAAGGTGCCGCTGCGGCCGGACGACGCGGACGTGCCGCTGGACTTGCAGGCGCTGGTCGAGCAGTGCTACCGCAACGGCGCCTACGAAGGCACGCTCAACTACGCCGCCGACCCCGACCCGCCGCTGTTCGGCGCGGACGAGGATTGGGCCGCCGAGCGGCTGCACGAGAAGGGGCTGCGGCCCCACAAAAAGCCGCCGCGGCGCAAACGCAAGCCGAAGTCGCGCTGAGGGGAAGTGCCGTATCCCCTCGGCTCGGTGCCGGGGGACGGGGGGATAGTTTCTCAGGTCGGCGGTGCTCATGCACCCGGCACGCCAGTTGCCCCCTCAATTCCCTGGATCAGCTTTCGTTCACCGAAAGGGAGGATAGTGATGAACAAGGAGAAACCGATCGCCACCGTCAACGAAGAGCCGACTTCGAGCACCACGCCCGACCGGCAGATCAACCAGGGCGGCGAGGAGGCCACCCGCCACGCGGGCAACGTCCCCTCGCCGGCCGAGCAGCGCAAGGACGAGAAGCGCGACGGCGGCTGCGGCTGCGATCATTGACCGCCCGCCCATTGCCGAGGAGCGACTCATGAGCAGAGAGTATTACGCGGACCCGCGCCGGCCGCCGGAGGGGACGTGTACCCTGGGCGCCGAGGTCGTCCAGCCCGACCCCGAGGATCGCGGCCCACTCGCCGGCACGCCGCCCCTCACCGGGGACCATCCGCGGACGGCCTGCCCGAGAAGGGCGAGGTGGTGAGCGAGGAGGCGAAAACCCAGCTCGCGACCCGCCGCAAGAGTCGGGCGGACAGCGGGACGCCGTGACGCCCGTGCGGGCTTCCGCCGCTGCGGTGTTGGCTTGCCGTTTCGCGCGCTCGCACAGGAGCGCGCGAAACGGCAAGCCAACTCCACGGCGAGGAGAACGCGCCGGAGTCACACCTCTGTCGGGGTTCATCTTTGCTTCCCCTACTCGACCGCCTCCCGCAGTTCCGCGAACAGCGCCGCCAGTCCGGCGAGCCGGTAATGCGCGTTCAGCCCGCTCGGGTTGGGCAGCACCCGCACCTCGGATTCCGCCAGCTTCTCTTCCTGCCGTCCGAGTTTGGCTTTCGGCCGACCGAAGGCAGTGCGGTACGCCGTCACGCCGAGGAACGCCACCACCTGCGGCCGGTACCGGGCTATCTTCTTCTCGAGCAGGCGCGCGCCGCCCACCAGTTCCTTCGCCGACAGTTCGTCGGCGGTCGCCGTCGCCCGCGCCACGAGGTTTGTGATGCCGTAGCCAAAACCCCTTGCATCCGAAAGGCCGCACGTCAGCAGTTCACGCTGCTCGGATGGGTGCAGGAGGCGGTCGGTGAAGCCTGCAGCTTCGAGGGTGGGCCAGAAGCGGTTGCCCGGGCGGCCGAAGTGGTGGCCGACCGCCGCGGTGTACAGGCTGGGGTTGATGCCGCAGAACAGCACCTTCAGCCCCGGCGCGATTACGTCGCGCACCTTCTTGCCGTGCGCCGCGGCGATCTCTTCCCGGGTCGGCTTGCGGGCGGACACGGACCGGCCTCCTTTTTGACGTCGGCGGGCGGACGGGGGCGGCTCAGGCGGGCGCCTGTCCTTCGACCACATCGCGCCAGAACGCGGGCATCCCCCGGTAAGCGGCCTGGTACGTCGGTTCGAGGGGGACGCTGATGTAGCGGTCGGGGCGCACGAAGAGCGGCATCTCCGGCAGGGTGGTGCCGACAGCGAGATGCTCCAGGTAGACATCGACCTGCGGACCCGCCGCGTAACCGGCCAACGTCAACGGCTCGTCGACGGGCAGGTCGTAGGGTTCGTCGGACTCTCCCAGGCGCTGCCAGATGGCGCCGTGCATCCCCTGCGGGTCGTGCGGGCCGGGAGGGAACAGATCCACCAGCAGCAGATGCACGCCGACATCCAGGGCGGACAGGGCCTTGGCGGCGAACTCCTCGACGTGCCGGGCGCGATCCTTGTTCGCCGGGGACACGATCTCCAGGAGGGCAATGAGTCGATGACCGCTGACGTGGCGGATCGCCAGGGTGCGCCGGCGGGTCAGCGCAGCCTGTTCCACCGTTTGCTTCCGGCGCACCCGGGGAGGCGCCTCAGCCACGGCCGTCCCGCCCGTCGCCGGCGGTAACGGCAGCGGCTCAAGGGGGGCCGGGCTGGCGTGCAGTGTCAGCACGTCCGCGATGGACCGGCCGGCGTGCTGCTCGGCGAGGGCGTAGTAGCCCTGCGGCAACAAACCATCGTTGAGGACCGTGCGGAGGTGGCCGATCCAGACGGTGTGGAAGTCGTGGAAGATGCCGGCTTCAACTCGTGTCCAATCATGCACGGGCATACTCGCTCCTCCTGTAGACCGTACGCGCCTCTATTCTACCCTGGCTGACGGGCCGAAGAAAACGGCTGCCCCACGGTCAATCGTCGTCGGCCATCACGCGGATCTCGGTCACAACGATGTAATGGTCTGAGAAGCGCCGCCGGAACTCGGCGAACGACAGCCGCTCGCGCTTCATGAAATCCGAAAACACCTCCAGGCTCGATCCGGCGAACTCGGGCTGGTCGTTCGGCACCAGGATGCGGTCGAACGGCTGCACACCCCTGGACGTGTGCGTGTCGAGGTCGGCCTTGTTCAGGTCCTTGAAGCCCTTCTTCGCCAGCGCCGCCAGCCCCGGCTCCTGGGCGCTCAGCATGTTCGTGTCGCCCAGGATCACCAGGTCCTTCTCGCCGGGGAACGCCTTCGACAGGAGCGGCAGCTTGTCCGCCAGGTCGCGCAGCTCCTCGGCGCGGTGCTGGGCGAAGTTGCCCGTCGTGTTCGCCTTGAGGTGGACGACCATCACCAGGAAGTCGGTCTTGCCGGCGCCGGCCGAGAACAGGATCGCGTGCAGATTGCGATCCCACATGTTGGAATCTTTCGAGCTGCGCACGTGCGTCACCGGCACCTGGAAGATGTCGCCGACCACCTTCACCTTCGCCGACTTCCAGGCGATGCCGGTCCACTGATGCAGGTCGGCCGGCCGCGACTTCGGGAACAGGATGTGCTTCCAGCCGTTGCCTGGCGTCCGGTTCAGCTCGTCGAACGTCTTCGTCAGGACGGAGTTGGTGCGGTACTTCTTCGGGAAGCCGGCGGGCGCCGGGCTGTCGGCGGTGACTTCCTGCACGGCGAGCAGATCGACGCGGGCGGACCGGATGTACTTCGCCAGGTCGCGGGAGTCCTGCAAGACGCCCGCGCCCGGCCCGCGCCGCGCCCCGGGCTCGCCCAGGTTCTCGATGTTCCACGAGCCGAGGCGCAGCACCGGGCCGGCGGTCGTTTTGCCCTGGCCGTGCGCGTCGGCGGCAGTGAAGAGGCTCGCCAGGACGAGGCCCAGGGCCGGCGCCAGGGCGAGCAGGCGTGTGCGGTAGCTCATTGGTTTCTCCCGAGATACGAAGAGGCCCGGGGACCTTCGGCAAGATCCCCGAGCCCTTTTGTATGTACAGCCGGCGCGGCGGGCAGGTGGTCCCGTGTCTCACGCTACGGCGCCGGTCGGTGCGCCCAGTCCCACAGGAGCGCGGTCGCGTCGCGGCTGCCCGTGAGCAGGTGCCGGCCGTCGGGGGAGAACGCCAGCGCCGACACCGTGTTCCGGTGGCCCGCCAGCGGGGCCAGTACACGGCCACGCTTCAGGTCGCGGAGGCGGACGAACGCGCCCTGTGCGGACCAGGCCAGCGTGCCGCCGTCCGGGGAAAACGCCAGCGCGGAGACCGAGCCCTTTTCGAGCGGCAGCGTCAGGCGTTCCGCCCCCGTCGCCACCTCCCACAACCGCACCGCGTCGTTCCAGCCCCCCGTCGCCAGGGTCCGCCCGTCGGGCGAGAACGCCAGGGCGTAGAGGACCGTCCCGGGCGGGCCGAGTCGGCGGACCTTTCCCCCCGAAGCGAGGTCGTACAGCCACACCTGGTCGGTATAGACCGCGGCGGCGAGGCGCTTGCCGTCGGGCGCGAACGCCAGGGCCATGACGTCCTGCCGCGGCCCCTTGAGCGGCCGCAGTTCCTTCCCGGAGGCCACGTCCCAGAGTCGCAGGACCGTCTTGCCCTCGGTCGCGGCCAGCACCTTGCCGCCGGGGGAGAAGGCCACGCGGTCGAAGAACTTCTGCCCGGGGGTGAAGCGCGCCCGCTCCGCCCCGGTGGCCGTGTCCCAGGTGCGCACCGTCCGGTCGCGGCTGGCGGACACCAAGGTCTTGCCGTCCGACCGGAACGCCAGCGCGAGTACCTCCCGCCCGTACCCCACGCAGCGGCAGACCTCACGGGACGTGGCGGCGTCCCACAGGCGGATCACGGAATCGTCCCCCGCCAGGGCCACGGTCTTGCCGTCGGGCGCGTACGCGGCACACCACACCGGCCCGTCCTGGCCGCCGGACGGGCGGGCGTCTCGGCCGGTGGCGACGTCCCACAGCTGCACCGTGTTCCCTCCGAACGCGAGCGCCTTGCCGTCCGGCGCGAACGCCAGGGAGCAGAAGAGTCCGTGTCCCTGCTTCTTCAGACGGCGCAGCTCCTTGCCGGTGGCGACGTCCCAGAGGCGGACGGGCTCGGCCTGCTGTCCGACGGAGGCCAGTATCCTGCTGTCCGGGCTGAACGCGAGCGTGTACGTCCCCTGCGGGTGCGCGACGAACCGGCGCCGCTCCTTGCCCGTGGCGGTGTCCCAGATCTGGACCAGGCCGAAAGTGTCCCCCGCCGCCACCGTCTTGCCGTCCGGCGCCAGCGCCACGCAGCGCAGCACCTGGGCCGCCTCGAAGTGTCGCCGCCGGCGCCCGGCCGGCATCTCCCACAGGATGACGGTCTTGTCGTTGCCGGCGGAGGCCAGGAGAACCCCGTCACCGGAGAAGGCGAGCGCGATGGCCTGGCCGCGGTGCCCCCGCAGCGCGGCGTGCGGCTGCCCCGTGGCGGCGTCCCAGAGCCGCAGGGTCGTATCGCGGTCGAGAGGGTCTCTCCCGAAGGAGAAGGAGGGGGCGTACACCGACGCGAGCAGGCTGCCGTCCGGCGCGAAGAGCAGGGACGTGCCGTCGGCCCCGCCGAACGCCTGGACCTCCTCGCCCGTGGCGGTGTCCCAGAGCCGCATCTTCCCGTCCGCGCTGGCCGACGCGAGTCGCTTGCCGTCCGGCGAGAAAGAGAGGGCGGCGCCGCGGCTGGCGTCGGGGCTACCGAGGCGGCGCAGCTCCTTGCCGGTCGCCGCCTCCAGCAGGGAGATGGTGCCCTCGTAGACGCTCGCCGCGAGGACCTTACCGTCCGGCGAGAAGGCGATGCCGGCCACCGGTTCCCCCAGCCGGAAGCGCACGGTGCCGAGGCGGGCCACGGCGCCGTCGGGCAGCGGGTCGCCGTGGCGGTCAACGCGCGACTGGCCCGGCGGCCCCGCGGGCTCGCGCTGCGGTCGCGCCGGCCCCGCCCCGGCGCACACCAGCGCCGCCGCCGCCGCCGTGACGCCGAGGCACAGTCGCACGCCCAGCCGCCGCCAAATCTCCTTTGCCTGTCTCCCGGCCATGAGTCCGGCCCTCCGTGATGGTGCCCCTCCGCGGGCGCTACGGCCGGCCCACGCTCGGCAGGCGGCTGCGGTCCCAGATCAGCGCGGTCGTGTCGTCACTGCCCGAGATCAGGTAACGGCTGTTGGGAGAGAACGCGAGCGCCGGCACTCGGGCGCGGTGGCCGCGCAGCGGCGGCAACTCCCGGCCGCGCGCCACGTCCCAGAGCCGCACCAGGCGGTCCTCATAGGCGGCCCATGCCAGGGTATGGCCGTCCGGCGCGAAGGCAAGCGTGTAGACGCTCCCTTCCTGGCGCCCCGCCGCGGCGCGCTCCAGGCCGGTCGCCATCTCCCAAAGACGGACGGAATCATTCCACCCCGCCGTCGCCAGCGTCCTGCCGTCCGGGGCGAACGCCAGCGCGTTGACGATCCACTTCGGCGCCCCGATCCGCCGGACCTCCTGCTTCGAGGCCACGTCCCACACCCGGACCACCTCGGCGTACCCCGCCGACGCCAGCCGCCGTCCGTCTGCGGAAAAGGCCAGGCACTGGATCCTTTCCTGATGGCCTTTCAGTTGCCCCAGTTCCTGGCCGCTCGCCACGTCCCACAGCCGGATAAGGGGAGTGCCCTCCGTCGTGGCCAGCACCTTGCCTCCGGGGGAGAAGGCGACGTGATCTATCCACTCCTGGTTCGGGGTAAAGCGCGCCCGCTCCGCCCCGGTGACGGCGTCCCAGGTGCGCACCGTCCGGTCGCGGCTGACCGAGACCAACGTCTTGCCGTCGGGCCGGAACGCCAGGGCGAGCACCGGGAGCGCATGGCCCGCGCAGCGGCACAGTTCCCTGGCCCGTGCGGCGTCCCAGATCCGGATCACCGGGTCGGACCCTGCCACGGCCACGGCCTTGCCGTCCGGGGAGCAGGCCGCGCACCAGACGGCCCCGTCCTGGCCCGCGAACGGCCTCCGTGTGGCCGCCTCTCCGCGGGCGTCGCGGCCGGTGACCACGTCCCAGACCTCCACGGTGTCACCGCCGAAGGCCAGCCTTTTGCCGTCCGGGGAGAAGGCGAGCGACCACACCATCCCCTCGCCGCGCCTCTCCAGCCGGTGCAGTTCTTTGCCCGTGGCGACGTCCCAGAGCTCGATCGGCTCCAGCTGCTGTCCGACCGAGGCCAGCGTCTTGCCGTCCGGAGCGAAGGCAAGTCCGTACGTCCCGAGGCGGTGCGCGGTGATCCGGCGCAGCTCCTTCCCCGTCGCCGTATCCCACCGCTGGATGACCCCGTCGGCATTGCCGGACGCCACGCTCTTGCCGTCCGGGGACAGCGCCACACAGCGCGGCACCTCCGCCGTCTGGAAGCGCTTCCCCTCACGCCCGGCCGGCATCTCCCAGAGGATGACGGTCTTGTCGGCGGACGCGGAGGCGAGGAGCTTCCCGTCGCCGGAGAACGCGAGCGAGACGACCTCGTCCCGGTGCGCTTTCAACCGCCCCCGCAGCTTGCCCGTCGTCGCGTCCCACAGCTGGACCGTCGGGTCGGGGGCTGGGGATCTCCCCGTCCGTACCGCAGGGGTGTGGAACGACACGAGCAGTTTGCCGTCCGGCGAGAAGGCGAGTGCCGTGCCGCGCTGCTCGCCGAACGTCTGCACCTGCTTGCCCGTCGCCACGTCCCAGAGCGCCATCTCCCCGAAGAGGTCGGCGGACGCCAGGAGGTTACCGTCCGGGGAGAACCCGACCGTGGCGCCGCGGCTGGCGCCGGGCGCGCTGAAGCGGCGCAGCTCCTTGCCCGTGACGGCGTCCAGCAGGAAGATGGGGCCGTCGTAGCTGCCGGCGGCGATGGCCTTGCCGTCCGGCGAGAAGGCGACGCCGGCCATCGCCCCGCCCGGCCGAAAGCGCACGGTGCCGAGGCGCGCCACGGCGCCGTCGGGCAGCGGGTCGCCGTGGCGGTCAACGCGAGGCGCCTTCTGGCCCACCGCGTGCGGAGCGGCGTCCTTTCCAGTCGGCGGCGGTCGCTCTCCGGCCGCCCCCGCCGAGTGGAACACCAGCGCCGCTCCGATGCCGACGACGCCGAGGAACAACAGCAGCGCCGCCGTGGCCCTGACCCGCGCCAGCGCCATGCCCCCGAGGACCGCCTGCCCGAGTCGGACGGCTTCGCCCCCTGCCTGCTCCACCGCCGCCCCGGCCGCGAATGCCGCCCCGGCCCTGGCAGTCGCGGCGACGAGCGGGGCGGGCAGCACCGCGGCAAGCGCCTCCCGGTCCAGCACCACCGCGACCAGGGCGGCCGACGGGACGACGCCGCGCCGGGTCAGTCGCTCCCGCAGCAACCCACGCGCCTGGGCCAGCCGCGACGAG
The DNA here is from genome assembly GCA_038227745.1 of Gemmatales bacterium. GTDB lineage: Bacteria > Planctomycetota > Planctomycetia > Gemmatales > Gemmataceae > DASPXY01. The sequence goes on along the minus strand of JBBRPS010000127.1, from coordinate 1,922 downwards.
ACCGAACCGACCGGCCAGCCCAGCGCCCGCGCCGCCTGAGCGTACGTGCGCCCCTCCAGGTAGCACAGCACGAACGCGGCCCGGCACAACTCCGGCAGGCGGCCTACCTCCTCGTCCAGTACCGCGCGCAGATCCGCGGCCTCCGCGGCGCTCGTGGGGTCAGGCGGGGTCACGGGGCGTACGACGGCCTCACGGCGCTGCCTCCGGGCGGCACGGGCACGGGCCGCACAGGCGACGCGGACGGCGACGCCGTGGAGCCAGTTGCCGACCCGCTCAGGGCGCGCCAGCGATTCGGCCTTGCGGGCCAGGACGAGGAAGGTGGCCTGGAAGGCGTCCTCGGCGTCGTGGGCGTCGCGCAGGACGCGGCGGCAGACGCCGAGCACCAGCGGCCCGTGCCGTCGCACCAGCGCCGCGAACGCCGCCTCGTCGCGCCGGGCCACGAATTGCTCCAGCAGCCCGCTGTCCGTGGGTTCGTCCTTCCGGTCCGGGCGCAGCAGCCCGCCCAGGTGACGCAACAGCAGAATCCCTCTTCCCTCGGCCATGAGTCCGGCCCTCCGCGGATGACTTCCCCCCGATATACTGGCGCCTCGGGCCGCGAGAAATGAGAAAAAGGTCGGCCCATCACGGCGTCTCAGGAGAGGGCTTGCTTTTCAGCCGGTGAAGTTCCGCCTCCAGGGCGGCGATGCGTTCGTCCGCTTGCCTGGCGCGTTCTTCCGCTTGCCTGGCGCGCTCGGCCAATTGCGTCGCGCGTTCCTCGCCGGTGGGGGATGATCTCCCCGTTGACGTCGCACCAACGCAACCAGGCATCCTCGACCCCCTCGAACTTGCCTTCCCACACGCGCAGGCCCAGACCGATGTTCGACCAGGGGCCGGGGTCGCCGAGTCGATAGGTGCCGCCGACGAGTTCGTAGGTGCGCAGCGTGTCCCCGGAAAGCAGTCGGTTGGGGTCGAACACCGCGTAGTAGGCGACCCCGAGCCGGGCATAGAGGTCTTTCTTGTACGACTCCTCACCGCCGGTCCTGTCGGGCACGACCTCAATGACGACGTCGGGCTGCTTGTCCATGTCCCACTGGTAATAGGAATGCCCCTGCTTGACTTGCAGATCCTCCGGGCAGGTCACGTCCAGGCTCAACAGGCAATGGGCGACGACGGCCGGCGTCTTGCGCTGGTAGAACCACCCGACGTTCACCAGGACCAGGAACGACCGACCCGACCCGGGGCCGGCATGACGGCTTTTCAAGGGTTGAAGTCACTCCAGCCGGCCCCGCCGATTCAAGGCGGCCAGGGATTGGCGATGCCAAGAACGTTCTCGAAATGATCTCGGACAGTACGATCAGTGCAACGACCCAGTCTGCGAAAAAAATCTGGCAGCTGGCTTGAATAGAAGGTGGCAACAACCGGGCGAGGATTAACGCCGTGGGCAATCTGATGGCGTAGGGTCATAGCATCAGCCAAGCGCTGCACTGCCTGGGCCGGCGTGCAATTCTGCCAAGCCCAGGTAGTTTGAACATCTTGCAGCCCGACCGCATCAGAGATCAACATACGAATGTTTTCAGTGTTTGGGGTATTGAACCTACCCAACTGCCCGCGCACGGAGGCGTTTAGTGCCGGCCATAGGCCAAGAGGTGGCGCTGCTGGGCGGAGCACGTTCAGCGATTCGCGTACGAGTTCCTCGATGTACGCTTCCCAAGCGGACGCGCACGTTACCACTACAGCTCGATTCAAGGCGGCTACGCGGAGCGGACGCCCAGGAATCCCAGCCGGGAGCTGACCGGAGGCATCGTCTAAGGATCTGTGCAAGTATTACTTGGCATTCTTGTTGGACCGGACAAACCCGTACATCCGTTACCCGTGCATCTTGCCTTGATTCAGTTCATGGCATAGCATAACCCCGCCGGATTTGTCCTCGGACGTGAGAATTC
>JBBRPS010000126.1:0-16485 GCA_038227745.1 Gemmatales bacterium | reverse complement strand
TTTCGGCGTCCTGGCCGGAATACAACCAGCGGTATGCCCACCCCTTCGAGTGGACTTGGACCAACCACAAGATGCGTCAATGGTTCGCCAAACACGCCTCTTGAATTCAGTGCAGGTTTTCGTGCCGACGACACTAGCACGTGGCAAACCGAGGGCTACTCTCGCTCTACAGCAGCTCTGCCACAGCTCTACAGTAGCCGCTTCGTTCGAGTTTCGCAGATTCTGCGGGGCGGCAGGGAGGCTTGCTGCCCCACTTCGTTGAGGCAGTTCAGCCACTTCCCTGGGTGTTTTCTGCCGCTTTCCGCTGGGCCGGCGGCCGCGCTCAGCCGACCCGGGCAGCCAACTCGGCCACTTCCGCCACCCCTTGGGTGTCGTCGGCGGCCAGCAGGACGGGGCCATCGGGGCAGAAGCGGTTGATGAGCAGGCCGGCGCGGACGCGACAGAGGTCGTCGAGGGACCAGGCGTAGTGGGAGAAAAAGCGGTGGAAGCAGGACCAGTGGCCGACGCCGACCTGGCCGGCGGTAAAGATGCACTCGGTGATGAAGCGGTGGCGGCAGGAGAGGCCCAGCCGGTGAGGATCAGGGCGAAGAGGCGGAAGGACGGGGCGGTGAAAACGGAGAGGAAGTGCTGTAGCAGGGCGCGGCACGAGGGGGTAAGCTGCATGGGTTGGCTTCCTTGCGGAGCGAAGGGGTGGGGGGCGCGATACACCCAAACTACTCGAGCCGACCCAGGAAGCCGACCTTTTTCTACTCATGGACTCCACCGAAATCTGCGAAACTCGAACTTAGGGGCCTCCCCGCCGCGAACCTCGCCGGCCGGGCGCTTGTCCTCGCAGGCATGAGCGACGGGATCATGGACGCGCACACCCTGGAACTGCTGGAATTCGACAAGGTCCGCGAGCTGCTGGCCGGCCACGCCGCCTCCTCGCTCGGCAAGGAGTTGTGCCGCCTGGCCGAGCCCTCGACCGACCCGGAGCAGATCCGCGCCGAACTGACCCTGGTCACCGAGATGGTCGAGGCGCTGGCGATGGGCCAGGCCCCTCCCTTCGGCGGCCTGCACGACGTGCGCCTCCTGACCCGCAGGGCGGCCATCGGCTCGATGCTCACCGCCGAGCAGCTCCTCCAGGTCGCCGACACGCTCGCCTGCACCGGCAACATGTACCGCTACCGGGTGCGCCTCAGCGAGCGCTGCCAGCGCCTCATCGAGCTGCTGACGCCGGTCGAGGACCTGGGGCTGGTGGCGAAGACCATCACCGGCTGCATCGACAGCCGCGGCCACGTCCTCGATATGGCCAGCCCCGAGCTGGCCCGCGTCCGCGCCCAACTCGCCGACGTTGATGAGCGCGTCCAGCAGCAGATCAAGCGCCTCCTCCGCGACCCCGAGCTGAGAAAGATCCTCCGCTATCCCAACGCGACCGTCAGCGGCGACCACTACGTCCTGCCCGTCGCGGTCAACCACCGCCACAAGGTCCCCGGCGTCATCCACCGCACCAGCAGCACCGGCGAGACCCTCTTCGTCGAGCCCGCCGCCGTCGCCAACCTTAGCGCCGAGCGCACCGTCCTGAAGGGCGACGAGGACCGCGAGATCCGCCGCATCCTGCGCCGCCTCAGCGCCGACGTCGGCAAGGTGTCGCGGCCGCTCGGCGTCGCCATCGACACGATGGCCCGCCTCGATTTCGTCACCGCCCGGGCCCGTTTCAGCCGCGACTACGGCATGGCGCCGCCGGACATCAGTACGGACGGCCGCCTCTGGCTCCGCATGGCGCGACACCCGATCCTGGAACACATTTTCCGCACGGACACAGGGGACAGCGCCGCGGAAGCCCACGGGTTGCCACCCGTGGGCTTGGACTCCCCTTCCCTGTCCCCGAAACGTGAGGTGGTGCCGATTGACGTCCGCCTGGGGTACACGTTCAACCAGCTGATCATCACGGGGCCGAACACGGGCGGCAAGACGGTGACGCTCAAGACGGTCGGCCTGCTGTGCCTGATGGCGCAGTCGGGCATGCACGTCCCGGCGGGCGACGGCAGCGTGGTTCCGGTTTTCCACCAGATCCTGGCCGACATCGGCGACGAGCAGAGCCTGGAGCAGTCGCTGAGCACGTTCAGCTCGCACATCTCGCGCATCGCCGGCATCCTGCGCTCGGCGGACGACCGGAGCCTCGTCCTGCTCGACGAGCTGGGCGCCGGCACCGACCCGACGGAGGGGGCGGCGCTGGGCCGGGCGATCCTCGACCAGCTCGATGGCATCGGCTGCCGGGCAATGGTCACGACGCACCTGGGCGACCTGAAGACCTACGCCTTCCACAACGACCGGGCGGAGAACGCGGCGGTCGAGTTCGACGTGGAGACGCTGCGGCCGACGTACCGCCTGCACATCGGCCAGTTCGGCATGAGCAATGCGCTGAAGATCGCCCGGCGGCTGAAGCTGCCGCGCGAGCTGCTGCGGCGGGCGCAGCGCTACCTCCGGCGGCGGCAGCGGCGGGCGCCGGAGATGGCGCAGCTGCAGGAGATGCGGGCCGAGGCGGAGAAGGCACGCGAGGATGCGCTGCTGGCGCAGCACGAGGCGGAGCAGCAGCGCGAGGAGTACCGGCAGAAGACACTGACGGTGCAGCGTGAAGCGGAGGCGGCGGCGGCCCTGCGCGAGGCACGGGCGCGGCTCAAGCCGAACGACCCCGTCCGCGTGCCGCGTTTCGACAAGCCGGGCCGACTGGTGCGCATCGACCACAAGCGCAACCTCGCCGTGGTCAGTGTCGGCCTGGGGCAGTGGGAGGTGCCGCTGGACGACGTGTTCCCGCTGGAGAGTTGAGCGGTCAGGGCCACCCGTCGTGCGCGCGACTTGCCCATACGCCGAACGGATCCACGCTCCCGGGGGTCTTCGTCGCCCGCGCTCTCGCGTCACGGCAAGGTTGCCGAGGCCTCCCGATGGTCTTCCCGGCGGAGGGGCGGTCTTATCCCCCGGAAGTCTTGTCCCACTTCGTGCGTAGCCGTTACAAATCCGTTACGCTCGGGCCGCACCGGCTCGGTACAATCGATGCCGGCGTCGCGTCCTCCCCTCGCCGCACTGGTACTGCCGATGAGCCTACTCCGCTCCACCACCCTCGCGGGCCTGGCATTCCTGCTGGCGGCCGCCGGGTTCCGCCCTGGCGCCCTTTCCGCTCAACCGCCTGCCGAACGGCCGGCCCTCGCGGCGCCCCGCGTCGGCCGCGACACGCACCCCGACGCCGTCGCCCGGCTCACCGCGGAGGGGCGGGCCGCGCTGGGGCGGCTGGGCAAGCGCGCCGGCGCCGCGGCCCCGAAGGCGGACAGGAAGAGCGCCGATGCTCACGGCGACCCGCTGCCGGCCGGGGCGCGGGCGCGGCTCGGCACGGTGCGGCTGCGGCACGCCGGACAGATCGATTACCTCACCCTCTCCCCGGACGGCAGCCTCCTGGCCTCGGGCAACTACCACCCCGAGGCGGTGATCCTGGTGTCGGAGACGGCGACCGGCAAGCAGGTGTTGCGGCGGCGAGCGCCCGAAGGCTTCAACGTGCATGCGATGGTGTTCACCCAGGACGGCAAGACCCTGGCGCTCGCCGGGCAGGGCATCAGCAACGACTTCGCCCGCGTCCATTTCTGGGACGTCGCGAGCGGCGCGGAAGTCCGCCGCTGCCCCATTCCGGTGAACACGGTGCCTTTCGCCTGGGTCGCGGCATTCTCGCCCGACGGCAAAATGCTGGCAGTCGGCTGCGACCGCATCCACCTGCTCGACGCGGCGACGGGGGCGCTCCGGCACACGCTGACGCCGGGCAAGGGCCACGCGACCGCCCTGGCCTTCGTCGGAGATCTGCTCGCCACGGCGTGCGACGACAGCAGCCTGTGCCTGTGGGACCCGGACAGCGGCAAGCGCCTCGCGAGCCTGACGACGGACCTGGCTTACACGCTCGCCTGCGGGCCGGCCGGCAAGCTCCTCGCGGCGGCAGGGCCGGGGCGGCCGGTCCGGCTGTGGAAAGTGGCGCGGGGCGCCGGGGGCGGCGTTCAGCTCACTCCCCGCAAGCCGCCGCAGGGGCACGAGCAGGGCGCAACGGCCCTCGCCTTCTCGAAGGACGGCAAGCTCCTCGCGGCCGGCGCCGCCGAGGGCGGGCTGTGGCTCTGGGACCCGGCCACGGGGAAGCGCCTGCGGTATCACCGCTGGGCGGCGGTCCACGCCCGCGCCGCCGGCTTCGACCGCGAGGGCTGCCCGCTCGTCGTCGGTGCCGCTCCTCACGCGAATGGCCTGGGACTGCTGGACGCAACGACCGGCCGACAACTGCTCGCAGGCCCTGTCCACCACGACTCGATCCGCCACGTCGCCTTCAGTCCCGACAGCAAGGTGGTCGCCTCGCTCTGCGCTGCCGGCGTCCTCCATCTCTGGCGGGCCGACGACGGCAAGCACCTGGGCCGGCCGGCCATCCCCGGGAGCGATGCCGATGAGGCGCTTTTCACGCCGGACGGCAAGCTGTTGGTCTCGACCGCAAGCGCGCTCTACCGGCTCGACGGCGCCGACGGGAAGGCCGTGCGGCTGCCACTGCCGCTGCCGGCGGCCGCAACGCACACCCTTTCCCAAGACGGCACGAGGCTGGCCGTGGCGCAAGCCGTCGATGCCCAGGGAAAACCGGCCGCGCCGAACTTCTTCCACCCGGAGCGCACCCGCTTGCTCATCGGGCTGTGGGACGTCGCGGCCGGGAAGGAACTGTGCCGGTTGCCGGTCCAGCCCAGTCCCGTGCTGCACTGCACGCTGTCGCCGGACGGGCGCGTGCTGGCGACCTTCGGCTGGGGCGTAAAGCTCTGGGAGGCCGCCACCGGTCGCCTGCTGTCCCAGTCGCTGGCTGATGTCCTGGCCCAGGGGGTCGCCTTTTCGCCGAGCGGCCGGCTCCTGGCGGTGCGCGAATTCGCGCCGGGCGGAAAGCAGCGCGTGAGCCTGTGGGAGGTGGCGAGCGGGCAGATGGTCCGCCGCTGGGCCTTGCTGCCCGGCGAGCGCCTGGGCTTCAACCACGCGTATGAAAAGGTCGTGACCTTCTCGCCGGACGGCCGCGTCCTGGCGACCGACGCCTACCGTGGGGCCGTGCATTTCTGGGACGTCGCCACCGGGCGGCTCCTGTCGGTGCTCAGCGGGCAGGGGGGGCCGATCGCCGCGCTCGCCTTCGCGCCCGACGGCAAGACCCTCGCCGCAGGCAACGCCGACACCACCGTTCTGCTCTGGGACGTCGGCGCCCTGCGCCCCCTAGCTCCCGCCGGCAAGCCGCTGACGCCTGCGGACTTCGCCAGGCTCTGGGACCAGCTCGCGGACGCCAGGGCGGCGACCGCGTATGCGGCGGCCGCGATGCTGGAGACGGGCGGCGGGAAGACGGCCGCCTGGCTGCGCGGGCGCCTCGCACCGGCGCGGCCCTTCGACGCGCAGCGAGTCGGGCGGCTCGTCGAGGACCTCGGCCACGACCGCTTCGAGGTTCGGGAGAAGGCCATGCGCGAGTTGGAAAGACTCGGGGAGTCGGCGGAGAACGCCCTGCGCCGCGTGCTGGCGAAGCCGCAGCCGCTGGAGATGAAGCGCCGGGCGGAGCAGCTTCTGGAGGCCGTCCGGCGGAGGGTGCCCGAGCGGTTGCGGGCGCTGCGGGCGGTGGACGTGCTGGAGCAGGTCGGGACGCCGGAGGCGCGTGAGGTGCTGCGGGCGCTCGCCGGCGGTGCGCCGGAGGCGCGGCTCACGCAGGAGGCGCGGGCGTCGCTGCGGCGCCTGGCCGCGCGGGCGGTCGCGCCCTGAACGCTCTTGCCCTTGACCCGCCGGCCGCCGGACGGGGAGAATGACCTCAGCCACCCGGCCCCAGACCCCGAAAGGACTTGCGATGAAAAAGCTCGGCTTCGTCCTGTTCGCCGCCTGCCTCCTCGCGAGCTGTACGCCGTCCGCGAACGACGGCAAGCTACAGACCTACACCGAGAAGTTCGGCTACGCGAAAGCGCTGGCGCTGGCGAAGAAGGAGAACAAGCGGCTGTTCATTGACTTCTCGGCGACGTGGTGCCTGCCGTGCCGCGAGTTCAAGAAGGCGCTGCACGACCCGCGCGTCGTCGAGGCGCTGCGCGACTACGTCGTTCTGCTGATCGACACCGATCGCGAGCCGGCCCTCAAGCAGCAGTTCGACGTGGACGGTATCCCGGCGTTTTTCGTCGTGGATGGCGACGGCAAGAAGCTGAACAGCAAGGAGGGCTATGGCGGGGTCGATGACTTCCTGGCGTGGCTGCAGCGGGGGCGCGGCAGGGGCTAGGGACTGACCTCCCGGCTCCGCGGCAGTGAGGCGAACCGCCGCGAAACTCGAATGGCCTCGAGCTGGCGGCGCAGCACGTACTCGCGCTGCTGCTGGCTCATCTCCGACTCGGCCTTGCTGGCGATCTGCTGCCGTACTTCGAGGGGGGAAAGGTGTCTGGAACCCTCGAATTCCAAGGTTCCAGACACCTTTCCCCCCTTCCCGGACAGACTCTCACACGTAGCCCATGCGTACCCCTGCCTGCTCGGCGGCGTCCTGCACCTCGTGGGCGCAGTGAATGCAGTGCCGCACGTGGGGGAGGGCCTCGAGGCGCGCCGCGGCGATCTCCTTCTCACAGAGTTCGCAAATCCCGAACGTGCCCTGTTCAATCCGGTTGAGGGCGTCCGCGACCTCTGCGAAGGCCTGCCCCTCCGTCTCCAGCAGGTTCATGGTCATCTCGTGCTCGAAGGAGTCCGAACCGAGGTCGGCGAGGTGGAGCGGCATGTTCGACAGGCTACCGCTCGCCTCGCCCCCCGTGGTCCGCAGGGCCTCATCCGCGAGGCCCGACAGATCGACTTTGAGCCGCTCCCCCAGGGATACCAGTTGCTGCCGATAATGCTCGACTTTCCGACTGTTCACGTTGTCCTCGCCTTGTTGGAGGTGCGGTGCAGCGTCTCGAAGTGATGCGGCCCTCCTGCCCGCCGCCTGCACTTCTGGCGGGGACATGGGGGCTGCTTGCCGTCACGAAGGATAGGGGTCGGGTGCAAATGACATGCCCGGGGGGCGCGGGGATGGTGATTCCCCTACCCGGATTGGTCGGAGCGCATTCCAGAACCATTGCGGTGCGATCGGAAGGGCGGGTCGGAGGGCCGGCGCCCCCGGCCCGCCTCATCTTGAACCGACGTCCTATCGGCGCGCCGGCCGGAGCTTCTTCTGGGTTGAGGCGACACCGGGGATGATGAACGCCTGGTCGGCGTTCGAGAAGTACGATTGCACCAGTACCTGCTGCCTGTCGGCACCGGCCGTCAGCCGCGCCGTGTGCAGGGCGGCGTCGTTGTCCGCGATCTGGTAGCCGTCCGGGGTTCGTCCGCCAGGCAGCTTGACCTTGAGCCCGATCCCGGAGATCGCCTCGGCGAGCTCGTGCGCGAAGAGTTGCGTCGTGCCGTCGTACTCGCCTCCGGGCCCGCGCCGCTGCCCCGCGTCGAAACCGGCCCAGATCATTTCCGCCAGCGACGCACTGTTCGGGTTACTCGGGTCGGCCCGCCACGGGTCGTTCTCGCCGTACCGGACCGCCCCCTTCGTCCCCGGCGTGGCGGCGTCCCCCATCACGACGTAGATCGTGGAGTTGCGCCAGTTGTCGCCGGGCCTGGGCAGCGGCAGCCGGTGCAGGGCGAGCGTCTTCTGCAGGAACGCCTGCAAAGCCCTCTGGTTCGCGTTCGGGTCGTTCGGCGACAACGGATTGACGATCGTCAGCGGCACGCGCGGTTCCAGCAGGAAGTCGGTCGCCGGGTTGAACGTGACCTTCCCGAAGCCGTACTGCGCCAGGCCGCCCAGGTAACCGCTGTCGAGGATGTCCTTGGCGGCGCGAAGCAGCACGCCCAGGCGCGCCCTGCCCTCGGGGCTCGACCAGGTCGGGCCCTGGAAGACGAAGAACAGGCGCGGGTTGCCCATCGCGTGAATGTTCGGGTTCGTGGGGTCCGTAAAAGACCGGGCCGGGTCGATGGTCAGGGACTCCCCCGGCGGCAGCGCGAACCGCAGCGTCGTCGTGGTCGCCCTGACCTTCGCCGGGTTGGCCCGGGGGGCTGGTCGCGGTTGCGGGCGCTGGGCGTCGGCGAAGGCCCCCAGCGTCACCAGCAGGCCGAGCGCCGGCAGCACCGTCCTGGCCTGTCTATTCCTCAGCGAACTCCTCATGACTCGTGTTCCTCCAGGGCTCACAACCCTCGGTCGCCGGGAGCGCGAAGGTGCGTCCGCCGGCTCCGGGGAAGGTGTCCCAGGGAGGTACTCCGCGTTTCGCGCCGCGGCCCGACCGTCGGAGGGCCGGCGCGGCCAGATTCTCTCGAGCCACGGCGCAGGCGCCGCGAAGAAGGGGTGTCCGAGGGGTAGAAGGGACATCGCTCGCCTCGCGCATCGGCGTCACGCAGGGCGCTTCACGGTGCCTTCTTCTCCTTGTTCCCGACAGACGATATGTGCCACAGCTTGATCGTCCGGTCGAAACTCCCCGACGCGAGCGTCCCGCCATCCGGACTGAACGCCACGCAGCGGACGCGCTCGCCGTGCCCCGACAGCGACGCCCGCTCCTGCCCGTCGGCCACGTTCCACACCTTCAGCTCGCCCGCCTTGACGTACTCGCCACCCCCCGAGGCCAGCAGCCGGCCGTCGGGGCTGAACGCCACCGCGTAGACCGGGTGCGTGTGGCCTTGCAGCGTCGCCAGCGCCTTGCCGCTCTCGGGGTCCCACACGCGCACGCTTTTGTCGGCCGACGCCGACGCCAGCCGCTTGCCGTCCTTCGAGAACGCCACGCCGTAAACCCAGTTCGTGTGCCCCGTCAGCGTCCGCACCGGCTTGCCCGTCTGCGCGTCCCACAGCTTCACCTCGCCCCACGTCGCCGTCGCCAGCGTCTTGCCGTCCGGCGAAAACGCCACCGCCCAGAGCGTGTCGCCGCTCTTCACGACCGTCGCCTTCTCCTTGCCGCCGTGTACCTCCCAGAGCTTGACGGTGCGGTCGTAGCTCGCCGAGGCGAGGGTCTTGCCGTCGGGATGGAACGCGACCGAGGTCACCGCGCCAGTGTGGCCCTTCAGCGTCGCCAGTTCCTTCACCGAGCCGACCTCCCAGAGCTTGACCGTCTTGTCCTCGCTGCCGGACGCGATCAGCTTGCCGTCCGGGGAGACGGCGATGGCGTTGACCACGTCGGTGTGGCCCTGCAGCACCTTCTTCGACATGGCGCCGACGACGTCCCACAGGCGGACCTCGTTGTTCTGCGGGCCCTTGCCGCCGCCGCCGACCTGCGGGTTGAAGCCGCCGCTGCCGCTGACCAGCAGCTTGCTGTCCGGCGTGAAGGCGACCGACAGGATGAACCCCGTCGCGCCTTGCAGCGTGCTGCGCTCGCGGATCTCCTGCGCCCGCGTCCTCGGGGCGGTCAGCGGCAGCCCCGCCGCCACGGCGAGGACGGCGAGCCACCACAGGCGCCGCGGCCGGCCGGCAACCCGGGACATTTCCGTGTGCTTGGACATGACGGCGGTCTCCTCGGGGAAAAGGTGATTCCTTGTCGAACGTGAGAACAGACAGCGGACGCGAGCGGAACTAACAGTGCGGTGGCCGAACTTCACGCGGGCGTCACGGTCTCCGTCGCCGCCCCCTGCTGCTCCAGCAGCTTACGATACCACTCCTCCGTCTCCGCCGCCCGCCCCGGCAGCGCCACGGTCCCCCACACGAGTGACAGCGTCCGCCGCGTCTGCTCGCCGGTCTTCGTGCGTTGGGCGTCCTTGACGGCGTTGGCGCACGGCCCGTCCGCGTCGAACAGGCACAGCAGGCCGGCCACGTCGATCAACTGCCCCGCTGCGTTGAAGACGTAACTGGCCCCGGCCGGCGCCACGCCGACGCGGAACGGCGCGCGTGCCCGGTCGAGGTCCACGACGCTGATCGGCAGGCCGCTGTGCAGCGACACCACGTTGCACACGTCCACCGCGACGTTGATCGACGTCAGCTTGCCCTCGCCGACTGCGCGGATCAGGTACTCCGACGCCGGCTTGCTCCGCCCCGTCGGCTTGAAGCCGCCGTGCCGCAGCAACTGCCGCACCGCCTCGCGCACCCCGTCGTCGCTTCGCAGGGGCGCCGCCGCCTGCAGCGACCGCAGCGCCTGCAGGTCCGGCGGGGAGGGCATGTCGCCGAGCGGGCGCGGGAAGGCGGTGACGAAGGCGCACAGGTCCAGCAGCGGGTGAGGGTCGGCGGTGAGCATGGCGTAGTTATAACACGCGGCGGTCGCGAGATGGAGGCTTTTCCGCGGCGCCGGCGGGGCTTACCAGATCTCGAAGCCGCCCTGGCAGCAGAAGGCGATGAACTCGCGAAGGTGCTCCTTCTTCTTGCCGCTGAACCATTCCATCGGGTTGATCGGTGTGTCGAGGTGGATGAAGCGCGCACCCGGCGCCGCGGGGTGCGCGACGGTCTTGTGCGCCATGGCATCGTGGTCGGGCAGGTCGGGCAGGGCCTGCTCCAGGGCGTCGGCCAGCGCCCGCGCGTCCTCCGGCGTCACGCGGTTGCCGTCGTTGGTGAAGTAGGCCATCATGACCGGGTCGCCGGGGCTCGGGAAGAAGGACATGATGAGCCGGGCGAGGGAGTGGTCCTGCGGCACCTCCGAAGGCGCCGTCCCCTCGGGCAACTCCGCGAACTCCTCATCGTCCTCGGGTTCGTCCGCCGATTCCTCTTCCGCCTCGTCTTCCAGTTCGTCCTCGTCGTCGTGTTCGCGCGGGAGGGCGCCGGCCGGCTCCCAGCCGTTCTGGAGGGCGAGGTCCAGCAGCATTTTCCACCCGCTGAGGGTGAAATGCTGCTCGCCGTGCGGCGCGATCAGGTCCATGGTCATGGTCGTTTTTCTCTCCGCAAACAGCCCTGAACAGGGCGTACGGCTGGCCGTGATACCGCGGCACCCGGCCGCACCTTGCTCTCGTTAATTGGGGCGAGGGCGATCCTCCTATCAGGAGGCGCCCCCCTTCTTCCGCTTCTTCCTCCCTGGATCGCGCCCCTCGTGAGGGGCCGGGGCGTCCTGCTTTTTGACGGGCAATTTGGCGAATACCTGTTTCACGGGCAGAGCGAGGCCGGGCAGGACGTCGCCTCCGTCCAGGGTGTCTGCTTCGGTGAGGGTGACGGAGCGGTCGGGGGCGGTGAAGACGCGGACGGTGCGGTCATCGGGTTCCACGAACCAGACCAGTTTGACGCCGGCGAGGAAGTATTCCTTGAGCTTGCGGGCCATCTCGCCGCGGGTGTTGCTTTCGCTCAGCACCTCGACAGCGAGGTCGGGGACCAGGTCCGGGATGGGCGCGTCGGGCAACTCACGGTTGGGGAGCCTTTCCCAGCGGACGAAGGAAACGTCGGGGATCCGCACGAGGCGCGGCATCAGGCGCATCGTTCCGTCGGGGCCGGCGAGGTTGCCTAGGTCGTGTTCGGTAAGGAAGTTCTGCAGAAGAGTCACCAGCCATACCGTCAGCGACGATTCGCGGTATCCCATGACCTTCTCCACCAGGACGCCGTCCACCAGTTCGTACAGCCGGTTGGTGCGGTCGAGGATCTCAAGGACGTCCTTCTCGGTGGCCGTCCCGGGCGGGGGGTGCAGACGGACGCGGCGCGGCGATATCTCGCCGAGTTGTTCGAGCAGGTCGGCCATGGTCTCAGGCAAAACGGTCCGGGGGGAGCGCATGGGAGACTCCTTTCGCACGATCGTGAAGGCCGGCACTGACGCCCTCATCATCGCCGGATCGCCGCGACGTGGCAACGGCAACTCCCCTCGCCGCCGGAGACGCCTCTGCCGTTGCCGGCCCGCCGTATACTGCTGATGGCGGCACGGGGCCGGCCAGCGCTTCCGAGCATCGGTGCGCGCGGCGCCGCGGCGGCCGTGAGGCCTGACCTATCACCCCGGGAGCGACGACATGAGCGGCTTCGCAGGCAAATGGCATTCGACCTTCGGCCTGATGGAACTGGTGCAGGAGGGCGACAGGGTACACGGCCAGTACTCCTTCCGCGGCATCCCGTGCAGCCTCGACGGCGCGATCCACGGCGGCCGGCTCGTGTTCCGCTACCAGGAGCCCGAGGCCGGCGGCGAGGGCTGGTTCGAGCTGCAGCGCAAGGGTCGGGCGTTCGCGGGACAGTGGCACGCCGACGGCGACGCGCAGTGGCGGCCGTGGGTCGGCGCGCGCGTCGGCTTCGATGGCCTGTGGGAAACCAGCTTCGGCCGCATGCGCCTGATGCAAGAGGGTGACCGCCTGCATGGCTTCTACGAGGGAGGGGGCGGCTCGACCCTCGAGGGGCGACTCGAGGGCGCCGAGTTCACCTTCACCTACCGCGAGCCGACCGCGGCGGGCGAGGGGCAGTTCCGGCTGGCCGACGACGGCCTGACGTTCGAGGGCGAGTGGCACGAGCAGGGGGCGTCGGGCTGGCTGCCGTGGCAGGGGGTGCGGGCGATGCCGCGCGACCTGACGTGGTTGGTCGTGCTGGAGGTGCCCTGGCACACGATCCACGCCGACCGCGACTACTCGTTCGGCAACATGCTGCGCGAGTTCTTCTCGCGCCAGCCGGGGGTGCGGGTGCGGCAGCGCTTCTTCACCAACGAGGCGGCCTTCCGCCGCCACTGCCGCGAACTGACGCTGATCGCCGAGCCGGTCGTGGTGGTGGTGGCGACGCACGGCATGCCGCAGGGCATCCCGGTGGACGGCGGCACGATCGACGTGGCGGCGGTCGGCGACTGCCTGCGCTACGCCTGGGACCTGCGGCTGCTGCACTTCTCGGCGTGCCTGCTGATGCAGGACCCGGCCGTGGTCGCGCGCTGGCGCGCGCTGGCCGAGCGGCTCGGTTTCGCGATCAGCGGCTACACCACGAGCGTGGACTGGGCGGCGAGTGCCATTCTCGAGTTCACGTACCTGGAAATGATCCTGTCGCGGGGGATGGTGCCGGCCGACGCGGCGGGGCAGGTCGAGAGGCTGCTGCCGTTCGCGGGCGACGCGGAGATCGAGGGCGGGGCGTTCGCGCCGGCGGGGTTCCGTATCGTGGTGCCCGGGGGTGAGGCACCCGAGGAGACCGCACTCTCCTTCGTTTAGCCGCGAGCGGTGAGCCAGATCCCGCTGCGCGGGGGGCGAGCGCGTGACGCTCACCGCTCGCGGCTAAACGAGAACCTGTTAGCTCACGCGGTCAACTGTGCCGCAAGGGCCGGGGCCGGGACCTCCTCGTGCGGCGCCGCCCACGGGTCCCATTGGGAATCCCCCGTGTGGACCTCGCAGAAGTGCTTGTACATGCCGAGCTGCGTGATCACCAGCCGCATGCTGCGCGGCGAGTGGCGCAGCGTCTTGCCCAGGATCCCCCAAAAGAACCGCCGACCGTCTTTCCCCTGACGCCAGTAATGCCCGATGAGGCGCAGGAGCGTGGCTACCTTGTTCAGCTGGGCCGGCTCAGGGCGGTACGTCACGTCGTGGAAGCGGCTCAGGTTGCCCAGCAGGCGGGCGGCGAACGCCTCCGGGGCATACAGCCGGCGGTAGAGCCGCTCCTGGCCGCGTTGCAGCTCTTCCTGTGTCATCTGCAGCGGCCGGAAGTTCGTCCCGCCGGCCGTACCCACGTAGCGCGACAGGTGATCGTCGTCGTTGGCCAGCCGACCCGCCGCCTCCAGACGCTTGTACAGTGGGGTCTTCGGCACCGCCAGGAGCACGCTGAGCATCACGATCGGGATCTGCGCTTCCTGCAGGAACTCGTACTGCTCGTCGAAAATGCTGGCGTCGTCCTGGTCGAAGCCGACGATCATGCCCGCCGAGATGAACAGGTTGTACGACTGGATCTTGTGGACCGCGGCCACCAGGTCGAGCTTCTCGTTCTGCGTCTTGTGCGTCTCGGCCAGGCTCGCCTTGCGCGGCGACTCGATGCCGATGAAGACCGAGCCGAAGTTGGCGTCGCGCATCAGCCCCAGCAACTCCTCGTCGCGGACCATGTCCACGCTCGCCTGGGTGTAGAACGACAGAGGCGGGTTACGGCCGACGTTCCAGCGGGCCAGGGCGCGCAGCAGGTCCTTGGCGTAGGCGCGGTTGCCGATGAAGTTGTCGTCGGCGAAGAAGACCTGCGGCGCCCCGCGGGCGTGCCACGCCGCCACTTCCTGCAACACTTGGCCGATCGGCTTGAAGCGCATCTTGCGCCCATACATCACGATGATGTCGCAGAACTCGCAGCTGAACGGGCAGCCGCGGCTGCACTGGACGATCCCGTGGGCGTAGCGGCCCTTGAGCACGTCCAGGCGCGGCGGCGGCGAATCGGGCAGGTGGATCTTCTCGGTCTCGTGGTAGTGGTCGGCCCAGCGGCCGGCGGCGAATTCGCTCAGGAAGCGCGGCCAGGTGTACTCGGCCTCGCCCTCGAAGAGAACGTCGCAGTGGGACCGGCAGTGGTGGGGCAGCAGGTTCGCCAGCGGGCCGCCGATCGCCACGATCTTGCCGCGCGCCCGAAAGCGGTCGGCGATCTCGAAGACATGGGCCATCTGAATGATGTACCCGGTGATGCCGACGATGCGGGCGTCCGTGTCGTAGTCGATGCGCTCGCCGACGTTCTCGTCGCAGACCGTGACGCGGAAGTCGGGGGGTGTCAGCGCGGCGAGGGTCAGCAGACCCAGGGGCGGGAAGATGGCCCGGTAGGAGGTGAGCGGGAGGAAGTGGTCGAGACCCCAGTACGAGGGCGGGAATTTCGGCTGGACGAGGTAAATGTGCCGATTGGCTGCGCGCCGCGATGCCACCATGACAACTCCTGAAGAGGCAGGCCTGAGCCCCGCCGTCCGACACGCCCACGCGGGCGCCGCGCTCTGCCCCGCCGTAAGGCCGAGCTTTCGACGACGGCTCGCCGGGTGCCAACCCAGGCCAGCAGTCATTACCATAGGCAAAAAATGCGCCGTCGGCGGCGGATTTGCGGGCCGGGTGTCGTTCGTCGTTCGTGGCCGACTCGCTCCGCGAGTCGGGGGTGTCAGCTCCCCGACTCGCGGAGCGAGTCGGCCACGAACGACACCCGGACAGACTCTCAGCGCTTGCCGATGCAGAAGAGGTGCTGCTGGCCGCGGATGTACAGGCGGTTGTCGGCGACGGCGGGCGAGGCACGCACCAGCTCGCCGAGCGGGTTGCGGGCGAGCAGGCGGTACGTCGGCTCGGCGGCGATCGCGAACACGTCGCCCTCCTCGCTGGCCGCGTACATCTTGCCGTCGATCAGCACCGGCGAGGACGAGAACGTCGCTCCCTCCAACCGCTCGAACCAGACGCGCTTGCCGGTCTTCGCGTGCCAGCAGCCCGCCATCCCCTTGTCGTTGACGAAGTAGACGTGCTCGCCGCGCGTCAGGACCGTCGGCACGTAGGGGAAGTCGCGCTTGTTCTGCCAGGCCAGCTCCACCTTGGTGCGCGGGCCGTAGCCTTCGAGGGTCAGGGCGATCATGTGCCGGTCGCCGCCACCGTCGCCGGCGCAGGCGAACAGCATGCCGTCGTGCAGGACCGTCGAGCCGGTCGTGCGCAGCGGCATCTTGGCGCTGAACTTCCACGTGTAGTTCCAGTTCTTGCGGCCCGACTGCGGGTCGTAACTGGTGATGCCCATCGTACTGGTGACGATCAGTTCGGGGCGGTGGCCCTCCTTCTGACGCACGAACGGGGCGGAGTAGCAGGCGCGATAGGCGGGCCGCGGCGCCTCCCAGGCCGTCCGGCCCGTCTTGCTGTCGAAGGCGTACAGCGTCGAGGCGCCATCCTGGTCGTTGGCGAGGAAGACCTTGTCCTGGAAGACGACCGGCGAGGCGCCCGCGCCGTGCTGGCTCTTGAAGCCGCCGAGGGCGCGCTGCCAGATCGGGCCGCCGTCGATGTCGTAGGCGGCCAGGAGGATCTGCTTGCCGTCCCAGAAGGATGCATAGACGCGCTCGCCGTCGGTCGCCGGGCTGGACGAGGCCAGCGTGTTGCGCTCGTTCGTGTGGGCGGTGGTGCCGGGAACGGAGCGCGACCAGAGGACCTTGCCGTCGGCGACGTGGACGCAGAGCAGGAGGCGGTCCTTGCCGCCGGGCGGGGCGGCCTGGACGAAGAGGCGGTGGCCCCAGACGATGGGCGAGGAGTGGCCGAGGCCGGGCAGGGGCAGCTTCCACAGGAAGCCGGTTTCCTCGTCCCACTTGATCGGCACGCCCTTGTCCGCGGAGACGCCGGTGCCGTTGGGGCCGCGGAAGCGCGGCCAGTTGTCGGCGGCGGCGGTCAGGCTGAGGGCGAGCAGACAGGCGACGGCAAGGGCGAGTCGGGGCAGGGAGGGTCGCGGCATGATGGTTCCTCTTCGGCGGGCGATGGCGGGATGCATCGGACGGAGCGATTATCGCAGAACGGCGGTCGGGGTCAAGAAGGTAGGCCGGCGCGCAGGGTTGAGGAACCGCCGTGGCAGGCGCCGGGCAGCGCAGCTGCGCGGGCGCCTCGGCACTGCCCGGCGCGCAATCCGGACGCCCCCGCCCTGCGGCGGCCTCTGCGGAACATCTGTGGAAGACGCTGCGTCACCCG
>JBBRPS010000125.1:0-16496 GCA_038227745.1 Gemmatales bacterium | reverse complement strand
TGACGACGTGCGCCAGCACCCGCATCACCGCGGGGTTGAACGGCTCGCACAGGTGCGCCACCTTCGGGTTGTCGCGGTCCGCCGCCATCAGGTACTGGATCAGGTCGTTCGAGCCGATGCTGACGAAGTCCACCTCGGGCAACAGCAGATCGATGCACACCGCCGCCGCCGGCACCTCGACCATCACTCCCAAAGGCATGTCTTCGCCGAACGGCAACCCCTCACGCCGCAGGGCAGCCCGCGTCCGCTTCACCACCCGTTTCAGCCGCTGCACCTCCTCCAGGGTGCTCACCATCGGGAACAGCAGGCTCACCTTGCCGAACAGGGCGGCGCGCAGGATGGCGCGCAGCTGCCTCTGAAAGAACTCCGGATAGTCGGCGCTCAAGCGGATGCTGCGCCAGCCCATGAACGGGTTGGCCTCGCGCACCTGGCCCAGGTACGGCACGTTCTTGTCGCCGCCCAGGTCGAGCGTGCGGATGGTGACGGTGCGGTTCGGCGCCGCCTCGATGACGGCCCGGTAGGCGGCGAGCTGCTCCTCCTCGGTCGGCACCGTCGGATGGGTGAGGAACAGGTACTCGGTGCGGTACAGGCCGACGCCGACGGCGCCGACGCGGGTGGCCATCGTGGCGTCGGCCGGGCCGTTGACGTTCGCCATCAGCTCGACGCGCACGCCGTCCACCGACAGCGCCTCCTGGTCGCGGTTCTCGATCAGGCGGTCGCGCAGATCGACGTACTCGCGCTGCAGCTTGCGGTAGGCGGTCTCGACCTCGGGGCCGGGCTTGAGGTAGACGTGGCCCTCGCGGCCGTCCAGCGCCACCAGGTCGCCGGTCTTGAGTTCGTGCAGGATGTCGCGCAGCCCCGAGACGGCAGGGATGCCCAGCGACCGGGCCAGGATGGCGGCGTGCCCCGTCGTGCCGCCCGTCTCGGTCAGGATGCCCGCCACCTTGAGCCGCTCGAACGTCAGGGCCTGCGACGGCAGAATTTCCGTGGCCACGATGACGACCGGCTCGTCCATCTCGATGGTGTGGTGGCCTTCCTGCAAAGCCAGCTGCGCCATCACCCGGCCGATGACGTCGCGCAGGTCGGCCATGCGCTCCTTGAGGTACTCGTCCTTGATCTGGGCGAACAGGGCGGCGTACTCGTCGAGGACCTCGTGCAGGGCGGTGCGGGCATCGACGTGGCGGTCGAGGATGGCCGACTTGACCTTGGTGATCAGGGCTGGGTCGCGAATAAGGAGACGGTGGGCCTGGAAGATCGAGGCCTCCTCCTTGCCGATCTGCTCCTGCACGCGCGCGACGATGGCGTCGAGTTCGCGGCCCGCGGCGGCGCAGGCGCTGTCGAACCGACTGACCTCGTCGGACAGGGCGGCGACGTCCAGGTAATTCGGCTCGCGGCGGGCCAGCACCTCGTCCACGCAGTACGCGCGGGCGACGGCCACCCCCGGCGAAACGGGCACGCCTTTTCTCATGCTCGTTACTGTAACAGGGGCGCGCGGCGCGGTCAAATGGCAGTGAGAGTCGCGGGGGCGCTTTGGAGTGCGGCGCTCGGCGCCGCTTTCTTTCTTTTCCGCCTGCGAGCCTGGGAAGAACAAAAGAAAGAAAGCGGCGCCGAGCGCCGCACTCCAAAGCGCGCCCCGCCTGCTGCTATACCCGGGCGCAAACCGCCCTAACTCTCGGCCTCGAACAAGGCCACCGGGAAGCTGGCGAACACCTCCGCGAGGTGCAGGCACGGGTTGCCGTCGCGCTCGGCGAAGGCGAGCGTCTCGCCCGTGAACACGTTCCGCAGGCGCAGGGCCGGATCGACGCCGGGCAGGAGCAGCACCGTGTCCTGCCACACCGCCGGCCCCAGCGGCAGGTCGCCGGGGCGCGCCACCAGCTGCGTCAGCAGCCGTGGCACCGCCACCACCGCCCAGGCGTTGCCCAGGCGCCGCGCGAAGCCGAAGACGTGGTCCGCCCTGGCCCCGGTCGCCCGCGCCGGCAGGTAAGCGCCCTCGGCGAACAGCCCCGGATGCCGGCGACGGCACAGCAGTGCCCGGTGCGTGGCGTACAGCTTGACGCGCCCGTCCGCCTTCGCCGCGGTCAGCTCCCGCGCGACGCTTGCCAGCCCGTTGCCCGACGCCGTCACGCGCTCGCGCAGGTCCTTCAGCAGCCGCGCCCGCCGCTCGTAATCCACCGGCCGGCGGTTGTCTGGGTCCACAAGACTGAAATCCCACACCTCCGTCCCCTGGTAGGTGTCCGCGGTGCCCGGCGCCGCGACCTTCAGCAGTGTCTGCGCCAGGGAGTTGAACATGCCGTAATGGCCGACCCGCCGCGCGAAGTCGCGCACATCCTCGATAAAAGCGCGGTTCGCCCCGGCGTCGAGGATGCGGCCGACGAACTGCTGCACCGCCTCGTCGTACTCGGTGTTCGGGTTGATCCAGCTCGTGTGGAGCTTGGCCTCGTGCAGCGCCTTGACCAGGTAGGCCTGGATGCGCTTGACGAAGTCGGCGTAGTCGTCGGCGGTGTAGGGTTCCAGGGGCCACGCCCCAACGAGCGTCTGATAGAGCAGGTACTCCTCGTTGCCGTCCGGCGCCAGGCCGTCCTCGAGCTGGACGCGGTGCGACAGGTTGAACTGCCCCCAGCGCGCCACGCGCTCGCCCCACTCGCGCGGGATCTCCGACAGCACGTTCAGACGGGCGCGCACGTCCTCGCTGCGCTTCGTGTCGTGCGTCGAGGTCGCCGACAGGCCCCACGGCCATTTCGCCTGCCGCTCCTGGTAGTAACGGTGGACCGCGTCGGGCGCGATCCCGAAGCGGTCCGGGTCGCCGCCGACCTCGTTGAGCGACACCATGCGGTTGTAGTTGTAGAACGCGGTGTCCTCCAGTCCCTTGGCCGTCACCGGCCCCGTCACCTGCTGAAACTTGCCGACGAAGCGGCGCTGCTCCGCCCGGTCCTCCTCGCCGGCCGTCTCCGGGTACTTCAAGAGCAGCGTGTCGCGCACGAAGTGGAACACGGCGGGGCTCAGGGCCGGGTTGCGCGCCGACGCCCGCCGCACCGCGCGCAGGACGTACTTGCGATCCTGCTCGCTCACTTCACCCTCGCTGCTGTAGGAGCGGTAGACCGGGAAGCAGGCGATCACCTCGCGCAGCGTGTGCCGCAGCGTGTTGAGCGTGAAGTCGCGCGACCAGCGGTTCTTCTGCGCCAGCCGGTCGAGCTGGTGGGCCAGCATGTGCAGCTCGCTGGACAGCGAGATCTGCATGATGAGGTACTTCTTGCGATACATCAGCTCGGCGAAGGGCGTGTCGTCGCTGGCCCACTCGCGGTACAGTCGCGTCATCTCGCCGGCGCCGCCCATATCCACGAACAGGCCGTTGAGCACGTTGAGGAACTCGTAGCCGGTCGTCCCGTAGACGGGCCAGGTCTCCAGCAGCGGCTCGGCGGCGCCGAGGATCTTCTCCACGACAACGTACAGCGGCCGCCGCAGCGGACCGTCGCCCGCCCGCGCGATCGCCTCGAGCAGCGGCTTCTCCACCTCCTCCCAGTCGCGGCCCCGGTACTCCGGGCGCGACTCGAACACGGCGCGGGCGCAGACCAGAGCGTAGTGCCGCTGCAACCGCTCCAGGTACTGCTTCGGGTCGTACAGGCCGTCGGGGTGGTCGATGCGCAAGCCGTTGACCTTCTCCTGGGCGAGCAGGCGCAGAACGAGCGCGTGCGCCGCCGTGAACACCTCCGCGCGCTCCATGCTCAGGGCGGCCAGCTCGTTGACGTCGAAGAAACGGCGGTAATTGATCTCGTCGGAGGCGACGCGCCAGAACGACAGTCGGTACGCCTGCTCGTTCAGCAGGCCATCGAGCAGGTCGAAGCTGTGGCGGTCGCCGGGTTTGCCGTTGAAGTCGGCGAGGGCCCGCCCGAGGTGGGCGCGCACCGCCGCGCTCTCCTGCGCCAGGGCTGCCATGCGCCGCTTGATCACCTCTTTCTCGCGATGGCGTTCGGCCATGCGCGCGGGCGCCGTCTCCGAGCGCAGCGGCAAGTGCTTGACGGCGGTCAGGATGCTCTGGTATTCGAGCAGCGCGGGCGACCCGGCCCCCAGCGCCTCTTCCAGTTCCCCGAGGCGGTGGCCGAGGATCAGGCCGTAGCTGTGCGGATCGAGCGGAAAGCGATGCTCGAAGTAGTGGACGGTGAACGCGCCGGCCTCGCAGGCCAGGCGGATCTCGCCCGCCTCCAGCGCCTGGCCGTACGGCGCGCCGAGGACCGGCAAGAGGACGCGGCCCCAGAGTTCTTGCCGCGGCGACGAGTACCAGGAGATGTCGAAGAAGACGGCCTGGGGGGACGACGGCCCGTTCTCCAGCACGTCGTTCCACCAGGGGTTCTCGTTGCCGAGGATGCCCATGTGGTTGGGCACCATGTCGAGGATCTGGCCCATGCCGTGCTCGTGCAGGGCGGCGACCCAGGCGTCGTAGTCCTCCGCGCTGCCGATCTCGGGGTTGAGCTGGCTGTGGTCGGTGATGTCGTAACCGTGCTGGCTGCCCGGCCGCGCCTTCAGATAGGGCGAGGCGTAGCAGTGCGTGACGCCCAGGTCGTGCAAGTAGGGGACGATGCGCAGGGCATCGCGGAAGGTGAAGCCGGCGTGGAACTGCAGACGGTAGGTCGCCTCGGGGAAGCGCCGGCGGGCGGTGATCTCTTCCACCGTCTGCGCCAGGAGGGTGTCAATCTCGTCAACCATAACGTCCTTCAAGGAAAGGGAGGGGCCTGGCTCCCGCGTCAACTCGCGCTGAACGCCGGTGACGTACTCGACTGCGGCTGCCGCCGCATGTCCTTGCGCAGGGTGTCCATCTCCGAGCCGGAGACCGTCTGCCCCGTCTCGTGGGGCAGCCGCGTCCGCAGCACGGCCAGCGAGCGGCCCTCGATCTTGTATTTGTCGCCGCCCTGCAACACCGTCAGGTCGCCGTCCCCCCTCGTGACGGCGGTTTCCAGCAACCGCTCCCAGTGGTGCTCCGGCTTCGTCGCCGGCAGCGCGAACGAAATGGCCTCGTGGTGCGCGTTGAGCAGCAGCAGCAGCGTGTCGCCCACGATCAGTTCGCCGCGCTCGTCCACGTCGCCGATCAGGTCGCCCGCCAACCGGACGCCCAGGCACTTCACGAAGCCGGCGTTCCACGCCTCGTCGGACATCTCGCTCCCCGACGGGTCGTACCAGGAAATGTCCGCCACGCCCGAGCCGCGGATCTTCCGGCCGTGGAAAAACTTCCGCCGCTGGAAGACCGGCTGCAGCCGCCAGATCTGGGCCACCTTGCGCACGAACTCCAGGAACTCCTGCTGCTCGGGACTCAGGTCCCAATGCAGCCACGTCAGGTCGTCGTCGTGGCAGTAGGCGTTGTTGTTGCCGCGCTGGGTGTGGCCAAGCTCGTCGCCGCCGCACAGCATCGGCACGCCCTCGGAGAGCAGCAGCGTGGCGATGAAGTTGCGCTTCTGCCGGGCGCGCAGGGCGTAGACGGCGGGGTCGTCGGCCGGCCCCTCGACGCCGCAGTTCCAGCTGTTGTTGTCGTTGGCGCCGTCCTTGTTGCCCTCGCCGTTGGCCTCGTTGTGCTTCTCGTTGAAACTGACGAGGTCCTCCAGGGTGAAGCCGTCGTGGCAGGTGATGAAGTTGATGCTGGCGTAGGGAGCGCGACCGCTCCAGGCGTACAGGTCGCTGCTGCCGGCCAGGCGCGTGGCGAATTCCGAGGCGGTGCCGCCGTCGCCCTTCCAGAAACGCCGCACGCTGTCGCGGTACTTGCCGTTCCACTCCGTCCAGCCCGCCGGGAAGTTGCCGACCTGGTAGCCGCCGGGGCCGACATCCCACGGCTCGGCGATCAGCTTGACCTGCGACAGCACCGGGTCCTGGTGGATGATGTCGAAGAAGGCGCCCAGCTTATCCACCTCGAACAGCTCGCGCGCCAGCGTGCTCGCGAGGTCGAAGCGGAAGCCGTCCACGTGCATCTCCAGCACCCAGTAGCGCAGGCTGTCCATGATGAGCTGCAGGACGCGCGGGTGCTGCATGTTGAGCGTGTTGCCGCAGCCGGTGAAGTCCATGTAGTAGCGCGGGTCCTCCGGCGACAGGCGGTAGTAGCTGGCGTTGTCGATGCCGCGCATCGACAGCGTCGGCCCCATCTGGTTGCCCTCGGCAGTGTGGTTGTAGACCACGTCGAGGATCACCTCAATGCCCGCTGCGTGCAGGGCGCGGACCATCATCTTGAACTGCTGCACGCTCTGGCGCGCCTCCTGGGCGGGGGCGTAGCGCAGGTCGGGGGCGAAGAACGCCAGCGTGTTGTAGCCCCAGTAGTTCGTCAACTTCTTCTCGATCAGGTTGCGGTCATCGACGTGGTGGTGGACCGGCATCAGTTCGACGGCCGTCACCCCGAGGCTGAGCAGGTGCTGGACGGCGGCCTCCGACGCCAGGCCGACATAAGTGCCGCGCAGCTTCTCCGGCACCTCGGGGTGCAACTCGCTGAAGCCCTTGACGTGCAGCTCGTAGATGAACGTCTTGTGCCAGGGGGTGCGCGGCGGCCGGTCGTCGCCCCAGGTGAAGGCGCTGTCCACGATGGACGCCAGGGGGCAGAAGGCCGCGTTGTCGCGCGGGTCGAGCGACAGGTCGGCTTCCGGGTCGCCGATCTTGTAGCCGAACAACGAGTCGTCCCACCGGAGGTCGCGGCCGATGGCCTTGGCGTAGGGGTCGAGGACGACCTTGGCGGGGTTGAAGCGGTGTCCCTTGGCCGGTTCGTAAGGCCCGTGAACGCGGTAGCCGTAGAGCTGCTCGGGCAGCACGTCGGGCAGGTAGGCGTGCCACACCTGGTCGGTGTGCTCGGGCAGGGCGATACTCATGGATTCGTGCGCGGCATCGACCGCGTCGAACAGGCACAGCTCGACCTTGGTCGCCTGCTCGGAGAACAGCGCGAAGTTGACGCCGGCCCCATCCCAGGTAGTACCCAGGGGATAAGGCCGTCCCGGCCAGACTCTCATGAACTCATCTCCTTGATCGGTTCGAGGGTAACGGCTTCACCGCTGTTGTGTGCGGAGGCAGATGAGGCAAAAGGTATGCCGACGTCCGGGCAGACTCTTCCATGCGCCGATGAGTGGGCGCATGTTCAGAATAAAGCAGAGTCCGTTCGCTTCCGGCAGAGGAGTGACCAGGTTCTGGGAAGAAGCGTGCGTGTTAATGTGCAAGAAGCTTCCCAGAGGGCTAGGGTCGCCTCCCTGGGAAGCTTTTCGATACGGAACAGATGTATCCGAGAACGTGTCAGATGTCCACTTCCACGCCGTTGAGCACCGACTGCGCGAGGTTGACCATGGTGGTCCGCTGGTTCATGGCACCGCGCTGGAGGCGGCGGAAGGCGACGTCCTCGGCGCAGCGGAAGCGCTTCATCAGCACGCCCTTGGCCCGCTCGATGAGCTTGCGGTTTTGCAGCGTCTGGCGGAGGTTGTTGTTCTCGTCCTGGAGTTGGCGGCAGGTGTTCCAGCGCGCCCAGGCCACCATCACGGCCGGCTCCAACTCGTGGGCGCTCACGGGCTTGAGAAGATAGCCCATGTGGTACTCGCCCAGGACGCGCCGCACCAGTTCCTGGTCGCGCTCCTCGGCGATGGCGACGGCCGCGGTGGGCCGTTCCTGGTAAATTTGCTTCAAGGCATCCAGGCCGCTGCCATCCCGGAGGCGTACGTCGAAGACGAGTACGTCGGGTTCCTGGGTCAAGGTGGCCCGCACCATCTCGGACCCGGTGGCGGCCTCTCCCATGACCTCACAGCCGCACCGGCCTTCAAGAGTCTGCTTGAGGGACCGGCGCAGGGCCGGGTCGTCCGCGACCACCAGGGTCTTCAGGGTAAACGTTGCCGCAGTCACACTCACCATAACGTGTTGCTCCTCATTGCGCTGACACGATCCCTGTCTCGTAGCCCCATTGGCTCTCCCACGCGGCCCCCCCGCCGTGCCGAAACAGGATTGGTGAGGAGAAAAGCAATTCCCGCGCCTCAAGACGAGATCGGTCAGGAAAAACCTGGCCCAACCTCCGCTCCTTGGGGGAAACTTACTCCGCGTCGAAGCGGGCGACGATGACCGTGATGTTGTCGCGCCCACCGTGCGCCTTCGCCGCCTCCACCAGGCGCGCGCACGCCGGCTCCGGCTCCGGCTCTTCGCCGAGAATGGCCCGAATCTGCTCCTCCGCCACCTCGCCGCTAAGCCCGTCCGAACAGAGCAGAACTCGGTCACCCGCCTCCAGGGCGACCTTGTGCAGTTCGACGCGCACGCCGGGTTCGGTGCCGCCGACCGCGTTCGTGATAACGTGGCGCAGCCGGTGGTGCGCTGCCTGCTCGGGCGTCAGCCCGCCCTGGCGTACCATCTCGCCGACCAGGGTGTGGTCGTGCGTGAGCTGGTGGAACTCCTCCCCACGAATCAGGTAACAGCGACTGTCGCCGACATGGGCGAGGAACAGGTCCCCGCCGATGGAGTAGGCCATCGTCAGCGTCGTGCCCATGCCGAACAGTTCCGGTCGCCGTACGGACGCCTCATAGACACGACGGTCCGCCTGCCGCAGGGCGTCCTGGAACTCGTGGAGTACGTTCTGTCCCTCCGTCCCCTCCAGGTGGAAGAACCACTTGCAGGTGTTGAGCATGAAGTCCTCGATCGTCTCGAGGGCCAGGGCGCTGGCCTGGTCGCCGGCGCGGTGGCCGCCCATGCCGTCGGCGACGACGAACAGGTGGGCGCTCTCGTCGCCCCACTTCGTCTTCGGCTCCGGGAGGCTCGATTGCTGGATGCGCAGGGACTTCACCATGCGCGCGATCAGGAACTGGTCCTCGTTCTTCTGGCGAACGAGCCCCCGGTCGGTGGCGCCGCAGCTGCGTACCGTCAAGGCAAGCTGAGCGGTGTAAATCAGCTCGGGCGGGGTGGATTGGCTGTCGGCCTGGGCCGTGGTCATGGCGCGCTCTCCGTGGATCGGGTAAGAGATGAACAGAGTCGCTCTCTGCGCCCCGGTGCCGCCGGGGGGATAAGTGAGTAGCAAACGCGGTGCCCGTGGCTCGGTCCGGTGGGAGCGAACGAGGGGCGGCGCGGGGAAGGCTTGCCGTTTCGCGTTCGCCCCACGCTCCCTCAGCCGCCGCGCTCGCGTTCCACCAGCCGCAGGAACAGCGCGCGTGTCCCGACCAGGTGCTGGTCCAGCTGCGCCAGGAACTGTGCGGCGGCGCTGCCCGCGGCGCCCGGCTCGAAGCTGAGCCGGCGGGCCAGCTTCTCCACGTCCTCTGGCGTGCCCGGCAGCTCGTCCAGGGTGCGGTTGTGGACGACCCGCAGCCGGCTCTCGACCAGGCGGAGGAAGTCATAACAGGTCCGCAGCGTCCGGTAATCCTCCGCGGCGAGCAGCCCCACGCCGTGCAGGGCGGCCAGCGCTTCCCAGGTGTTGGTCGCGCGCAGCGCCGGGAGGTCCCGGGCGTATTTCACGCGGAACATCTGCACCAGGAACTCGACGTCGATCATGCCGCCGAAGCCGCGCTTCAGGTCGCGCTCGCCGCCGCTCGCCTCCAGCCGGTCGCGCATGGTCACGATCTCGTCGGCAAGCGCCGGCGACCAGCGCGGGCCGTACGCCGCCCCGTGGACCGCGTCCAGCACCTCGCGACCGAAGTCGGCGTCGCCGTACACCACCCGCGCCCGCGTCAGCGCCTGCCGTTCCCAGAGCTGCGCCCCGCCGGTGTCGTAATAGCGGCGGAACTCGCACAGCGGCAGCACCAGGCTGCCCGACTTGCCCGTCGGCCGCAGCCGCATGTCCACCTGGTACAGGCGCCCCAGCGGCCCGGCGTAGCTCGCCGCCTTGATCACCTTCCGCGCCAGCTCCGTGAAGAAGTGGAAGTTGTCCGTCAGCTCGAACTGCTCGAAGCGCGATGCCCCCGGCGGCGGCCCCGTCCGGCCGTCGCCCTCGTAGAGCATGATCAGGTCCAGGTCGCTCTGGTAGCTCATCTCGCGGCTGCCCAGCTTGCCCAGGCCGAGCACGGCGTAGCGGCTCGGCTGACCGGCGCGCGGCCCGTCGGTGAGGTAGGGCGGGCCGTAGCGGGCCGCCAGCGGCGCGTACTGCAGCGACGCCACCTGCACCAGGATCGTCTCGGCCACGTCGCTCAGGGCGGCGGTGGTGGCCTGCACGGCGTCCTTGCCGAGGATGTCGCGCACGCCGATCCGCAGCAGCTCCTTTTTCTGGAAGCTGTGCAGGATCGGGTCGAGGTCGGTGGCGCCGCGGCACAGGTCGGCCAGCTCCTGCCGCAGCTCGTCGGCTGACCGCGGCTGGTCGAGCAGCAGGCTGTCGAGCAGCTCGTCGATCATGCCCGGGTTGCTGATGAGGATCTCCGAGAGGAACTGGCTCCAGGCGCACAGATCGACGTAGAGCTTGAGGCTGGGCGTGTCGAAGCTGAACAGTTCCCAGAGGACGGCCTTGCCGCCGAGCGAAGCGGACACCTGTTCGAGGTTGACCAGGGCCATGTCGGGGTCGGGCGTCTCGGCGAGGGCACTGAGCAGGCGCGGGGCGATGCTGGCGAGGAAGTGACGGCAGCGGCGCGTGGACAGGAACGGCACCGACTCGCGGCCGAGCTGCGTGAGGTTCTGGTAGGCGGCGAGGGGGTCGCGGAACGGGTAGCGGCCCAGCACCGCCCGGATGGTCTCCGGCTCGGGGTCGGGGTCGAGGATGAGGTCGGACTCCGGCTCGGCCTGTCCGTCCTGGCCCTCGAACGTCTGGTGCAGCAAATGGTCGAGGATCTTGCGCGTCAGCTTGGTCTTCTCGCGGTAGTCGCGCAGGAAGGCGGCCAGCGGCGAGCCGTCCGGCGCCTCCCCGGTCAAGCCCACGGGCTGCGCCCCGTGGGGCTCCGCCTTGTAGCCCATGCGCAGGGCGAGCTTGGCCATCTCCTCCTCGGAGTCGGGCAGGCGGTGCGTCTGCAGGTCGAACATGAGCTGCAGGCGGTGCTCGGTCTTGCGCAGGAAGCGGTAGGAATCCTCGAGGATGGTGTACTCCTGGTCGGTCAGACAGCCGACGTGTTCGAGGGCTTGCAGGGCCTTGAGGGTGTTGCGCTGGCGGACCTCGGGCAGGTCGCCGCCGTTGAGCAGTTGCAGGAACTGGATGCTGAATTCGACGTCGCGGATGCCGCCGTGCCCCGTCTTGACCTCCTTGTCGCTGACGCCGGCGCGGCTGGCCTTCTTCTCCATCTGCCGCTTCAGCGCCTTGATGCCGTTGATCTCGGCGAAACTGAGGTATTTGCGGTAGATGAAGCCCTCGATGGCGCGCAGGAACTCCTCGCCCAGGCGCATGTCGCCGGCGACCGGCCGCACCTTGATGAGCGCCTGCCGCTCCCAGGTGCGGCCCATGGTGTCGTAGTAGGACAGCGTGCTGGCGAGGCTGCGGGCGAGGGGGCCGCGCAGCCCCTCGGGGCGCAGGCGCAGATCGACGCGGTAGGCCTGGCCGTCGCCGGTGTGGGCGGACAGGAGGCGGACGACGTCGCCGACGACGCGGCTGAAGAACTCGCCGTTGTCGATGCTGGTGACGCGCTGGCCGCGCGTGTCGCCCTCCTCGTCGTAGAGGAACATCAGGTCGATGTCGCTGCTGTAGTTCAGCTCCTTGCCGCCGAGCTTGCCGAAGGCGAGGACGACGCAGCGCGCCGGCTGGCCGGAGGCGGTGTACGGTTCGCCGAAGCGCCGGCCGATGTGGCGGCGGGCGGTGGCCAGGGCGACCTCCAGGGCGGTGTCGGCGACGCGCGAGATGTCGCGCGTGATCTCTTCGAGAGGGCGGTCGCGGATGATGTCGTTGGTGCCAATGCGCAGGACCTGGCGCTGCCGGAAGCGGCGGAAGGCGCGCAGGACGGCGGAGTCCTCGTAAGCGGCGTCGATCTCGCCCTGAAGCTGGGCGAGCAACTCGGCGCGGCTGGGGCTGTCGCGCAGGGCGACGCGCAGCATGTCGAGGTAGTCGGGGTGGAGGGCGAGCAGGTCGCTGAAGAACTGGCTGGTGCCGAGCAGTTCCAGGAGCTTTTCCAGGGAGCGGGCGCGCGACTCGAGGAGGCGGGGGCGCTGGGCCTGGCCCTCGGGGCTGTCGAGGTAGCGCTCGAAGTTGTTCAGGGCCATGTCGGGGTCGGGGGCGCGCGGCAGGAAGCGGCCGAGCCAGGGGCACAACTCGTTGAGGCCGTCGAGGCCGATGGAGTCGGCGATGTGCTTGAGGTTCTGGCGGGCGCGGGCGTGGTCGCGCAGATTCCAGGTGTGGAGCAGGGGGCGCGCCTGCTCGGGGGAGTCCAGACAATGACGGAGGTGGTCGAGTTGCATGTGAAAGAGTTCCGATTACTGAGGGCCGCATGGCTAAAGCGCGCTCGTTTAGCCGCGAGCCTCGGGCGAGCGCGAGCCCGCGCAGCGGATCTGGCTCACCCGCTCGCCCCCGCGCAGCGGGATCTGGCTCAGCGCTCGCGGCTAAACGAGCGCGCTTTAGCCATGCGGGACCCAGTAACGTTCCCATCGCCTTTATTCTCTATACCAAGGGCAAACTGATCCGCCGAGCGCTCTTCGTCGGTTCGACTTGTCCCGGCTCCACTCCAACAAATTCTCCCGTGATCACCGTCCCGAACAGCGTGAACGCCGTCGCTTCCTCCACCGCCACGCGCACCGTCTGTCCGGCTAGCCGCTCGTTGCCCTCGAAGACGGCGATGTGATCGGTTCGCGTCCGCCCCGTCAACTGCACCGGCCCGCTACCCGCCTCCTGCTTCAGCGCGGTCTTGCTCGGCCCCTCCACCAGCACCTCGACCATCTCGCCGATCTTCTTCCGATGCTCCGCGAGGCTAACCGCGTTCTGGATCGCCAGCAGGTCGTTGTTGCGCCGCTTCTTGACCTCCTCCGGCACGTCGTCGGCGTACAGCTCGTGGCCCTTCGTCCCTGGCCGCGGGCTGTACTTGAAAATGAAGCTGTTCTTGAAGCCGGCCGCGCGCACCAGGTCGCAGGTCTGTGCGAACGACTCCTCCGTCTCGCCGCAGAAGCCGACGATGAAGTCGCTGCTGACCGACACGCCCGGCACGCGCTCGCGGCAGCGCGCCAGCATGTCGCGGTAATACTCGACCGTGTAGAGCCGCTTCATCCGCTTCAGCACCTCGTTGCACCCCGACTGCGCCGGCACGTGCAGGTACGGACAGACCTTGGGCAGCCCGCGGACGGCGTCGAGCAGGTCGTCGCTCATGTCGCGCGGGAAGTTCGTGATGAACTTGATGCGCTCGACGCCCGGCGTGTCGTGGATGCGTGCCAGCAGGTCGGACAGGCACAGGCGGCGGCCGTCGCCGTGGTCGTATTTGTAGCTGTTGACGGTCTGGCCGAGCAGCGTGATCTCCTTGCAGCCCTCGGCGGCGAGCTGGCGCACCTCGGCGGCAATGTGTTCGGGGGGGCGGCTCTGCTCGGGGCCGCGCACGCTCGGCACGATGCAGTAGGTGCAAAACTTGTCGCAGCCGATCATGATGCGCACGTACGCCTGGAAGCGCGACGGCCGCATCGACGGGTCGCGCAGCGGGTCGTAGCTCTCGAAGCTGCGCTCGACCTCATGCCGCCCCTCGCTGCGGTCGAGGCTCACCGCGAGCTGTGGCCGGCCGCTGCGCTCGACCTCGGCGATCAGCTCGGGCAGGCGCGCGAGCTGGCCGGTGCCGCACACGATGTCCACGTGCGGGGCGCGGCGGCGGATCAGCTCCTGGTCCTTCTGCGCCATGCAGCCGAGCACGCCGATCACCTTCTCGGGGTAGTGGCGCTTGTGGCCGCGCAAGCGGCCGAGGGCGCTGTAGATCTTATCCTCGGCGTGCTCGCGGACGCTGCAGGTGTTGAAGAGGATCAGGTCGGCATCGACGGCCGTGTGCGTCAGCTCGTAGCCCTGGCGGCGCAGGGCGCCGACGACCAGTTCGCTGTCGAGCACGTTCATCTGGCAGCCGACGGTTTCGATGTAGAGTTTCTTGGTCATGCTCCAACCCTGTCCGTTATGCTCCGTTTAGCCGCGGTTCGCAGAAACGTGCGGTTCTGCGAACCGCGGCTAAACAGGTTGCGACGCCCGCCGCAGTCGCGCCCAGTAACCGCCGTCCGCGGGCTGGCCCGGCGACTGCACCTCGTCCGCTTCCAGCACCAACTCCCGTATTCCCTGCAAGACCGCGTCCACCACCTGCCGGTTCTCCTCCGGTTCGATACTGCACGTCGAGTAAACCACCGCCCCGCCCGGCCGCACGCGCTCCGCCGCCAGGAGCAGGAGTTTCGTTTGCAGTCGCACCAAATGGTTCAGGTCGTCGGGCCGGAGCCGCCAGCGCACCTCGGGGCGTCGCCCCAGCACGCCGGTGTTGCTGCATGGAACGTCCACCAGGATTGCGTCGAACGGCCCCGCTGGCGGATCCTCGTTGCGCTCCGGGTTCAGGCGAGCCGTCTCGATGCAGGTCAGGCCCAGCCGCGCCGCCAACTCGGCCACGGTCCGCAGGCGCACGTCATCGACGTCGCAGGCAATCACCTGGCCTTCGTTCCGCATCAGCTCGGCCAGGTGCGTCGTCTTGCCGCCCGGCGCGGCGCACAGGTCGAGGACGCAGCTTCCGGGAGCAGGGGCGAGCGCCGCCGCGACGCGCATCGCCGACTGGTCCTGCACGGCGAACCAGCCCTGCTCATAGCCCGGCAGTTGCCGAATCGACGCCGGCTCCAGCAGGCGCACGGCCTGCGGGTAGTCCCCGGACTCGGCACGGACGCCCGCCTTCGCCAGGGCTGCCAGGAGGGCGTCGCGGTCGGTCCGGAGGCTGTTGCAGCGCAGCCACAGGGGGGCCGGCCCGGCGAACCAGAAGCCGAGCCGCACGCACTCGTCCCAGCCGTGACGGTCGAGCCAGCGCTGCGCCAGCCAGCGCGGCAGGGCGAACGCGGCCGTCAAGTATTCTACCGGATGCTCCGCGGGCGCGGGAAGCACAGGACGGGCGAGGCGGCGATACTCGCCGCCCTCCAGCGGCAGGGCATCCGCCGCCGGCACTGCGGAGCGCTCATCGGTGAACACGGGCGCGAGGCGGCGCAGGACGCCGTTGAGGAAGCCCTTGGCGCCGGGCCGGCCGAAGAGGGCCGCCAGCTCGACGGTTTCGTTCAGGGCGGCGTGCGGCGGAATGTGCGTGAGGAGGGCGAGCTGGAAGGCCCCGAGGCGCAGGGCGTCCAGCAGCCACGCTTCGACCTTGTGCGGCTCGCGCTGGATCAGCGGCCGCAGCAGCGCGTCGAGGGTGCCGCGGCGGCGCAGGACGCCGTAGGCGAGCTGCGTCGCCAGGCGGCGGTCGGCGGGGGAGAGGGCGGCGCGGCTCAACCCCTGATCGAGGATTTCCTGAATGAAGACATCGCGGGTACGACACTCCAGCAAGACGTCCAGGGCGAGGCTGCGGGCCGTGTGCTGTTTGCCGAGGAAGGCAGGAGGGGACGGGTTCATGGTGTTTCAGGTCCGAAGCGGTCACCGTCCTGGACCCGGTTGCCACGCAGGAACTCGGTAGCGCTCATCCGTTTTTTACCGGCAGGTTGAAGTTCGGAAATTCCCACACCAAACTCATCTCCGGTCTTCACCATTACGAGATGCGGATGCATGTGCGCAACGAGAACGAGGCTGCCGGGAGGGAAGTCGGCAAACGGGTATGGACTTGACGAGCTGGCTCTCGTCACGATAACTCGCATCGATGGTTTGCCTTCTCGGTGCAAGAAGGTGTACGCCGTCGGCCACGGCTGCATCGCCCGAATCTGGTTGCACACCTGCTCCGCCGAGCGGCTCCAATCGATCAGGCCGTTCTCCTTCTTCAGCTTCGGGGCCTTCGTCGCCTGTGTCTTATCCTGCTTGTCGCCCTTCGCCGTGCCCGCCTCAATCTGCTCGATCACCCGCAGCGCCATCTGAGCGCCGAGCGGGCCGAGCCGCGCCTCCAGCTCGCCCGCCGTCTCCTCGGGGCCGATGTCCACTGCTTCGCGCGCCAGCATGTCGCCGGCGTCGAGGGCGACCGACATCTTGATGATCGTCACGCCCGTTTCTTTCTCGCCGTGGTAGATCGCCCAGGCAATCGGGGCAGCGCCGCGGTACTTCGGCAACAGCGAGGCGTGGACGTTGATGCCGCCGTGCGGCGTCACCGAAAGCACGTCGTTGTTGAGGATCTGCCCGTAGGCGGTGACGACCAGAAAGTCCGGGGCGAACTCGCGCAGCTTCGCGACGCCCTCGGCGGTGTTGATGCTCTCGGGCTGGTAGACCGGCACCCCGTGCTGCTCGGCGAGGGCCTTCATGCCGGTGCCGGTCTGGCGCGTCGAGCCGCGCGCCGCGCCGACGGGGCGGTCGGGCTGCGTGACCAGGCCGACGACCTGGTGGCGCGAACCGAGCAGGGCCAGGAAGGTGGGCTCGGCAAAGGTGCCGGTGCCCATCATCACGAGTCTCATCGCGGGAAGGATCCTTTCCTCTCCCGTTTAGCCGCGAGCCTCGGGCGAGCGCGTACGCGCTCGCCCGAGGCGCCCGGCTAAACGGATCTGGGAAACGCCTTACACCT
>JBBRPS010000124.1:0-16511 GCA_038227745.1 Gemmatales bacterium | reverse complement strand
GTCATCTTGGCTCTTTGAGCGGCGGAAAAAACGCCGTTTGCCCGGCGGTTGGTGCCAAAAACAGGCCGATTTCTTGGAGTTCGCTGCTGCATCTTCCATCAAAACATGGTGTTGCGTTAAAGCGGGCGGCCGGTTACGCCCAAGTTCTTTCGAGTGGCAGCGGTCCGTAAAGTGTCACCGTCCCCCCCGTCCCCCCGTCAGGAGGCAGCTGATCTGGCCGGCCGAGATGTCGATCCCCAGTTCGCGCAGTTGTTCGAGCAGCAGCGACTGCGTGACGTTACCCTGGTGGTGCGGGTAGAGGATAGAGCCGCACCGGAGGGGTCCGCAGTGGCTGCCGGGCAGGACGTCCTCCGGCAAGGGCGCCAACAGGGTCTGGCCGACGGGGGTGAGGATGCGTAAGGCGCTGCTGCTGGGCGTCGAGGATCGCCAGCAGCGCCTCGACGAGCGGCGTGCGTTCGGCAGCGGGAATCACGGGAATCTCGATCCTCATACTCTCCAGAATAGGAAAGCGACCCCCGATCCGCTGCGCCGCTTCCCCAGGGTTTTTGAGAAGTTACCAGCGCTTCGCCTCCTCGCCGAGCCTGGAGCCGACCGGCCGGCCGACGATCTTCGCGGCCGACGACCTGTTCCGCGAAGTGCGGCGACTGCTGTCCGGCAAGCAGTTCGACCAGGTGGTGGACCGGCTCGACGTGCATCGGCTGGCCGAGTGGGTGACGGTCGATCCGCCGAAGGCGCGGGTGCTGCGCTTCCTGGGGCAGGCTTACCTGGGCCGCGGCGACCTGGGGGCGGCGCGCGCGTGCCTGGAGCAGTTGCGGGGCGTACAAAAAGAGCAGCGCTTGCTGCCACGGCAGGAATACGCGGCGGCGCTGTCGGACCTGGTGAAATGCTACCGCGGGCTGGGGCTGAGCGAGCAGGCCGAGGAGTGCCAGCGCGAGGCGCGGCGGGTGGTGCAGGAGGGGAAGTGAGCATGCCAGCGAAAAAGGGGACGGCGGTGAGCGAACCGCGCGGCACGCGACCCGGCACGGTCGGGCAGGCCGAACCGACGTGGGAAGTCGCGTACCTGTTCCCGACCCAGGGCAACTGGAGCGAGGAGGAGTACCTGGCGCTCAACGGCAACCAGCTGGTGGAGTTCTCGCACGGCTTTCTGGAGGTGCTGCCGATGCCGACGACCTCGCACCAGCTGCTCGTCGTCCATCTGTACGGACTCCTCCTGGCGTTCACCGCCCGCGGTGACCTGGGGACGGTCCTGGTCGCGCCGCTACGGGTCCGCCTGTGGCGCCGGAAGTTCCGGGAGCCCGACGTCCTTTTCATGCTCAAGGAACACACCGACCGCATGGGCGAGGAGTTCTGGACCGGGGCAGACCTGGTCATGGAAGTCGTCAGTCCGGATGCCGAGGACCGCCGCCGCGACCTCGTCACCAAACGTCGGGACTACGCCCGGGCCGGCATCCCCGAATACTGGATCGTCGATCCGCACGAGGAGCGGGTCACGGTGCTGCGCCTCTCCGGCAAGCGGTACGTCGTCCACGGCGAGTTTGGCAAGGGAGCGGTGGCGGCTTCGCATCTGCTGCAAGGGCTCACCGTGGACGTCAGCGAAGCACTCTCGCGCCGACTCCCCACGGGTGGCAAGCCGCGTCGAAAGCACAAGGCACCACCGCCCTGATCGTTACCGACACGAAAAAGTCACACCCTGGGCAGGCGCGGCACGTTCGACAGGTCGTTCCGTGGAAACTCCTTCTCCAACCTCTCCACCCGCCGACCCCTACCCCGTGGCCGAGGCCGACTACCTCGCCGGCAACATGGAGGCCGCGCTCCGCGCCCTGGAAGTCCTGCCGAATCCCACTCCCGACGCCGACCGCTTGCTCGCGCTGTGTCGCGTCCGCGAAGTTCTCACCCACTGGACGGCGGACACGCCTTTCGATGCCGTGCGCGCCCGTGCCGCCCTCGCCGAATCCGCGGACAACGCGCGGCTGGAAGCGGACCGCCTCTTCGCCCTCGGCTGGCTACACTGGCTCGCGGGCGAACCGGAAGCCGCCGACGGTCTGCTGACTCAGGCGGTGACGAGGTTCGGCGAGGTCGGGGCCGCGGCGCAGCGCGTCGAGGCCGCGTACTGGTCGGCGCGGGTCGGCCTGCACCGCAACCGCGCCGATGCCGTGGCCGGTTTCGAGCGCACCCTGCGCCAGGGCGGGGCGCCGCCGCGGGCGACGTGCTGGTTCGTCGATCTCCTCTGGCGCGCCGGGCAACTCGACCGCGCCGAACAGGTCTGGAAGACCGTCCGCACCAACCGCAAGGTGACCGTCGCCGACGAGGCGCCCCTGCTGGAGGCCCGGGGGTTGCTGCGCCGCGGCGAATTCGGGCAGGCGGAGCGGGCTCTCGGTGAGGCGTCGCCGCAAGGCGGCGTGGCGCAGGTCGAGCGCGACCTGCTGCTGGGCTGGGCGCTCGCCGCTCAGAACCAGGCCGCTCACGCATCCTCGCTGCTGGGTCAGGCGGAAGCCGCCTCCTACCCGCGCGCCGCCCTCGCGGCGTGGCGTATACTCTTCGAGGCGCGGCAGGGTGCGACCGTCGCGTCCCTGCCGGCGCCGCCGCCCCTCACGACGTACCTCGCCGGACAGCACGCCCGAATGGCCAGCCGGCTCAACGAGGCAACCGCCAGCTTGCGCGAGGCGTTGACGTCCCAGCCCGCCCAGCCCTTCGCGCGCTATGCCCTCGCCTGTCTCGGTCACGCCGATTTCGCCGCCGTCCTGGAGGGTCAGCCCGGCTGGTTCCTGGCGCTGCGCTGCCGGGCGCGGCTGGCCGTCGAGCGCTTCCGCGCCCGCCAGGCGACCTCCGCGGAACTGCTCGACCAGCTCGACCGCGCTGCCGCGGCGGGATTCCGTCTGCCCTCCGACGCGCACTGGCGGAGACTTGCCGACGTCCTCGGTCGGCCAGGAATCACGGCCGGCGAGTTGCAGGCGCTGGCGCAGCCTGACCCCAGTCCGAGCGACGAGGGTCTGCGCGACCGCCTGATCGCCGCGGTGGCAACGGCCGCCCGCCGGTTGGCGCCGCAGGCCGCCCTGACCCTGCTGGCCGACTGGGCACGCCTCGACGTTGTCCGACAGGATGGGCCGCTCCGTGACGCGCTCGGCCACCACCTCCTGCAGTCGCTCCTCAAGGCGAGCATCGACAGCGGCCAACCGCGAGAAACGGCGGAGGAGCATCTGGCGGCCGCCGTGTCTCTCCTCGACGGCGGTCCGCGCGTGACCTTGACGCGCGCTCTGCTGGGGATGACCGAGAAACCCGGCATAAGCGGCGCCGCGGACGCCGAGACCGCGCCGCTGCTGGCCCTCTGGCAGGCGGCCCTGGCGGTGGCGAAGCGCGCTGCACCGCAGCAGTCACCGGACGCGCGAGCGCTGCTCCCGGAGCCACTTCCCTCCGGCCGCCTCCGCGGCCTGGCCCGGGCACTGCTCCTCCAAGATGCGGCACAGCGCGGCGACGCGACAGCGGCGGCCGGCATCCTTCAGGACAGCGACGCCTGGAGGGCGTTCCCTTCCGGCCCGCCGCGTTTCGCCCTGACGGCGCTGGGCCATCTCGTCAAGACCCATCCCGCCGACCCTCGTCTACGCACCGCACTGGCCGGGTGGCTGGCGCTGTGGGGACTCGGCAGGCTGCCGCCGGAAGCGGACGCCCTCGCCGTCCACGCCGGACTGGCGGCCCTCGACCCGAAGACCGCGAATCCGCCCGAGGGAACGCCATCGGTCCGCTGGCTGCTGCATCAGGCGGCGCAGGCCGTTGGCCGCAAGCGCTTCGCCGAGGCCCTCGCCTGGACGCGGCGAGCGCTGGCGCACGACCCCGAGCTGGCGAGCGTGCCGGAGAAAGCCGCCGTCGAGGCGGCGCTGCCCGAGCTCGAAGTCCTCGCCCGCGCCGACCAGCTCGCCGCCGTCACCCGCTTCGTCGCCGACCAACCGCCCGCGCCGGCCGAACTTCTCGTGGACGCCGTCGTTCTCCTTGACGCGGACCCGCAGGGCAAGGCGGTGCTGGAGGCAGCCGCGGCGGGAGACGTGGAGCAGGCGCGGCGCGGACTCGCGAACCTCGCCCGGCGCGCCGACCTGGAGCCGCGCCTGGCGCACCATCT
Source organism: Gemmatales bacterium (assembly GCA_038227745.1). Taxonomy (GTDB): domain Bacteria; phylum Planctomycetota; class Planctomycetia; order Gemmatales; family Gemmataceae; genus DASPXY01. The sequence goes on along the minus strand of JBBRPS010000124.1, from coordinate 12,400 downwards.
GGCGCTGCTGTACCACCGGGCGGCCCTCCACCTCGAAGGGCGAGACCAGGGCGAGGCCGCCGACGCCCTCTGGCTGTCCGCCTGGCACTGCTGGCTGCGTGTCCTCGCCGCGCTCGCCCCAGGTGAATTTGACGCCGCGGCCAACGGCGGCCCGGGCAAGGGCCGACTGTTGCTGGGATGGCTGCTGGGCGCCCACCGCGCGCGACTCGGCGACCTGCTGGCCCAGGGAAAGATGGAGCGCGCGCGCCGCCACTGGGACGCGGTCCACGCCCTCCCCGGCACCGCACGCCTCCACAGCGAAGACCTGGCGCAGCGTCTCGATGCCGCGCTGACGCCGTTCCGCAACGAGCTGGCGACGGCATACCTGACGGCGACGCACGAGGCGATGCGGCACGGCGAGGTCCGCTCCGGCTGGCGTGCCGATTACGACCGCGGCCTCGGCGCCCTGCGCCGTTTGCTCAGCCTCGACCGCGACAACGTCCGCCTGCTCACCGCCCTGGTGGACAGCTGCTCGGAGTGGTTCTTCGACTGCTACAACAACGAGGACGGTCCCGGTCTGCGCGAGGGCGTGAACCGCTTCACGCCGTTCGCTCTCAAGCTGGCCCGGCTCGTCGAGGGCCGGCCCGCAGAGCTGGCGGCGCGGGCCGCGCTGGCGGAGTTCTACAAGTACCGCGGCTTCATCGCGCCCGAGCGCGCCGCCAAGGTCGCCCTCTACCGCGAGGCCCTGCGCTTCAACCCGGCCAACCGCAACGTGGGCGACCTGCTCGCGGAACTGCAGCCACCGGAGGAGCAGAGTTAAGCCCACAAGCCCACCCGTGTACCGGGTGGGTGCTTCTCAACCCACCCGGTGCAACGGGTGGGCTTGAAACAACGAGGCGCTGTGATGACCGACCCGTACACGCGCAACCCGTTCGAGGTGCTCCGCCTTGACCCGTCCGCCCCCAGCGCCGAGGTGGTCCAGCACGCCGGCGCCCTGCGCCAGCGCGCCGCCGGCGAGGCCGACGTCGCCGCCATCCGCCAGGCCGTCCAGGCGCTCACCGGCCGGCCCGAGGAGCGCCGCCTCCACGAACTGCTCACCCACCCGCGGCCGTGCTACCGCTGGGGGGCGCTCGACCGCTTCCAGGCCGCCTTCCGCCGCCTCGCGCCTGCCGCCGCCGCGCCCGACACCCCCTGCCCCGCCCTCGACCTGGAGGAGGTCGCGTCCCTCCTCCGCGCCCTCGCGGTCGAGCAGTGGGAGCCGCCGCCGCTGCCGTTCACACGCCCCGAGCCGCCTTCGCCGCCGGACGAAATCGAGCGGGAAATCGTCGAGGCCCTCTGGCAGGCGCTCCTGTACGACAGCCGCGCGTGAGCCGCGCCGCGACGCACTCTTGCTTCGGCCGAAGCGGCGTGATACGGTTACCCATGTTGATACGACAGGAACCGGCCGCAACCCCGTCCTGAAGGCCGCGGCCGGCGTTCGCCAGACAGGGGGGAGTCTTTCATGTCGCGACTGGTACCGCCGCACGTGCCGCCGCGCGTGACCGTGGGCGACGACGACAACCTGCGCCGCCTGCACTTCCGCCTGTGGCAGGTCTTCATCACCACGCTGACCGTGCTTGTGACGGTTTGGTTCATCACCCTCGGACCGATCCCCGCCATCATCGCCCTGGCCGTCGCCAAGCACGTCCTCGTCGCCATCCTCGTCATGGGCCTCGACATCTATCCGAAGTACAAGGGCGAGCAGGACGCGCGCCCCACGGGCTGCTGAGTGTTTCGCCGGCCTCGCGCCTGTACTCCCTTCATCCAATCTTCACCGTTTCGTCACATTGCTGCCGCCCGCGCTCACTAGTACCTCGCGGGCATCATTCCCCAGCAGCAGCGGCCGCAGCTCGCCCGCCAGGAAGACGGAGCCGGTGACGCAGATCACGTCCTCGGGGCGGGCCGCGGCGCGCGCCTGTTCCCACGCGGCCGCCGGGTCGCCACACACCGTATGGGGCAGATCCGACACGGCCCGCAGCACCTCAGCAAGCTTCTCGGGCGGCACGGCGCGCGGGTTGCTCACGAAGCGCGTCAGGTAGACGTGGGCGAAGTGCGGCGCGAGCAGACCGAGCATCCCCGCGAGGTCCTTGTCGCCGCTACCCGCAAAGACCAGCAGCCGCCGCGGCACCCCCTCGGCCGGGAACGACAGCCGCAGCGTGTCGATCAGCGCCTGCGCCGACGCGAGGTTGTGGGCGCAGTCCACCACGACCAGGGGCCGGCGGCCGACCACCTCCAGCCGCGCTGGCCAGCGCACCTCCGCCAGGCCCGCCACGACGGCCGCGTCCGCGATGTGCAGCCCGGCCTCCTGCAGGTGCTCGACGGCGGCGACGGCCAGTGCGGCGTTGGCGGCCTGGTGCTCGCCCAGCAGGCCCACCTCCAGCACCGGCCAGGCGCGCCGGTCGGTGACGACGTGGACGCGCGGCAGCCGGTCCGCCGCGGCGGCGATGCGCCCCGGCTCGTGCGTGTAGCGGATCTCGGCGTCGAGCTGGCGCAGCGGCGCGCCGCGGCGGCGGCTGAGACGCTCGATCACCGCCCGCGCCTCCGGCGCGCGGGCGCCACTCACCACAGGCCGGCCCGGCTTGATGATGCCGGCCTTCTCCCGCGCGATGCTCGCCAGCGTGTTGCCGAGCTGCTGCGTGTGGTCGTAGCTGATGCTGGTCACCACCGCGACCTGCGGCCGGCAGACGTTCGTGGCGTCGAAGCGGCCGCCGAGGCCGACCTCCAGCACCGCCGCCTCGACGCGGCGGCGGACGAAGTGCAGCAGCCCCAGCGCCGTCGCGATCTCGAAGAACGTCACCCCGACTGCCCCCGCCGGCCGCCGGGCGTCCATTCCCTCCACGAGCGGGCGCACGTCCGCGAGCAGGGCGGTCAGCTCCGCGGAGGCGATCGGCACGCCGTCCACCTGCATGCGCTCCTCGACGCTGGACAGGTGCGGCGACGTGTACAGCCCCGTGCGGTAGCCGGCGCGGCGGAGGATGGACGCCAGCATCGCGGAGGTGGACCCCTTGCCCTTACTGCCGGCGACGTGGACGACGCGCAGGTTCCGCTCGGGGTTACCGAGCAGGTCCAGCAAGGCCCGCATCCGGTCGAGTTGGAGGTCGCTCAGCTCGGGCGTGCGCTGCTCGTAGTTGATACGGCCGAACCACCAGCGGATTGCCTGCTCGTGCGTCATGGGTTATGGGTCAGGGGTCAGGGGTCAGAATCCAAGCCCGAAGCGCCAGCGAGGGATCTCTTCCTGACTCCTAACTCCTCAGTTGCGCCCGCCAGCATCGCTTCCACCTGCCGCCGCCAGGCGTCGGGCTGGCACAGGAGCTCCTTGGACAGTACGAAGTTCGCCCCCGCGGCCATGCCGGCGCTGAGGTCGTCCGCGTTGGCGGCCTGGCTGAACAGGGCGATCGGCAGGTCCGCCTGGTCCGGCGCGGCGCGCAGGCGGCGGCACAGCTCCACGCCGTCCATCCCCGGCAGGTGGATGTCCAGCAGCACCAGGTCGGGCCGCGCCTCCCGCAAGTACTCCCAGGCCTCCTCGGCGCTGGTGACCCACTTCATGCTGTAGCCGACGTCTCTCGTGAGCCGCTGCACGATCAGGCCGATGTCCGGCATGTCCTCGACCAGCAGCAGGTGCGGCCCGGGGCGGGACTCCCCCGCGGCCCGGCCAGACGCGGCCGCCGCGCCGTTGCCCGCCGGCGCCGTCTCCGCCTTCGGGACCGGCACCGTCCCCGCGGGCCGCGCGGCGGCGGCCGCCTCGGAGCGCGGCAGGGTGAAGTAGAACGTCGCGCCCTGCCCCGGCACCGACTCCACCCAGATGCGGCCGCCGTGCGCCTCGATGATGTTCTTGCAGATCGCCAGGCCGGCGCCGGTGCCCTCGTACTCGTCGCGCTGGTGCAGACGGCGAAAGATGCCGAAGATTTGCTGGTGGTAACGCGGATCGATGCCGATGCCGTTGTCGCGCACGTACAGGGTCACGCCGTCCGCTTCCCCCAGCCCGGCGCCCGGGTCACGCTCCTCGCCGATGACGACCCGCGGCTCGTGGCTGTTGTTGTACTTGAGCCCGTTGGCCACCAGGTTCGCCAGCAGCTGCGTGACGCGCTCCGGGTCGGCGACGACGGTCGGCAGCGAGCCCTCGGTGTGGACCGAGGCCTCCTTGCGCGTGATCAGGTCGGCCAGGTCGCGGCGAACGGTCGCCACCGCCTCCGCCAGGTGGAACGGCCGCGGCGCCGTCGTGATGCGCCCGGCCCAGCATAGCGTCAGCAGGTCCTCGATCAGCCGTCCCAGGCGCCGGCTGGCCATCACCAGATGGTTGATGCACTCGAAGCCGTCCGGGCCGAGCTGCGTCGAGTAGTCCTGGGCGAGAGAGCTGCTGAATGCCTCGATGGTGCGCAGCGGTTCCTTGAGGTCGTGCGAGACGACCCGGGTGAAGTCGTCCAGCTCCCGGTTGATCTGGCGCAGCTCGGCATTGGCTCGCTCCAACTCGTCGCCGCGGCGGCGCAGCTCGCCGCTCAAGCGGTTACGCTCCGTGACGTCCTGGGCGACGCTGCGCGAGCGGACGAAGTGCCCCGCGGCGTCCTGCAGCGGCACACTGCGGATCCACACGTCGATGACCGTGCCGTCCTTCGTCAGCCAGCGCGTCTCGACCTCACCGCGCTGCTGGTACGCCCCGGGGTCCTCGAGATAGCGCTGGTGGCTCTCGGGCGGCAGCAGCCGCGTGAACGGCTGCAGCGCCAGATCCTCGCGGGCGTAGCCGAGCGCCTGACACATGGTATCGTTGAAAGTGACGAAGCGGCCCGCGGCGTCGAGGCTGAAGTACATCACCGGGGCGTTGTGGTACAGGTCGCGGTAGCTCTCCTTGAGGCGCTCCAGATCCTGGTTGATGCGCAGCAGGCGGACGTTGGTCTGCGACAGCTCCTCGGTGCGGCGGCGCAGCTCCTGCTCGGCGTGGAGGCGGTCGGTGATGTCCACCAAAAAGCAGCGGAATTGCAGTGGCCGGCCATCGTCGCCGTAGCGCGTCAGCACGTCCATCTGCACGTGCCGCTCGGCGGGGGGCCTCACGTCCGACTCATCCGGCTTCTGGCCCGCGGCCGGGTCGCGGCAGCAGAGGCGGAAGGCGACGTTGTGCGCCTCGCCGGTCTCCAGCGCTTCCTGGAAGGCGCGGCGCAGCTCCGCGCGGTCGTCGGCGTGGAGCACCTGGGCGAAGGCGCGGCCGTTGAGGTCGGCGAGGCGGCGGCCGAGAAACTGCTGCAGCGCCGGCGTGGCGGCCAGCCAGCGGAGGTTGGGCGTGAGGCGCCCGACCATGTTGCGACTGGAGCCGCTGCCGCGCTGGACGGCGCTGGCCCGGTCCGCCTTCTCGGCCTCGCCGTGGCCCTGCAGCGAGCGCAGCGATTCCAGCGCCTCGTGCTGCGCGACGAGGTCGCGCAGGGACTTGCGGTAGCCGGCGCCGAAGGCCTCGATCTCGTCGGCAAAGCCCCCGAGCGTGTGCTCGTCGTCCACCGACGTGAGCGGCCCCGAGGAGGGGTTGCGGCGGAACTCGGCGAGGCGGCCACCGAGCCGGCGTAGTGCATGGCGGTAAGGGCGAGCGGCCGCCCAGGCGGAGGTGAGGGCCGTGAGCCAGGTGAGGGCCAGGACGGCGAGCAGCTCCGGCCAGGCGGCCGCGTCCCGATCGGAGCCGGCGCCCAGGGCGCGCAGTCCGGCGAACAGCAGGGTCACCAGAAGCGCGGCAGCGGCGCTGCCCGCCCAGGCGCCCCGCGACAGGGTGAGCATGGTCGGTGTTCCGTGATCCAGTAGCGCGGGCGAATCCCTCCCCCCCACTATACACAGGTCGGGGCCGGTTTACCACGCACCGCGCCGGCGAGTGGCAGGCCCTTCCACCTCTCGCCCCCGTCGCCCCCTTCCTCGAAAAACCGCAATCCGCCTGCACAGGCGCGTCGTCTATACCACGACGGGCGGCCCTCGCCGCCGGACTCCGACAAAGGAAGGTGGACCGATGAACAGACGAGTCGCCGTGCTGAGTACCTGCTTCCTCGCCCTGCCCCTGCTCACCTTCGCCGTCCCCGCCGACCGCGAGAAGCAGTGGCAGAAGGTCGAGGAAGCGGTCAAGAAGGGCCTCCCCAAGACCGCCATCGAGCGGCTGGAGCCGATCATCGCCGCCGCCATCAAGGACAAGGCCTACCCCGAGGCCATCAAGGCCATCGGCCGCAAGATCGCCCTCGAAGGCACCATCCAGGGCAACAAGCCCGAGGAGAAGGTCACCCGCCTGCAGGACGCCATCGCCAAGGCGCCGCCGCAGATGGTGCCCGTCATGGACGCCATCCTCGCCAACTGGTACTGGCACTACTTCCAGCAGAACCGCTGGCGCTTCCTGCAGCGCACCACCACCGCCGCCTCCCCCGGCAAGGACTTCACCACCTGGGACCTGCCCCGCATCCTCGACGAGATCGACAAACAGTTCACCAGGGCACTCGCCGCCCAGAAGGCCCTCAAGGCCATCCCCATCGCCGACTATAACGACCTCTTGACGAAGGGCGACGTACCCGACGCCTACCGGCCCACGCTGTACGACTTCATCGCCCACAACGCCCTGGCCTTCTACGCCGCCGGCGAGCAGGCCGGCAGCAAGGCCGAGGACAACTTCGAGATCGCCGCCGACAGCCCCATCTTCGCCGCCACCGACGAGTTCCTGAAGTGGCAGCCGCAGACCACCGATACCGAGGCGCGCCTCCTCAAGGCCGTCCGCCTCTACCAGGACTTGCTGCGCTTCCACGCCGACGACAAGGACCAGACCGCCTTCCTCGACGCCGACCTGCAGCGCCTCATCTTCGGCCACAACAAGGCCGTCGGCGAGGGCAAGAACGAGCCTTACAAGGCGGCGCTGAAGCGCCTGGCCGACGCCCACCCACAGCACGAGGTCGGCGTCCGCGCGCTCTACCACGGCGCCTTGACTCTGCAGCAGGAGGGCGACCTCGTCCGGGCGCGCGCCCTGGCCGCCCGCGGCGAGAAGGCCCTGCCCAACTCGCACGGCGGCAAGCTGTGCCATAACCTCGTGCAGCAGATCGAGGCGAAGTCGGCCGGCATCACCACCGAGCGCGTCTGGAACGCCCCGTGGCCGACCATCGACGTCCGCTACCGCAACGTCACCAGGGTCTACTTCCGCGCCGTCGCCGAGGACTTCGAGCAGCGCCTCAAGAGCCCGGGGTGGCGGCCGGAGCAGTTGACCCCCCAGGAGCAGCAGGCCCTCCTGCGCAAGAAGGCCGACCTGGAGTGGTCCGCCGACCTGCCCGCCACCCAGGACTACCAGGAGCGCACCGAGAAACTTCCAGCCCCCAAGGACCTCAAGCCCGGCTTCTACTTCCTCATCTCCAGCCATGACCCGAACTTCGGCCCCAACGACAACACGGTCAACTACACCGGTCTGTGGGTCAGCAAGCTGTCGCTGGTGATGCGCGTGCGCCAGGGCGAGGGTTCTCTCGAAGGGTTCGTCCTCGACGCCCGCGCCGGCACCCCGATGGCCGGCGTCGAGTTGAAGGCGTGGTACCGGCCGAACTTCCAGAACGTGCCGCGCGTCGCCACCCAGCCAGTCCAGTCGGACCTCAACGGCTACTTCCGCTTCGATGGCCTCAACAACCAGAGCTACCTCGTGCTGGCCCGCTCCAAGGGCCAGGCGCTGCACACCGCGCACGACTTCTGGGTCAACCGCCACAACAGCGTCCCGATCCCCTACTCCCAAACGGTCTTCTTCACCGACCGCGCGCTGTACCGCCCCGGGCAGACGATCCAGTACAAGGGCATCTGCATCAACGTCGATCAGGCGAGCAACAACTACACGGCCCTGGGCAACCAGGGCGTGACGGTCGTCTTCTACGACCGCAACAACAAGGAGATCGCCCGCCAGAAGCACATGACGAACGACTACGGTTCGTTCAGCGGCAGCTTCAACGCTCCGACCGACCGTGTCCTGGGCCGGATGTTCTTCCGCACCGTCGAAGGCCCGCGCGGTAACGCCGGCGTCGCCGTCGAGGAGTACAAGCGGCCGAAGTTCCAGGTCACCGTCGAGAAGCCGAAGACCGCCGCCAAGCTGAACGGCCAGGTCATCGTCACGGGCAAGGCGCTCGCCTACACCGGCGCCCCGGTGGACGGGGCCAGGCTGAGTTACCGCGTCGTGCGCCAGGTGCGCTACCCGATCTGGTGGCACTACCGCTACTGGTGGCGGATGCCGCAGCCGCAGCCCAGCCAGGAGATCGCCCACGGCCAGGCCACCACCGCGGTGGACGGCAGCTTCAAGGTCACGTTCGTCGCCCGGCCCGACCTGGCCGTCCCCGCGAAGGACGAGCCGACTTTCCACTACACTGTCTCCGCCGACGTGACCGATCCCACGGGCGAGACCCGCTCCGGCCAGGTGAGCCTCAACATCGGCTACACGGCCCTCATGGCGGAGCTGACCGCGGCCGACTGGCAGGCGGCCGGCAAGGTGGTCCACGTCACGGCGAAGACGACCACCCTGGACGCCGAGCCGCAGCAGGCCGAGGGCAAGGTCAAGGTCTACGCCCTCAAGCCGCCCGCGCAGGTCCACCGCGCCCGCCTGCAGGGGTACGGCTACCAGCCGCGCTTCGTCCGCCGCGGCGGCAAGGCTGTCGAGGAAGGCCCGGACCCCGACCTGTCCAACCCGCGCTCGTGGCCGCTGGGCGAGGTCGTCGCCGAGCGCGCGTTCAAGACCGACAAGACCGGCACCGCCAAGCTGACGTTCGAGCTGGGCGTCGGCGCTTACCGCGCCGTGCTGGAGACGCAGGATCGCTTCGGCAAGAAGGTCACCGCCCGCCTGCCGGTGCAGGTGGTGGACCCCGCCGCGAAGAAGCTCGACCTGAAGGTGCCGAGCCTGGTCGCCGCCCCGAAGTGGAGCCTGGAGCCGGGCAGTGAGTTCACCCTGCTCTGGGGCAGCGGCTACGACAAGGCCCGCGCCCACGTCGAGATCGAGCATCGCCGCAAGCTGCTGCAGAGCTTCTGGACCGACCCCGGCCAGACGCAGGTGGCCGTCCACCAGAAGGTCACCGAGGACATGCGCGGCGGCTTCACGGTGCGCGTGACGATGGTGCGCGACAACCGCGCCTACCTGGAGACGCGCCGCGTCGAGGTGCCGTGGAGCAACAAGGACCTCAAGGTCCGCTGGGAGCGCTTCGTTTCCAAGCTGGAGCCGGGGCAGAAGGAGACGTGGACCGCAATCGTGACTGGCCCGAACGCCACCAAGGCGGTCGCGGAGATGGTCGCCGCCCTGTATGACGAATCGCTCGACGCCTACCTGCCGCACAAGTGGCTGGAGAAGTTCAACGTCTTCCGCCAGGACAGCTCCAACCTGACGATGCAGTTCGAGAACGCGCTCGCCCACCTGCAGTGGATCCAGGGGCGGTTCGCGTCCAGCTCCCAGCAGACGCCCTGGAACTACCGCGAGTTCCCGCAGGACATCGCCGGCAATTTCTGGGGCTACCAGTATTTCGGCGGGCGGGGCGGCGTGATGCCGACCGCGGGCTTCCGGCGGTTCGAGGCGGCGGCCGCGCCCGGGATGGCCAAGAATGGCGCCCTGGCGGGGGAAGCCGACGGGCAAAACAGCAACCGGCTCCGGGGCCTGGAGCAACAGGAGCGGCAGGCCAGGGCCGACGGCAAGGGCAACGGCGCCGGCCTCGGCGAGCAGGCCCCCGCGCCGGACCTCGGCAAGGTGGCGCCGCGCAAGAACCTGAACGAGACGGCCTTCTTCTTCCCCCACCTGCTCTCCGACAAGGAGGGCGAGGTCAAGCTGAAGTTCACCATGCCCGAGGCGCTGACGCGCTGGAAGTTCCTCGCCTTCGCCCACGACAAGGTCCTGCGCAGCGGCGCGCTGTCCGACAGCGTCGTCACCGCCCGCGACCTGATGGTGCAACCCAACCCGCCGCGCTTCGTCCGCGAGGGCGACGTACTCGAGTTCACCGTCAAGGTGACCAACCAGTCCGACGCTCCCCAGGCCGGCACCGTGCGCCTGACCTTCGCCGACGCCCGCACCGGCAAGTCCGCCGACGCCGCCCTGGCCAACACCAAGAACGAGCAGGCGTTCGACGTTCCCGCGAAGGAGTCGCGCAGCTTCGCCTGGCGGCTCAAGGTGCCCGATGGCATGGGCTTCCTGAGCTACAACGCGGTCGGCTCGACCGGCAAGGTGTCCGACGGCGAGGAGGGCTACCTGCCCGTCCTGTCGCGGCGCGTGCTCGTCACCGAGTCGATCTCGCTGCCGATCCGCGGCCCGCAAACGCGGAAGTTCACCTTCCAGCGCCTCATCGACTCCCCGAAGTCGGATACGCTCAAGAGTGAGAGCCTGACGGCGCAGGTCGTATCCAACCCGAACTGGTATGCGATCATGGCGCTGCCGTACCTGATCGAGCAGCCCTACGAGTCCACCGAGGCGACCTTCAACCGCCTCTACGCCAACGCCCTGGCGCGCTACATCGCCAACAGCGACCCGAAGATCCGCAAGGTGTTCGACCAGTGGAAAGGCACGCCCGCCCTGGACAGCCCCCTGGAGAAGAACAAGGAGCTGCGGGCCGTCATGCTGGAGGAGACGCCGTGGCTCAAGCAGGCGCAGGCCGAGAGCCAGGCGCGCCGCAACGTCGGCATCCTGTTCGACGCCAACCGCCTCAACGAGGAGACGGCGCGGCTGGTGCGGCTGATGGCCGACCTGCAGCACCAGGACGGCGCCTGGCCGTGGTTCCCCGGCGGTCCGGCGAGCGACTACATCACGCTGTACATCACCACCGGCTTCGGCCGCATGCGCCACCTCGGCGTCAAGGACCTCGACATCGTCCCAGCGGTGAAGTCGATCAACCGGCTCGATGGCTGGATCGACGGCGTCTACCAGGACATCGTGCGCCGCGGCCACCAGGACCGGAACAACCTGAGTCCGACGATCGCCCTGTACCTGTACGGCCGCAGCTTCTTCATCCTCGACAAGGTGGTGGCCCAGAACCACAAGCCGGCGGTGGATTACTTCCTCGGCCAGGCGAAGAAGCACTGGCTGCAGCTGGCCAACCGCCAGTCGCAGGCGCACCTGGCGCTGGCGCTGCAGCGCTTCGGCGACAAGGCGGCGGCGCAGGGGATCATGCGCTCGATCAAGGAGCGGTCGGTGAGCAACGAGGAGCTGGGCATGTTCTGGCGGGACCTGGAGCTGTCGTGGTGGTGGTACCGAGCGCCGATCGAGACCCAGGCGATGATGATCGAGGCCTTCGATGAGGTCATGAACGACCAGAAGGCGGTCGAGGAGTGCAAGGTCTGGCTGCTGAAGCAGAAGCAGACGCAGGACTGGAAGACGACGAAGGCGACGGCCGACGCGGTCTACGGGTTGCTGCTGCGCGGCGAGAAGAACCCGCTGGCGTCGGACGCGCTGGTGGAGATCGACCTGGGCGGCGTGGCGATCAAGCCGGAGAAGGTGGAGGCCGGCACCGGCTTCTACGAGAAGCGCTTCGCCGCCAACGAGATCAAGCCGAGCCAGGGCAGGATCACGCTGAAGAAGGTCGATGAGGGTGTGAGTTGGGGGAGCGTGACCTGGCAGTACCTGGAGGACGTGAGCAAGGTGACGGCCTACGAGGGCACGCCGTTGACGCTGAAGAAGGTGCTGTACACGCGGGTCCACACGAAGAAGGGCCCGGTGCTGGTGCCTGTGAAGAACGGCGCGGTGAAGGTGGGCGACGATCTGGTGGTGCGGCTGGTGCTGCGGGTGGATCGCGACATGGAGTACATCCACCTGAAGGACGGGCGCGGCAGCGGCACGGAGCCGGTGAACGTGCTGTCGCACTACCGCTACCAGGATGGGCTGGCGTACTACGAGACGACGCGCGACACGGCCAGCCACTTCTTCATCGACTACCTGCCGAAGGGCACGTACGTCTTCGAGTACGCCACGCGGGTGGTCCACCGCGGGGCGTACCAGACCGGCATGGCCCAGATCCAGTGCATGTACGCCCCGGAGTTCAACAGCCACTCCGAGAGCTTCCTGCTCCGCGTGCAGGAGTAGCCTCGGCAGCGTGTTTGATGTAAAGCGGCAACGCGCGGGGCCTTCCCCTGACTTCGGGGAAGGCCCCTTCTTCTTTGGTGGAAAGCGCTGGCCCTTCGGGATACCTTGACCCGGCCCGAATCCCACGGACTCAACATGCGGAGTGCCGCGTGGGCCATGTTCCAGCGAGCCGCCGGGCTTGTCCCGGCGGTCTGGACAGCGGCGACAAGCCCCGCCGCTCGCCTGCGCCTTTGCCATGCTGCACTCAGGAACCTATGGTAACGGTGTTTTCTTCCATGACGGCGCAGGCCACTGCGCGCTCGTTTAGCCGCGAGCGGTGAGCCAGATCCCGCTGCGCGGGGGCGAGCGTGTGCCTCGCGCTCGCCC
>JBBRPS010000123.1:0-16525 GCA_038227745.1 Gemmatales bacterium | reverse complement strand
TCAGCGGGCCCAGAGCTTGCGGTCGAGGGTGCGGTAGGCGATGGCCTCGGTGACGTGCCCCTGCCGGAGGTCCGCCGCCCCCTCCAGGTCGGCGATGGTGCGCGCCACCCGCAGGATGCGGTCGTGCGCCCGCGCCGACAGCCCCAGGTTCTCCATCGCCGCCTTCAGCAGGTCGCGCGCCTCCGCCGACAGCCCGCAGTGCGCCCGCAGCCCGCGGCTGCTCATGCGGCTGTTCAGCTTCGCCCCGTCGCCGCCCCAGCGCCGCCGCTGCACCGCGCGCGCCTGCGACACCTGCTCGCGCATCGCCGCGCTGGTGGTGCCGTCGGCGCCGGCCGACAGCTCCTGGAACGGCACGGCGGGCACCTCAATGTGCAGGTCGATTCGGTCCAGCAGCGGCCCGCTCACCCGGCCCATGTAGCGCTCGACCTGCGCGGGGCTGCACTTGCACGGCCGCTTGCCGTCCCCCAGATACCCGCACGGGCACGGGTTCATGGACGCCACCAGGATGAACCGCGCCGGGAACGTGGTCGAGGCCAGCGCCCGCGAGATGGTCACGCGGCCCTCCTCCAGCGGCTGGCGCAGCACTTCCAGGCTCTTGCGGTTGAACTCCGGCAGCTCGTCGAGGAAGAGCACGCCGTGGTGGGCCAGGCTGATCTCGCCGGGCGTGGGGATGCTGCCGCCGCCGACCATGCCGGCGTCGCTGATGGTGTGGTGCGGCGAGCGGAACGGCCGCGTCGCCAGCAGCGCCTGCCCTGGATCGAGGCGGCCCATGGCGCTGTAGATGCGCGTCGTCTCCAGGCTCTCCGACGGACTCAGCGGCGGCAGGATCGTCGGCAACCGCTTGGCCAGCATCGTCTTGCCGGTCCCCGGGGAGCCGATCATCAGGACATTGTGACCACCGGCGGCGGCGACGACGAGGGCGCGCTTGGCGAACTCCTGGCCGCGGACGTCGCTGAAGTCGTGGTCGTAATTGTTCAGGCGGGCGAACAGCTCCTCGATGTCGGCGGCGACCGGCTCGGCGTCGAGCTGGCCCGAGAGGATGCCGACCGCCTCGGCCAGGCCGCCGACGCCGTAGACCGCCACCTCCTTGACGACGGCGGCCTCGCGGGCGTTGGCGGCCGGCACCAGCAGCCGTGCGACGCCGGCCTGGCCGGCGGCTATGGCCATCGACAGCGCCCCCTTGACCGGCCGCACGCTGCCGTCCAGCGCCAGTTCGCCGACCATCGCCCAGCCGCGCAACTGCTCCGGCCGCAGCTGCCCCGTCGCCACCAGCAGGCCCAGCGCGATCGGCAGGTCGAAGCCGCCCGCGTCCTTGCGGAGATCCGCCGGGGCGAGGTTGATGACGGTCCGGCCGGGATGGCGGTCGTAGCCGAGGTTGGCCAGGGCGCGCTCGATGCGGTGGACACTCTCCTTGACGGCCATCTCCGGCAGGCCGACCAGCAGGGTCTTCGGCAGGCCGGCGGCGGCATCCACCTCGACCTCGACCGGCACGGCGTCGATCCCCACCAGGGCGAACGTGTTCAGCTTGGCCAGCATGGGCGGACGCTCCGATGGGGGGCCCGGGTTCTTCCGACGCTGTCAGGACAGGTCTGGTACGGCACCGTTGTACCGCGCCCCCGTCCGCGCCGCAATCGGGCGCCTCGCCGAAATGGTAAACATCTGTAATCTAGTTGAGACGACTCTTTTCCCGAAAACAGGAGAATCCACGGCGCCGCCGACCCACTTTCGGAATGCGCCCGCTCCCAGCCGCCGCCACGGAGTCGCCAATGAGAGCAGTTTGCGGTCGGTTGTAGCGAGGGAGGGGGTGGCATGCTTTCGCGGCCCCTTGCGGCCTGGGAAATAGTCCCCGACGAGCAGGGGCCGCGAAAGCATGCCACCCCCCTCCCTGCTATACCCGACCGCAAATTGCTCTAGCTTCGACCGCTCAACCCTTCGGAGAAGCAACGCCTATGAGGGGCGCCCGGATCCTGCTCGCACCCGCGGATGGTGCGGCAGGCGCAGACATCGAGCACTGCCTGACTCGCCTGGGGTACGCCGTACCCGCCGTCACTCACTCCGCCGCCGAGGCGGTCCGGTTGGCCGGAGACCTCCGGCTGGATCTCGTCCTCCTCGACGTCCGGCTGCCCGCCGCCGCCGAGGAGATGCAGGCCCGGCTGCAAGTCCCCGTCATCCATTTCGGTCCGGTGCCGGACGAGTCGGAAGCCCCGACGCCTCCCGGCGCGGCCGTTCCCCGGCTGGTGCCGCCCTACGCGCCGGCCCAGGTGCAGGCGGTGCTCGACCTGGCCCTGTCCCACCACCACGCCGTGCAGCGGCTCCGCGCGGGCGAACGCCGCTGGGCCGCCATCCTGAATGCCCTCGGGGACGCCGTCGTCGTCACCGACACGGACGGACACGTCGCCTTCCTCAACGCCGCCGCCGAGGTCCTCACGGGTTGGCCGCAGGACGAGGCGGCCGGCCGGCCCCTGCTCCAGCTCGTCTCCCTCCTCGATGAGTACACCCGGCGACCCCTCGAAGATCCCGCGGCGGGGGGCGCCCAGGCCGCACGGCCCGCGCTGCTCGTGACCCGCGACGGCCGGTACGTGGCCGTCCTCCTTCGCGCCGCCCCGGCCGCGGCCGATGGAGCGGAGGTCGTCCTGACACTGCGCGACGTCGGCGACGCGCGGCGCGTCGAGGAGCAGATCCGCCAGGCGCAGAAGCTGGACGCGGTCGCGCAACTCGCCGCTGGCGTGTCGCACGACTTCAACAACCTCCTCACCGTCGTCAACGGCTACAGCAGCCTGCTCCTCGAGGCACTGACCCCCGATCACCCCTGGCACGGCTTCCTGGAGGAGATCCAGCGCGCCGGCGAGCGCGCCGCCGCCCTGACGCGCCGGCTGCTCGCCTTCAGCCGCAGCCAGATACTCCAGCCGCGCGTGCTGGACCTCAACGCGCTGGTGACCGCCGCCGCTGAGGCAGTGCGCCACACCCTCGGCGGGACGGCTGAGGTCGTCACGGTCCTCGGCCAGGCGGTGCCCTCCATCCGGATCGACCCGCGGCTCGTGGAGCAGATCCTGCTCGACCTGGCGGGCAACGCGCGCGACGCCATGCCGGCGGGGGGGAGGCTCACCATCGAGACGACTTGCGCCGTGCTGACGGAGGTGGAGGCCCGCGCCCGCGCGGGGTTCCGCCCCGGCCCCTGCGCCCGGCTGCGCGTCAGCGACACCGGCCAGGGCATGTCCGAGAAGGCCCGCACGCGGGCCTTCGAGCCGTTCTTCACCACCAGGCCCGTCGGCGCGGGGACTGGCATGGGCCTGGCCAGCGTCCACGGGACCGTCCGGCAGAGCGGCGGCCACATCGAGGTGAGCAGCGCCGCCGGCCAGGGCACGACCTTCACGATCGACTTCCCGGCGGCCGCGGACGGGGCCGGGCCGGCGGCGTTCACCCTGCCCGACCTGCCGCGCGGCACCGAGACGCTGCTGCTCGTCGAGGCCGAGGAGGGGGTGCGCGACCTGGATCGGCAGATCCTGCAGACGTGCGGCTACACGGTGCTGACGGCCGCCGGCGTCCCGGAGGCGCTCGAGCTGAGTACACGCCACCCGGGCGCCGTCCACCTGTTCATCGTCGAGTCCGTTCCCGGCCGGATCGCCGAGGTCGAGGTGTGGAAGCTGCTCCGGGCCGAGCAGCCCGGACTCAAGCTGCTCGTCGTCTCGGACTACCCCGAGGAGGACGTCCTGCGCGATCGGTGGCGGGGGGACGGCGTCGCGCTGCGCAAGCCGTACACGCCGAGCGAGCTGGCGCGCAAGGTACGCGAGGCCCTGGAGGCGCCCGCCGGCGCAGGGTGAACTCCGCCGCAAGGAGGTCGAGGACGGCGGCGCGGTCCGCCCGGGCGGTCTCGAAGAAGGCCGCCGCCTCCGCGCCGTCGCGCGCTCAGAGGGAAACTGCCTGGTGCGGTTGCTCGGTGGGTCCCGGCCGATCGGCGCGTTTCCGTCCGCGCGGGGGCGGGAACTGCCATCTGGTAGTTCCCGCCCCCTCTTTGTCGTCACCTGTCCCTCGGATCATCGGAAAGCTGCGAGCGACAGAGGAGGGTAACCGCCCCCCGCCTGAATGGCGACATGATCGGCGTACCGGGTGACCGCCATGCGCAACTCACCCTGGATCAATTCGATCCGCCGGGCGAGGGCCGCCCGGACGTAAGGGTCCCGCTCCTCGAGGGCCACCAGGCGGCGCAGGTCGCGTGCGGCCTGGGGCCTGTCGGCCAACGAGTACAGACACAGCCCGCGCAGGAACCACGCGGCCGGATCTTGGGGGTTGTGCAGCAGGGCGGTATCCATGTACTTGCTGCACGTTTCGGCAACGCTCCGGGAGAGAGCGCGCGCGGCGGCCTTGCTGGCCCGCGGCGAAGCACACGACCTGTCGTACCCCGGGGCGATGTCCGGCAGGCTCTTGCTGAGGAGGTCGATCACCTGGTCGATGGCGAAGTCCGCGAGCTTCTCATTCTTCTGCCGGACGTTGAGGGCCTTCAAATCCACGGCCCGAAACAGGTCATCATTGATGATGCGCCGCTTCCAGCGTGGGTCAGCTTTAAGAAGGTCCCGCAGCACATCCTCGGCGGCAACGACCGATTGCTTCCAGCGCGGGTCGCCTTTCAGCAGGTCCTCGAACGAGGTTCTGGGATCGACGCCCGGGGCGTCGATCACGGCGATGCCGGTAAACACCAGGCGCTTCTGCTGATCGTGATAGGCTCGCTCCAGCTTGATGCCGTCCAGTTCGTTGTATTCGGGCATGACCTTGCTTAACCCGGTCAGCATTGGCTCAAGGGGCAGAACCTCCAACTTGGTCAAATCCCATTTGTTCGGCAGGCGCTCTCGCCAGTCGGCCTTGCCGGCCAACTCTTTCAGGATGCCGCCCAGGTCCGTCCGCTGCCGCGCATCATCGACGAGGCCGACGAGGACATACACGCCGTTGGGGTCGTAGTAGGCTCGCTCGATCAACAAGCCGTCCCAGCGCGGCTCCTTGGGGCTGAAAACCTGATCCCGGAGGTACTCCGTGACTCCGTTTGGGGCCAAGTCTACCTCGGCGTCCTCGAACGCCTTGGCCAATCGCTCCTTCACTTTTTCTGTTATCTTGGGGTCAGGACAGAACCCCGTGAGTTGCAGCGAGCCATCCTCCTCCGGGAGATAGTACAGGCGATCGAGCCAGACATCCTCGAATTGTTCCGCCGTCCAGCGCCGCAACTCTTTAAGGACGTCTTGCGTGGGCACCTCCTTCATGTGCTCGAGCGACAGTGCCTTCGCCAGCAAGCGGGCCTCCTGCCCCGTGATGTTCTGCTCGACAAAGGTCTTCAATTGTGCCGCCGGCGCCTGCCTGGGCCATATCCCGTGGAGGGCGAGCCTGCCCTCCCGGTCGAAGAACGCTTTGTCATCGAGGTAGATTCCGTCCAGCTCCCGCACTTCCGAAAGCTTGTTCTGCAACTCGGACCCCGGCTGGTTGATGTGGCGGATGCCCTGGACTGCGATGGTCGTGTCGGTCGCTTCGATCGCCCGCTTCAGCGCAGGCCACGATTCACCGCATTCTTTTTCCAGAAAGGCACGGACCTTGCCCAGGCCGCGCGGTTTTCCGTCTTTGTCGATTTCTTCCGGGTTCTTTGCGTCCGGGTGGCAGCTCACCCCCTCGAAGCGCAGCTCCAGGGCGGCGGCGTCCGTGTACTCGAAATACACGCGGTCGAGCCGGGTCTGCTGAAGCACGGGGTCCGCCGAGCTCGCGAGATCGGCCTGCAACTGTTTGAGCCGAATCCGCCACGGGGCGTACTTCCAATCCTGCCGCAGCCCGGAGGACGTGCCCCCGTCCCCGGCGGGGCGCACACACGGGTCGTCCTTCAGTTCCTTCTCGACAAGCTCTTTGACCTTGGTGAGGTAGTCTTCTTTCCCCACGACCCCGTTGATGTGCAGCACCCCGTTCTCGTCGTACCACGCCTCCTGGAGCAACACCTCGTTGTCCAGGCCGGGGTCGGCGATGGCCCGCCGCTGCAGCCGCCGTAGGAGGTTGCCGCCCAGGCGAATTTGCTGCTCGGCGGCCACGAGGACTTTGAATTCCTTTAGCTCGGGGATCAGATGCACCTCGTCCAGCTGTCTTTGCAAAGCGACCCCGACGAACTTCTGGTAGTCCTCCTGGGCTTTTTCATTGGCGCTCCACGGGTGGATGCAGACCCCCGTAAAGATCAGATTGCCCTCGGGGTCGTAATAGACGTCATCCACGCGGGTCTGCCGCAGCGCCGCCTGCTGTTTCTTCTTCTCCGCCTTGGCCTTCTTGTCCTCCGGGGCCTTCTTGTCCTCCGGGGCGCCCTCGGCGAAGAACTGCTGGATGCCCTTCAACGTGTTGGTCCGAATGGAAACCTTCTTCATCGCCTCTGCCGATACCCCCCGGCCGAAGTATTTCTTCCAGGTCTCCACGCGGGCCATGAGCCGCTCGGCTTCCCGGGCCAGCAGCGCCTTCTGGTCCTCTCGGTCAACGAGCCCCTGCAATTGCAGTTGCCCTTTCTCGACCTTGAGTTCCTTGTCCTTGACCAGCAGCACGCCGCGCAGCGCCGGTTGCGTGATACACGAGTGCCGCAGCCGGTTGAGGAACGCCCCGGCGATCTTCTTGATCTTCTCCGTCTCGTCCTCTTTGCCCCCGGCCAGAGCACTCGCGGGGAGGAGGGCCGCACCGAGGACGGCCGCGCCGATCAGGACGGTTCCGACCAAGGGACGCAAGAGTAGCTGCCATCTCATGCCCGTCATCTCCTGAACAGAAGGAA
This sequence comes from Gemmatales bacterium, assembly GCA_038227745.1. GTDB lineage: Bacteria > Planctomycetota > Planctomycetia > Gemmatales > Gemmataceae > DASPXY01. The sequence goes on along the minus strand of JBBRPS010000123.1, from coordinate 9,753 downwards.
AAGGACGAAAGGCCTTCCCGTAGTCTCAGTCTACCTAGGCTCGTGAATCGTCTGCACCCGCAAACCTGCCCGGGCTTCCCTGAATTCGCAGGAACAGCAGCGTACAATCGTCATTGACGATCTGCTCGTTCTGCCGCAATTCCTCGATGCGCCGTTTCCAGGCGTCCTCCCGCAGTCCCCCGAGGCGCTCCCAGTCGGGTGGGGAATCCCCCTCGCAGCCGCGACACAACCAGTGGGCCACGGCGTCCGTCGCCAGCACGAACGCATCGCCGGGGAAGCAGTCCCCGCGCGTGCCGAGCGGGGCGGGAATCGGGGCATCGGCGTGCGTCCGGAGCAAAAGGGGGGTCGGTCCGAAGTCCTCCGAGCGCAGGGTCGGGAACATGGCCAGCAGGCGGTTGTCGCGCACCCAGAACAGACAGCTGTCGCCCACCGCCCAGGCGCGCCAGGGGATCGCACCGGCTTTATTGGGGCCGGGCGCCTCGGCCCCAATGCGGAGGGCCAGCAGGGTGGCCGCACCGCCGGTCCGCCGGACCTTGACCTGCTGCGTGTAGCGCAGGGCCCGGTAATCGAAGTGCCCGTCCCATTCGGTCCGGGCGGCGTCGAGCCAGGCCGCGAGGCCGCTCGCGTCGTCCGGGTCGGGCGGCCCCTCGACGAAGCGGCGCGTGAGGATCGCGGCCCACGCCCTGGCGAAGATGCCATCACTGGCCCCGTCACTGAGGGCGGCCACGCCGCGGTCGGGATCCAGGGCGTAAGCGTCCTCCCATTCCTCGTCGGTGTTGCCCTCCCTGACGGCCCAGAGGGCGGCCGCCTCGAAGATCGGGGCCGCCCTGTTCGGTAACGGTTCAGCCATACTCTTAGCGCAGGTTAGAGGAAGTCGCCACGGTCGTGCCGACGTTGATCAGCTGCAGCATGCAGGTGGCGTCGGCATTGAACGCCATCCCGCGCGCCCCCGGCGGGACGTCGATGGCCCGCGCGACGGCCATCTGCCGGAGCCTCTCCGGCAGCACGCTCGACATCCGGAATAACCGCTGGCTGTGGCCGTCGGCGAGTTGCTCGACGAGGGCGGGGAAGAGCACCGACGACTCCTGGGAGTCGGAGAGGTGGCAGTTGAACAGCAGCAGGTTGCCGTCCTGGGTGGCCAGGGACTGCAGGTGCGCCGCCGCCGGCTCGGGGTCGCCGTCGGTCGCGTCGCCGTCCGTCAGGTGGATGACCAGGGGCGGGAAGCTGCGCGGGTGGCGGCCGCACCAGTCGGCAGCTGTGTTGTAAGCGTACTCCAGGACGGCACACATCGGCGTCCCCGCCATGGTTTCCGGCGACGGCGCCCGATACCAGATGGGGACGTAGACGTCCATCTGGGTGCCGGAGGGGCTGTCCTGCTGGCGGAGCTCCAGGTCGAGCGGATTCTCGAACAACTCCTCCATGCTGACCAGGTCCTTGCCGGCCAGGTCTTTCCCCAGGACGGGCCCCACGAGGGGCTGCGCGTCGGCGTCGGTCGTGTAGGCGATGACGCCGACGTCGAAATAGTTTCTCGGCCGGTCGCCGCCGCGCTCACAGGTGATGATCAACTCCCCGAGGAAGCGGTTGATGGCGCTGGCCACCGCGTCCGCCTTGGGTTTGCTCGAGCCGGCCAGGCCCTCGGTCATCGACTGGGAGTGGTCCACCAGGAAGAGGATGCACCCGGGGTTGGCTCGATCCACGGACTTGGTGTGCATTGGCGCAGTTCCATTCAGGGGAGCGTTCCGGCCCGCCGACGACTTGCCGAGACCAGGCCCCGCGCCGGCTCACGGCGCGGCCGCTTCGCCGACGGTCAGCGTGAACGGGAAATTGGGGAAGGGCAGGATCGGGGCGGTCACGGTGTAGCGCCAGGTGCCCGCGGGGGCGTCCTGCACCTCGACGATGAAGCCCGCCGCCCCCTCCCGCTTGATCTCGCGCCCGTCGGGTGCGACGAGCGTCAGCCGCAGGCGGGCGCCCTGGTTCTCGAACGCCAGGGCGAACTGAAGGCGCCCGGCCTTCTTGTGGACGTAGGTGTGCGACACCTGCGGGTCGTCCGCGGAAGCGGCGCCGCGCCGTAACAGGTGGGGCGACAGGCCCCCCGAGATGATGGTCTTCGTCAGCCGCGACTCGGCCTGGGCCGTCACCGCGGTGAAGACCAGGTAGCGCAGCAGTTTCAGTTCAGTGTTGCTGTTCTGCTTTTCGTTATGGAACGAGGTGAAGATGACGGTCCCCTCGCCGTGCCGGAACTTCACCAGCAGGGAGGCGTCCCCCAACCCGGAGCCGAACAGCTTCTGGTATTTCCCCCGGAGGAGCGTGTTGACGCCCTGGCCGCCGAAGGCCGCCGCCTTCCAGCTGCCCAGGTCGAAGCGGATGACGACTTGCGGGCCGACGAGCTCGCGCAGTCCGGGGTCGAGGACATCGGCCGTCACGTCCTGCTTGACCCCCACGCCGATCTTGAAGAGGCTGACGAATTCAGGGAAGGCCACGGCGACGGCCTCGAGGCGCCAGTCGGAAGCGTACAGTGTCCCGCCCCGGGCCACGAAATCGCGCAGGCTCTTGCGCAGGTCCAGGCCGCCCGCGGCGCAGGTCAGGAAGAGGACGTCGAACTGGGCCAGGCGCTCGGGGTCACGGACCTCGGCCGTCTCGATGAGGGTGTACTTGTAACCCTCCCCCAGGGAGGTCAGCAGCCGGCCCATGTCGTCAAACGTGGAGGGGGTCACCGCCAGGCGCAGCGGCCTCGGCTTGACCGTTTTGGTGGTGACGGTTTCGATGACCTTGATGTGCAGCTTCGGCTGCTCGGGGGCCTCGGGCGGCGTGGGGTCCGGGGCGGGCGGCTTGACCGCCGGCGTGCGCTCCTTGCCGGCCGTCTCGGGGACCGGCGCAGGGGCCGGCGGGGTCGAGGCTTCCTGATCCTTGGCTGGAATCGTCGCGGGAGGGCCCGTTGACTTGGGGCCCTGGGTCACCTGCTCCGCGCCCGGCGTCGCTGCCCTAGAGAACGGCCCGTCGCTGCGGTCCAGGGCGTACACCCCCAGCAGCGCCGCGCCCAGAGCCAGGACCGCACCGGCCTGGATCGCAAGATTCTGAGGCTTGACCATCAGCGGGTCTCCACGTTGCTCTGTCGAAAACACTGGCGGGACGGCCTGTAGGGTGGGCACCGCCCACCGCTATACGCTTGGTTCGGTGGGCGGTGCCCACCCTACAGGCCTCGGGGGAAGGTCTTCTACAGACCACCTCCACGTCAACTCCCAGGTGCCGCTGTCCCGGCCGCCCAACGAGAGCGGCCGGGGGCGAGGCTAGAACTTCCGCTCGCAGATCATGCAGTAGCGCTGGCCCGGAACACCGGGCACCGAACGGCCGCACGTCGGACAGGCGTTAGCGGCAACAGGCGCGGGACTCACCGCCGGCGCCGCCGGACGAGGCCGAAGATTCCCCTGCGCCGGAGGCGCGGCAGAGGGCCGGATTGGCTCTGCAGGACGGCCCGGGGCCGGCACAGGAATAGAGAGGGGCCGGGCAGGCGCCACGGGCGGCCGGAACCGCTGGAGCGTGGCCGCCTCCGGCACGGGGGCCGACTGCTCCTCCTTCCCCGCCTGAGCCACGAGGCCTGTGAACACTCCGATGGGGATTCCCAGGGCGACAAAGGCCGTGGCCCGCCCGAACAGGACGGCGCCATCGCCGACCGCCAGAAGGATGCCCTCGAACAGCAGACCGCCGACCAGCCCCCCAAGACCGCCCGCGAGCAACCCGCTCCAGAGCCCGGCCGGGAACCGCGCGCCCCCTGCCGCGGCGCCGACGCCGAGTCCGAGGAGCACCCAGCACGGCGCGCCGTACCATGCCGGCATGGCCCCCATCAAGCCGTGGGCCAGTCCGCCCAGCGCCCCACCCACGCCGCCGCAGACGAGGCCGAGGAGAAGCCGCGGCATCCTCTGGCCGGGCGCGGCGGCCAGCAGGGCCAGCCCGGCACCGAGGCAGGCCCCCACGCAGGCCCCCACGAGCGCGAGCGTCGGGGTGTCCGGGGAAGAAGCCCGCCGCGCGAACAGGGCCTCGCCGCAGAGCCAGCCCAGGAAGGCCGCCCAACCGCTCGCCGCGGTGTGGGAAAGCACCAATCGCCACGGGGACATGCCACACCTGCTCTCTGCACAAGTCGGGTCCGGCCGGAATGCACAGGGCGTGCTCGGTCCGGGCTGCTCACTTCGCCGCGAACAACTCACAGTCCTCGGGGAGCCCCCGCAGCGCCGCCTGCAACTGCCTCAGCACCTGCAGGGGTTCGTTGAGGTACTTCTCGTGGTCGCGGCAAAAATCGACAAATTTGCCGAGGTAGTCGAGAGTCCATTTCATCTCCTTCGTGGAGCGGTGTGCGTTGTAACCGTGGACGGCCGGACTGCGCCCCAAGGCCTTGAGGTCCTTGCCCCGGGCCTTCCCGTTCACCGATAATCTCGTGATCTGGTCGTAGACGTCGGGGAGGCCGTACTCGTCATAATCCGACTCGCTGAGCCGCTGCTTCGGCTTGCCTGTCCACAGGATCCAGACCTCGCTGCGCGGGACTGCCCGGTAATCCTGGTCCGCCGGGATCCACACCCCCACGTAGTCGTCCAGTTTGAGTTTGGGCGGCAGGGATCTCTCGCACTGCGCGAGGGCCAGACGCTTGACCAGAGTCCTGAGGGCCGGCGAGGCCTCCTGTTTCCGGAATTCCACGGAGAGGGCCCCAAGGCCGGCGAGGATCTTGTCGATGGGCAACCCCCTCTCGAGGTCCACCAATTCCGCTAATTGCTGGGTGTACGTGCATTCCCGCAATCGCTCTTCGGCCCACTCCCCGTGGAGTTTCGCGGCCGGGTGAACGGCGTCCTTCCTCTGAAAGGCGAGCAGCGCCTTGACCGCGCTCTCCAGCTTCTTCTTGAACACCGCAGAGGGGCCGTATTTCGACGACAGGAACGCCTCCTCGCGGAGGCGGTCCAGCTCTTTGAGGCGCGGGTCCTCCAGGTCGTACCTGGCAGCGGCGGCGTGCCTCTCGGCGTAAAGGTTGGGGTTGTGGCCGTGCAGCATCTTGTATTGTTCCAGCAATTTCACCAGCACCGCCCGGTCGTCGGAATCCTTCAGGGGAGTCCCCTTGATCTTTTTCTCGAGCTCGGCCAAGGCCTGATCCTTTTCCAGCAACGAGCGGAAGGGGTGGGATTTGGGGAACCGCTGTTCCCAGTCGGCCTTTGACGGTCTGGAGAGCACGAACCGGGTGTCGGCCAGGGCTTTCGGATAAGCGCGGAGGGCCGGGGGCACGGTTTCCGCATCGGCCGCGTCCTGGTCCGGGCGGGGAGCCTCGTCGGAGACGCAGACGGCCCTGCCCAGGTCCGGCTTCAGCCGCTCGACCCCGGCCGCCGCTTCCTTGCCGTCCTTGAAGCTCTTGTCCAATTCGTCCGGCAGGCCACCGGCCGCGAACGGACTGGCGATATACTGCGCAAAAAGGCGCCGGCCTTCGTGGTACAGGACCACGCCCAGGGGAGCGCACAGGAGGAGAAGGAGGAGGCGCTTGATCATGGCCGTCTGCTGCTCGCAATGTTTGGGGAAAGGTGTTGCCCCGTCCAGCCGTCCCATGCCCGGGGGCGCGGCGGGCCGGTTCCGGACTGTTTCCTGGGGTCCAGCTTATCCAGCTGATCTCTCAGCCCTTTAACTTGCTCGTTGAACGTTGCCTCTTGCTTTTCGGGCTGCAACTTCAGAAGATCTTGCCGCACATCCCCGAGAAGCTTGCTCAGGTCGCGAACGCCTCTGGTTTCCGGATACACCTTCTCATAAGCAAGATAGTTGATGATTTCCGTGCGGATGGACTGCTTGGCCGTTTCGATAAGGCCCTTCTTAAGTTGCCTTTCAGGGGGCGACAACATATCGGTGTGAAAAGATATAAATACCTCATTAATAGCCTTAGTTTGCTTCGCCGGAAGCTTGTAAACCGTCTTCGCGTGCCTGGTGAGGTTGTCCGAAAACCCCTGATTGAGAGCTTTTTTCGTGGCGAGGGTGAGGGGCATGTCAATAACGACCGTCGCTTTCTCCTTCAGGAGAGCGGATTCGGCATCCGTGGCTTCTTTGTGAACCTGTTGGAGGTTGCGGCAGTGCTCGAGATATTTCCTCATCGCGTTCGCATCGCCGGCCTTTTCAAACTCTTTCCCCAGAGAAGGAAGTTGCTTGTCGAGCTTCTCCGCGTCTTCCCTAAGCTTCTTGAAAGGCTCGGCTAACTCCGCTCCTGCGGCCAAGGAGATGGATGGTGGTCTGTTGTCCTTCGTTACCTTAACCAATGAATCCAAATCCGACTTGGCCAGGGAGGGAGGTTTGATTTGCTTCAACGGCTTTGGAAGTGCATCGCATTTCTTTTTTATGCCATTGCAGAGGCCTAATAGGGTTTTCTCTGCTGGGGACCCCTTGCCTAAATCAGGAATCGTCTGCGCCAAGGTTTCCAGATATTTCGAGAGCTTGTCGATCTCGCTCCCGAGCGAGATGTAAGACTTAGCGGATACAGTGGTACTCACGATGTCCGGCTCCGTCGGCAGGACCCGTTCGACATCTTTCTGCAGCGTGTTTGCAAGCGTCTCCAGCACCAGTTTGTACCCTTCCTTCAGGTTGTTATGCTCATCGGCTAACTTCTGGTGCTCCCCCTTCGGGTTTCCCGTGGGCGCCGCCGATGAGGGCTTGATCTTGCCCGCCGAATTTGGCGGTGAGGGTGGTTCCTTAGGAACCACCGCCTGCGTTGTCTGAGCCTCGACCTGATTTCGGCCGAGCACAAAGGCGAGCACGAAGAACGCCAGATGACTCAGCACCAGTGCTAAGATTAGCTTGGTCCGTGGAGAGAGGGAGTCGAACCAGCTGGCCTCGTCATCCGGATCTTCGGCGGCAGACCGACCGTTCTTCTGCCGCTTCCTGCTTATCAGGGCGGGCTCACGAGGCCTAGTCGAAGTCCCGGGGAGATCGGCGAATTCGGATGGCGTGGGGGGTATCGCCTGCCGGAGGGCCTCATAAGCCTGGCGCGCCAACTTATCCTTCGCGTCCTCGGCGAGGGAGGCGTGATGTTCGACCGGAATATGTCGGCGGGCAAAAAGCAATTGGAAATCGGCCCGCCGCGGGTCCTTGAAGTCCTTGATGATCCCCAGCCACTGCTGGAACATGGACAGATGGTGCTGATAATGCCCCCCGCCCCACTGGGGGTAAAAAGTCTTCACGGTGTCGCTGAACTTCACGGACTCGGCGGCCTCGGCGGGCTGATCCTGAATCGCCCTGGCGAAGAACTCTTTCAACAAAGACTCGAAGTCCATGCCGCAGCGGCGCTTGCATGCCGCGTTGATTTCCTGCGGTGCGGATCCACTGCCGGGGCTCTCAAACTGGCTCAGCAGCAGGCCCCAGTCGTCGAGAACCGCGGCGGCTTCCCGCGGCACGGCCTTCTGCACGGCCTTCCGTGCCTCTTCCAGGCGTGTGAACAGCCGCCGCTGGGTTTTGTTTCCCCAAAGGAACTCCTTGCCGACGCCGGCGCAGAACCGAACCCAGAGCGGCCCGGCGCCCGCGCCGTGCGCCCGCACGCTCGCCAGCAGCAGGGCCAGGTGGTTGCCCTCCAGCCAGAAGTCGAGCCACCCCGGCTCGTCGGCCCGCAGATCCTTGAGCAGCTTCTGCAGAGATTCCGGCGGGACCTGGAGCCCGCTCTCCAGCAGCCGCGCCAGCAGCTGCTGGTTCTCAGACGCCTGCCGCGCACAGAGCATGCCCACGACCAGCACCTGCTGCTCCGGACCGTAAGCGGGCAAGATGTCGCGGCAAAAAACCTGAAGCAGTTCATCGTCCGCGGTCTGCAGGGCCTGCACGGCGGCGGCCACCGTCTCCTTCTTGCCCAGGGCGTGGCGCACGGCGGTGCCGAGCCACGCCCCGGGCAAGCCGCCCTCCCGGAGCGACCCCAGTTCCGCGGCGGTCTCGACCACCAGCAGCCGCTCGACGGGCGGCGGCAGGCTCCCCCCCGAGGGGTGCAGCCCCTGCCACTCCCGGAGGAGGGGCACGCGCAGGCGCGGCAGCTGTTTCCTCGTGCCCGGGTCGGCCTCCGCCTGCTGGAGCATGTCCAGCAGGTCGGCGCGCAGCCGATCCTTGCTCCCCCCGTGCAGGAACTGGAACAGTTTCCAGTACTGCTGCCACTTCGGCCAGGAAGAGGCGCCCAGCTGACGCACGGCCTGCGCCTTGAGGTCGGCGACGTGCGCGCGCAGCACGTCGGCGTATTCCTGCCGCACGGCGTCGCTGGTCAGGCTGCCGTCGCGGATCAGCGGCCAGACCAGGTCGGGGCACTGCTCCATGAACAGCCGGCCCTGGGGCGTCCCGCGCAGGCCGACCAGTTCCGCCGGCTGGATCTGGTTCGCCTGCGCGCGACGGACCAGGTCGTGGAGTTTCCGGGACGCCGCCAGTGACTCGACGGTGACCGTCTCGGTCGGCCGGTAGTGGTAGCGGCTCTTGACCTCCGCCCACGCGCCCTGCGCCGCCAGTTCCACCAGTTCGTTCACCTCGGCGGAGGTCGCGCCCAGTAACTCGGGCGAGGACCGGTTCGTCTGGAAGGTGTCCAGCGCGTAGCCGCGCGTCGTGACGAACTCGGCGTCCAACCCCTTCGGCGCGGCGACCGCAAACGTCCCGACGACCTGGGCCAATTTGAACTGGCGCAGCGTGCGGTGCATGTTTTCGTAGGTGGAGAAGGTCAACCCCTCGACCTGGCTGCCGGGCAGCAGGCGGGCGACGCCGTAGAGCAGCAGGGCGGTCAGGCCCGGCTCCGCCAGGAGGTAGAACCGGCCGCGCGGGCTCTGCGCGCCCTGGCGCAGGGCCAGCAGGCAGCCGTGCAGCGTCAGGCGCAGTAATTCGTGCCGATGGCCGGGATCCGCGGGCAGGCGGGCCGGACACGTCGCGGCGGCCAGGCGCTGGTCGGTGCCCGTCGCGGCGCCCCCGAGGAAAGCGGTCAGGGCCTGCTCGCTGACGGGTCCGGGGGCGGGCAGGCGGGTGAGCGGCGGGAGCTCCTTCTTGGCGCCTTGCGGGTAACTGGTCTTCCACTCCGGCGAGCCCCAGGTCTGCAGGGCCTCGGCCAGCGTCAGGCCGTCGCAGAGGAGAACGTGCGTGAAATAACTGCCGGTGCGGCCGACCGTGTCCTTCTCCACGTAGGCCGAGTGAATGAGGGCGGTGGCTTCGCCGGGGCCGCTCACCACGGCCAACCGCACGGGCGCCTGGTCCGGCCGCGGGTTCGCCGACCACATGTCCATCGGCAGCTCGTACGCCGGATAATCGAAGGCGAACTTGTGCAGCCCCGGGTCGTCCGTGGAGGCGGCGCGGATGCTGAAGCCGGCGTGGTTGCGGACGCTGTCGGTCTGGAGGCAGTGGGTGACGTAGACCTGCTCGACGCGGAGCGGGCCGGCGTCGGGTCGGGCGCGGGAGGTCGAAGAGGAGATCGTCATGCTGTGTTCCCTTCCAGCCGGCCACAACGGCCCGGACTGAACAAGCTCTGAGCCGGCACGGCCGCGGCCCCCTGAAGTGGCCCTGGTATCCCGGCAGATTCGACTGGTAGGGTGGGCACTGCCCACCGGGCAGCGACCGGTGGGCAGTGCCCACCCTACCAGTCGAGCCTGCCGGGATACTAGTGTCGTCGGCACGAAAACCTGCACTGAATTCAAGAGGCGTGTTTGGCGAACCATTGACGCATCTTGTGGTTGGTCCAAGTCCACTCGAAGGGGTGGGCATACCGCTGGTTGTATTCCGGCCAGGACGCCGAAACGT
>JBBRPS010000122.1:0-16603 GCA_038227745.1 Gemmatales bacterium | reverse complement strand
CTTCGATCGGGGGACGGAGCCCCCTCCTACGAAAAGTCCCCACGGACCGGGAGCGGGAGTTTCGAGGTGAGAAGTGGGGAGACCGCCGCCCCTGGAAGGGGCTGCCGGCTCATTTGATGGCGACCCAGCACTGGTTCCAGTCCCGGCCGGTGTTCTGGATGGTGATCTTGTAATAGCCGTCGCGGGGCGGATACCAGACCACGGCGCAAACGTCGTTGCCCGGGGCCTTGGAGCTGTCGACGTTCTTGCCGGGTTCGTCCACGGCCACCAGGTTCCCCTGGTCGTCGTGAATCTGGAGGGTGACGGGCACGATGGGATCGTGATCTCCCATGACGATCACACAGGCCCTGCGGCCGCCCTTGAACTTCACGCGGTTGCCCAGCTTGCCGCTGCTCATCGGCGTGTCCTTCTGGAGAGTGAGCGTCCCCTGGCCGCCGATCTTGGGCTTGAACGCCCAGTTCCCCGTCACCGGGCCGGCCGCGCCGAAGCGCGTGCCGCAGAGCACGCCCGCCGTCACCAGAAAGAATGCGAACGCCCGCGTCATCACCAGCCCTCCGCAAGAACCGTCCCTGTGACCCGCAGCCCTACCTGCCGGCCGTCTGCCGCACCGCCATCAGGTACTCGTTGTCGAGCCTGCTGAGACACTTCACCTCGAGCGAGTACAGGCCCGTTCGCGGCGGGATCCACTCCACGACGAGGTCGTTCGGCGTGTTCGGGTTGACGTCGTCGTCCCAGGCGATGCAGTTGCCGTCGGGGTCGAAGGCGTACAGCCCGAGGAAGCCGGCCCGCTTGCCGACGACGATGGCGACGGCCTTCTTGCCTCCCTCGAACTTGCGCCAGTAGTCATTCTGGGCGTACGGGGTGATCTTGTCGTCGAAGGCGCCGACCCGGGGGTCCAGGGGCGCCCCGGTCCCGAGGGCCGCGCCCATCAACAGGATCACCAGGCCCGACCAGCATGCGTAGCGTTTCATGGCGCTGACCTTTTGCCGCGTTCCTGTCCGCCGCCCGACATAGCAGGAACGTAGGGAAAGGGCGCCGGAAAGGAAAGCCCAGGGGTTGCCACCCGTGGGCGCTTTAGGGTTGGAGTGCCTGCCGCGAAGTGTCGTTGACGGCGCCGCGCCTTTGCCGTACTATCCCGCCGACCGGGACGACCCCCGGTGCGCGGCGGCTGCGCGCGGCGGCAACTCCCCCGGCCGGAAGAGCAAACGCATGTCCTGGCGGAAATGGCTCGTCCGATTCCTGGTCTTCGCCGTGCTCGGCGGCGGTGCCGTCGCCGTCCTGCTCTATCAGCGCTACACCGACCCCGCCGCCGTCCGCCAGCAGGTCGTCGAGCAGCTCGAGCGCCTCTTCCCCGGCGCCACCGTCAGCCTCGACAGCGCCCGGCTGCACCTGTTCGGCGGCATCACCCTGCGCGAGCTGCGCCTGCTCCGCCGCGACGACCCCGACCTCGACAGCTTCCTGCACGTCCCTGCCGCCGTCATCTACATCGACAAGGAGCACCTCGGCGACGGCAAACTCGCCTTCCGCAAGGTCGTCTTCGAGCACCCGCGCTTCCGCCTGCAGCGCGGCCGCGACGGCCGCTGTAACCTGGAAAACCTCGTCGCCCCGACGCCGTCCTCCGACCCGCTGCCCATCCTGGTCATCAAGCAGGGCACGTTCGTCTTCGAGGACCGCCAGGCCCCGCCGGGCACGCCGCCCGTCGAGGTCACCGGCGTCAACCTGACCCTCATCAACGACCCGCTGCCCAGCGTCACCTTCGAGGGCTCCGGTACTTCCGAGTCCCTGGGGGCCATACGGCTGCACGGCACCTGGCAGCGCGACTCCCGCGCCGCCAGCCTGTCCCTGCAGGCCGACGGCGTCGCCCTGACGCCCCTCCTGGTCCAGCGCCTCGCCGCCTGCCGTCTCGACCTGAAGGGACTCGAACCGTTCGCGCTCGAAGGCAGGGCCGACCTCAAGGCGGAAGTCGAGTACCAGCCGGGCAGCGGCGTGCCCCTGGGCTACGACGTGCGCTGGCAGGTTCGCCAGGCGAAGGTCGGTCACCCGAAGCTGCCGTTCGACCTGGAGAACGTCGAGGCGGCCGGCCGCTGCGTCAACGGCCGCCTCACGGTCGAGCGCCTGACCGCCACCTCCGGGCCGGCGCAGCTCGAGCTGCTCAAGGGCACCGCCGTGCTGGGCCGCGGCGAGCCCGACTTCGACGCCGTGCTGAGCGTCAAGCACCTCCCGCTGGACCAGAAGCTCTACGACCGCCTCCCCGAGGGCGTGCAGGTGCTGGCGAAAAACTTCAACCCGCAGGGGCCGGCGACGGTGCAGGTCCGGGCGAGCCGCCGCGACGGCCGCTGGCTGCAGCACCAGTACACCCTGCTGCCGGAAAACCTGCGCGTCTGTTACAAGGACTTCCACTACCCCGCCGACCGCATCACCGGCGCCGTCGAGTACGACCACCTCGACGACCTGACCCGCGTCCACATCGAGGGCCAGGCCGGCGGCCAGCCGGTCACCCTGCGCGGCACCTGGAAGGGCCACGGCCTCGACGCCGAGGCTCGGCTCGAACTGACCGCCACCGGCCTCTACCTGAGCAAGGAGCTGCTCGGCGCCCTGCCGGAGGGCCTGCGCAAACTGGCCGAGTCGTTCCACGCCACGGGGCGCTGTCACGGCAAGGCGTTGTTCCTGCACAGCCCCGGCGTCGCGGCGTGTCAAGCCACCTACCACGTCCAGTTCTTCGACACCGCGGTGCGCTGGGACCACTTCCCTATTCCGCTCGAAAAGGTCAGCGGCCTCCTGGAGATCTACCCCAACCTGACGTGGGAGTTCCGCGATTTCCGCGGCACGCACCACGGCGGCGAGGTCGCCGTCGCGGGCCGCACGTTCCCGCCGGCGCAGGGCGCGCCGGCGGGAACGCCGGGCCGGCTGGTCCTGGAGATCGGCGGCAAGGACATCCCTCTCGACCGCGATTTCAAGGAAGCCCTCCAGCCGATGCCCAAGCTGGCGCTGGCCTGGGCAACCTTCGCCCCGGCGGGCAAGCTCAGCTTCACCGCGAAGATCGACCGCCTGCCCGGCAAGCCCGACGACACGGACATCCGCGTGGACGTGCGCGGCTGCTCCATCGAGCCGACCTTCTTCAAGTATGTGCTGCACGACCTGAGTGGCGAGTTCCGCTACGCCAGGGACCAGTTGACCTTCACGCGGGTGACGGCCCGGCACGACGCGACGCGGCTGGTGCTGGAGAAGGGCGTCGTGGATCTCTACGCCAACGGCGGCTTCTACGCCGACCTGGCGGACCTGCGCGGCAACCCGGTGCGGCCCGACGACCAGTTCCTGGCCGCCCTGCCCGAGGGCCTGCGCACGGCGATGAAGGGCCTGGGCCTGCGCGACCCGTTCGCCGTCCAGACGCGCCTGGTGATCGCCCAGACGGGCGAGACGGGCGGCCTGCCGGACGTCTTCTGGGACGGGCAGATGTGGGTGCGCGGCGCCAAACTGCAGGTGGGCGTGGACGTCGAGGACGTGACGGGGACGCTGGCGTCGGTCGGCCGGCACAACGGTCGGCAGCTGCTCGGCGTGGGCGGCAATCTCGTGCTGCAGCGCGCCACCGTGTTCGGCCAGCCGTTCCACGACGTCCACGCCCACCTGCGTATCAAGGAGGCGTCGCCGGACGTCCTGACGCTGGGGCTGTGGGCGCCGGTCCACGGCGGCGAGGTATCGGGTCAAGCGCGGGTGGACTTCCACTCCGACCTGAAGTACGAGCTGAACCTGACGGCGTCGCAGGTGAAGCTGGAGGACTTCGGCCGGCACAACTTCGGCCCCAAGTCACAGCTGAGCGGCATCGCGGCGGCGCGGCTGCACCTGACCGGCGACGGCTCCGGCACGGAGAACCTCAAGGGCAACGGCAACATCGACATCCCGTACACGGCCCTGACCAAGCTCTACAACCTGCCGCTGCTGCTCGACCTGCTGAAGTTCCTGGGGCTGCGCTGGCCGGACCGCACGCTGTTCGAGGAGGCGCACGCGCAGTTCAGTGTCGAGGGCCAGCGGGTACACATCGGCCGGCTGGACCTCCTGGGCAACGTGATCAGCCTGTGGGGCCGCGGCGAGGTGAACCTGGACGGGACGGACGTCCACCTCGACTTCTACCCGAGCTGGGCGCGGCTGGAGCAGCTGCTGCCGGCGGGGGTGCGGTCGATCCCGCCGGCGATCAGCAAGACGTTGCTGAAGATCGAGGTGCGCGGCAAGGTGACCGGCGGCCCGAAGGACCTGCAGTTCCACAAGAAGCCGATCCCGGTGCTGGTGGACCCGCTGTTACAGATGCGCGACCTGGTGTCGGGGAAAAAGAGCGGAGCGAATTGAGAAAGGCTCAAGTCGGGCCGCCCGCGATGCCGATGTGAGTGTTGCCCCGGGCAGCGCTCTCGGCCCCTGGCGTCACCTCTCAATTCTGGCGGAGGCCTCTGTGTTCTGGAGCATCCTGCACCGCACGATCTTCTGGGAGCTGACCAAGGTCTTCCTGCTGTCCCTGCTGGGGATCACAGGCATCCTCCTGATGGCGGGCATCATCGCCGAGGCGTCGCGCCACGGTCTGGGGCCGGGGCAGATCCTGGCGATCATCCCGCTCATCGTGCCCAGTACGCTGCCGTACACCATCCCCGCCACCACCCTGTTCGCGACCTGCGTCGTCTACGGCCGGCTGGCCCACGACAACGAGATCCTCGCGATCAAGGCCGCCGGCGTGAACGTCATCGTGGTGGTCTGGCCGGCCATCCTGCTCGGCCTGGTCATGACCGCGGTGACGGTCGGCCTGTATACGCAGGTCATCCCGACCACGCACCACATCATGCGCTCGATGTTCCTCAACGACGTCGAGGACTTCATGTACAGCATGCTGCGGCAGGACGGTTTCATCAAGCATCCCAAATTGAACTACGAGATGTACGTCAAGCGGGTGGCGGGGCGGAAGCTGATGGACACGCAGTTCATGCGCCGCGACGCCAAGGGGCAGCATTACGACGTGATCGCCCGGGCGCGCGAGGCCGAGCTGCGCGTCCACATGCCGACCAAGCAGGTCCACGTCCACATGCACCACTGCTGGATCTCGTCGAGCGACCCGAACATGGGGACCGGCTTCCTGGTGGACAAGGTCTGGCAGGTGGACCTGCCGCCCGAACTGACCAACGAGCAGCTGAAGCACCGCGGCAGCGACATGACGTGGCTGGAGCTGATCGAGGCGCGCGACGAGCGGGGGCGCGAGGTCGAGAAGCTGGACGCGGAGATTGCGCTGACGTCGGCGCAGGTGGCGATGGCCAGGCCGATCGATGATCTGCCGCGGCACCTGGCGAACCTGAAGTCGATGCGGCAGCAGAAGAAGGCGGAGCGGTTGAGCTTCGAGGTGGAGATGCTGATGCGGCCGGCGGTGGGCTTCGGCTGTTTGTGCTTCGTGCTGGTCGGCTGCCCGGTGGGCATCTGGTTCAGCCGCAGCGACTACCTGAGCGCGTTCATCACGTGCTTTTTGCCGATCGTGTTTGTCTATTACCCGCTGCTGCTGTGCGGCATGAACCTGGCGCGGGGGTCGCGCATCCCGCCGGTGGTGTCGATCTGGGCGGCGGACGCGCTGATGGGCCTGATCGCGCTGGTGATGTTCCGCCGCTTGCTGCGGAACTGAAGCCCTCTTGCTCCCCTCTTCGACGAAGCGGGGGTGTGGGGCCGGGGGAAGGCGGTGGGGAGGCGTTCCCTAGCAACGAGGGTCGAAGCGGTGGGCCAGGCGGCGGCTGTTGATGTCGAGGGCCTCAAGGATCTCGCGGACGGCCTGGGTGGAGATGCTCCAGTCCAGGGCCCAGAGGATGACGTCGAGGTTTTCTTGGCCGGCCTTGAGGCGGTCGAGGATGCGGTCGAGGAGGAGGGTGTTGTCGTGGAAGCGGCGGAGGAGGAGTCCGAAGTCGCCGCGGTCGAGCTCGACCCAAAAGCGTTTGCCTTGCAGGTGCTCCAACCAGCGGGCCCGCAGGTAGCCCCACCAGTGGTTCTGGACCCAGCGGCGGATGGCGGCTTCACCGAGGTCCCGGCCGGCTTTCTCGCTCTCAATCCATTTGTACCGCTCGGCCTCCTGCACGCAATCCAGGTAAACGCTGGCTTTCTCCATCGGTGAGGCCCTCTCGTCTGTCGTCTCGCTGTCGTCCGGTGGCCGGGGAGTTCTTTCCCGGGGCGAACCTCCTCACGATACTATCGTAATCTCCTTTCACCGTTCCTTCAAGTCGCATCTTGAAGCCCCCAAGCCCATGGGCCGCGCCCCGTGGGGCTCGGCGAGCCCCACGGGGCGCGGCCCGTGGGCTTGTTCACAGAACCGCGTGCAGCTGCGACCTGGCGCGGTTCTGTGAACCGCGGCTAAACGGGACACGCCGGTGTCACCCCGACACCACTCAGCGCAGCAGCCAGGCGACGACGGTCTCCGGCGCCTGCCGTGCCTGCTCGCTGCGGAAGTTGCCGGCGGCGCCCGCGGCCGTGTAGGCGATGGGCAGCAAGCGGTCCACGCCCGTGCCGCCCGTGTTGTGCAGGTACAGCTCGCCGGGCGCGCACAGCGCCGCCAGCGCCGGCAGGCCGCCGTACTTCAAGGCGCCGGGCAGCATCATATCGTCGCGCGCGCTCAGCAGGCGCTCGAAGCGGAACTCGTTCAGGTCCGCCGCCGTCCGGGCCACCGCGTCGCCGCACAGCGCCCGCGCCAGCACTGCCCACGGCCCGGCCTTGCCGAAGCCGACGATGTGGACCTTCTTCGCCTTCATCGGGCCGCGGGCGTAGGCCACCGCGGTGAGGATGTCGTGGACGCGGTTGGCCAGCAGCGAGCGGTTGTAGCCGTAGGTGTAACCCGCATATTTGCTGTCCTTCTCGTGCTTGGTGATTGGCGCCTCCCCAGGGCTGTCCGCCCCGGTGAGGAATGTGCTCACCGCGAGGATGGCCGCCTCGCGCTTCAGGATCTCCTGGGCCGCGGGCGTCGGCTTGCCGTCCTTGATGAGGCTGGAGGCGCCTTCCGGATGGACCCAGACGACGACCGTGTCGTTGGCGGCCTCGCCGCGCAGCTCCACGATGGGGACGCGCTCGCCTTGCCCCTTGCGGCTGAGGACGCGCTCCCCCCATCCGCGCATGGGCGGCTGGGCCTTCACCTCTTCGACCACCTCGACGTCATTCGCGCCGGGCAGCGTGTCGGTGACCAGCGCGCGCAGGGCGGTGCCGGTCACGCGGCGGAACTCGCTCAGGTCCTTGACGTCCTTCGACCGCAGCGCCGCCAGCTGCTTGTTGGAAGTCTCCGTCAGGTAGCGGCGCAGGCCGTGGGCGTCCACCGCGTCCTTCGGCAGCGGGTGCTCCGCGTCGAAGACGGACAGTTCCTTGACCGGGACCGGCACGAACGGCTTCTCGACGACCGGCTCGGGCTGGCCGAGGTTGAGGTGCTGGTTGAACCAGTTGTACATCAGCTCGCGGCTCACCTGGTTGTAGTTGTGCCCGAACTGCTTGTACGTCTTCGCCATCACCTTGTCCTCGGCCCCGTAGAGCCGGTAGAGATCCTTGAGCTGGGGCAGGCCCTTGGTCTCGATGTCGATCGTCCAGTCGCGGGCGCCGCTCATGCCGAGGGGCTTCGGGGCGAAGACGCCGGCCAGCTCGATGTTGCCGGTGCCGACGCGCAGCAGCGAGCAGTTCTCGCAGATACAGCCGCCCTGCATGGCCGTCGAGACCATGACCGCGGGGAACGCCGCCGCCGGCCGGTCGTCGATGGCGCAGAGGATGAACGTCTGGGTGCCGCCGCCGCTGGCGCCGGTGACGCCGACGCGGGCCGGATCGACGTCGGGCAGGCCGAGGAGGAAGTCGAGGGCGCGGACGGTGTTCCAGGTCTGCAAGCCCATGAAGCTCTGCAGGCGCAGCTCGGCCTCGGGGTCGTTGAAGCCGGTACGGTGGGCGATCTGCTGGCTGTCCGCGTAGCCGACCATGTCGTAGTGGAAGACGACGCAGCCCATGCGGGCGAGCTGGGCGCAGCGGGCCTGCAGCGGGTAACGGGCGCCCGCCATCGTCTTCTCGGCGCCCTGGTCCAGCTGGGCCTTCGCGGCCTTGTCGCCGGCGTCGTAGAAACGGCCGTTCGCCCAGTGGCCGTGCGGGCTGAGCACGGCGGGCAGCCTGCCGCTCTTGCCCTTCGGGCGGTACAGGTTGCCGGTGACGTAATGGCCGGGGTAGCTGGCGAAGAAGACTTTTTCGATCGTGTAACCGTCGCGGTCGATCTTGCCGTGGATGGTGGGGTGAAGGGGCGTCTTCGGCGGCGTGGGCCACAGGCCGTTGGCGACGAGCACTTGCTCGCGCACCTGCCGGCGGCGCTTCACCCATTCTTCCTTGGTGGCGGGCGGCGTCCAGGGGAAGTAGCCGTTGTAATCCTTGGGCGTCAGACGGCTGTCCTTGCGGGCCGGGGAGGCCGTTTTGTCGCCGCCGGCCGACTCGCGGGGGCCGGCGGCCAGGGCCACGGCCAGGGCCGCGGCGCCGAGGGAGAGAAGTCGTCTCATGGGGTCGCTCCTGAGCGGGCGAACGCGCGGGATGCTCACGTCCGCCCAGCGTACGCCAGCGCTGCGCGGTCGTCAACCAATAAGATGACCGCGTGCTGTGCCGAAACAGACCCGGAGACAGGGGGAACCGCTGCCATGAAGACGCGCCGCCTGGGCCGCACCGGCCTGAAAGTGTCGGAGATCTGCCTGGGGACGATGACGTTCGGCCACCAGTGCGACGAGCCGACGTCGTTCGCCATCCTCGACCGCGCCGCCGAGCGGGGCGTCTCCTTCATCGACACCGCCGATGTCTACCCGGTGCCGCCGAGCCCGGAGACCGCGGGCGGCAGCGAGGTGATCGTCGGCAAGTGGCTGGAAAAACGGCGCGACCAGTTCGTGCTGGCGACGAAGTGCCGCATGCGCGTCGGCCACGGCCCCAACGACGAGGGCCTGTCGCGGCGGCACATCCTGAAGGCCGCCGAGGACAGCTTGCGGCGGCTGCGGACGGATTACATCGACCTGTACCAGACGCATTCGCCGGACCCGGAGACGCCGCAGGAGGAGACGCTGCGGACGCTGGACGACCTGGTGCGCCAGGGCAAGGTTCGCTACGTCGGCTGCTCGAATTACCCGGCGTGGCGGTTGGCGCTGGCGCTGGGGATCAGCGAGCGGCTCGGCCTGGCGCGCTTCGACTGCGTGCAGCCGCGCTACAATCTGCTCTACCGCGAGATCGAGGCGGAATTGCTGCCGCTGTGCCGCGACCAGGGGGTGGGCGCGATCGTGTACAACCCACTGGCGGGCGGCTTCCTGAGCGGCAAGTACCAGTCGCTGGAGGCGCCGCCGCCGGGGACGCGCTTCACGCTCGGCAAGACCGGCGAGCTGTACCGGCAGCGCTACTGGCAGCAGGCGCAGCTGGAGGCGGTGCAGCAACTCAAGCGCGTGCTGGAGCCGCGAAAGCGGTCGCTGGTACAGGTGGCGGTGGCGTGGGTGCTGGCGCAGCCGGGCGTCACGTCCGCGATCGTGGGGGCGAGTCGGGCGGAGCAGCTCAACGAGAGCCTGGCGGCGGTGGACGTCGCGCTGGAGCCGGAGGAGATCGAGGCGTGCAACCTGGCGTGGTACAGCCTGCCGCGGCCGCCGACGCCGACGCCGACGCCGTGAGCTTTCCGGGCCTCGGTTTCCTCTACTCGCGGCGTAGCTGGCTTGCGGTTTCGCGCTCACGGGGAGCGCTAAACGGCAAGCCGGTTCTACCTTGTTTAGCCGCGCAGCGGGATCTGGCTCACCGCTCGCGGCTAAACGTCCCTTCCTCAACCCTGGACGCGCTCCGGCACCGCGAACCCCTGGCGATACTGCCGCGTCAGCAGTCGGTTCGCCTCGTCGTTGTTCTGGAAGCGCTCCGTGTTCCCCTCCAGCACCAGCCGCCGGCCGACGCGGTACGTCGTGTCCTCCAACCGCACGCCGACGCCGCGCAGGTGCTCCTCCATGCGCGCCAGCGTCTCGACCGCCTCGCGGTTGTCGCCGAGCGGCCTGGCCCCCTGACGGTTGAACGGCACCTGCTCGCCCAGGCGGTACGAGATGTTCGCCAGGTGGCACAGGGCGCTGGAGTAGTGCCCTTCGAGGATGTCGGCGTTCAGATCCTGCGTCCGGCGGCTGCGCACCGCGGCGATGAAGTTGGCGAAGTGGTCGGTGCCGCCGGGACCGCGCCGGGCGGGCTGCTGCACGCGCGGCAGCGGCGCCGCCCGGTCGGAGCCGCGCGGGAAGAACTGGTTGCCCGCGATCGTGCCCCCTTCCAGGTGGAAAATGTTGCCGACGCGCTGGCCCTGGTACGCCGGCGTGTCCAGGCCGCGCACCTCGAAGATGAGCTGCGTCTGGCCGTAGTCGAAGACGGCGACCTGGGTGTTGGGCGTCTCGCCCTGGTCGGTGTAGCCGAAGCGACCGCCGAGGCAGACGACGCTGCGCGGCAGGGCCGCACCGGCGATGCCCCAGCGGGCCTTGTCCATTTCGTGGACGCCCTGGTTGCCGATGTCGCCGTTGCCGAAGTCCCAGAACCAGTGCCAGTTGTAGTGGACGAGGTTGGCGTGGAACGGCCGCTGCTGCGCCGGCCCGAGCCAGAGGTTGAAATCGACCTCGGTGGGCGGCATGGCGTTCGGCCGGGAGCCGATGCTGCGGCGCGGCTTGTAGCACAGGCCGCGGGCGACGAGGAGCCGGCCGAGCTGGCCGGAGCGCACGACGTCGATGACGTTGGCGAACCCCGAGCTGCGGCTCTGGGTGCCATGCTGGACGATGCGGTTGTGGCGGCGGGCCATGTCCACGGCGATGCGGCCCTCGTGGACGTTGTGGCTGCACGGCTTCTCAACGTAGACGTCCTTGCCGGCCTGGCAGGCCCAGATGGTCATGAGGGCGTGCCAGTGATTGGGCGTGGCGATGGAGATGGCATCGACGTTACGGTCCTCGAGGGCACGGCGAATGTCCTGGACGGTGCGCGGCATGTTGCCGCCGCGGGCCTGGACCTGGCGGGCGCGGCCGGCGAAGGTGCGGGTGTCGGGGTCGATGAGGTAGGTGACCTGGACGTTCGGCATGCCGGCGAAGGCGTTGATGTGGCTGCTGCCGCGGCCGTGGATGCCGGCGACGCCGACGCGGATGGTTTCGTTGGCGCCGAGGACGCGGCCGGACGACTTGGTGCCGGCGATGGTGATGGTGGCGGCGGTGGCGAGGGTGGTCTTGAAGAAGTCGCGGCGGCTCTGACGAGTCATGGCGGGTCCTTTCAGTGAGGCGCGGGCGAGCGAGTTCATGGTGGCTAATGCGCTTATACCCGGGCGCGGGGCGGGTGGCAAGAAAATGCCGGGAGGATTCGACACTCGTGCTCCAGCCTCTCAGATCACGGTCCCGTCCATCACCGTCGCCCCCTTGGGGATGACGACGATGCCCTCGCGGATCACGTAGTTCTCCCCCTCGGCCTCGCTCACCTTGTTCTTGTTGACGATGCGCACGTTGGAGCCAACGCGGCAGTCCTTGTCGAGGATGGCATTCTCGATCACCGTGCCGTTGCCGACGCCGATGTCGGGGATGCCGCGCCGGCGGTTGTCCGCACGCTCCGCGTCCGTCTCGTAGTTATCGGCGCCGAGGAGGACCGTGTCGCGGATGACGGCGTCGTGGCCGATGTGCGTCCGCACGCCGATGACGCTGTTCGTGAGCCGCGTCCCCGACAACACCACGCAGCCGTCGCTCACCAGGCACTGCTCCAGCGTGGCGGCACTGATCCGCGAGGCCGGCAGGTAGCGCATGCGCGTGTAAATGACGCCCTCGGGGCTGTGGAAGTCGAACGGCGGGTCGTCGCCGGCCAGCGCCAGGCTCGCCTCGTGGTACGCCTTGACCGTGCCCACGTCCTCCCAGTAGCCATCGAACAGGTGCGCCTGCACCTTGTGCGTGTGAATGCTCCGCGGGAAGATCTCCTTGCCGAAGTCGGTCGCGAGCGGCGGCGCGTTGAGGAGGTTGAACAGCGCCTCGCGCGTGAACAGGTAGATGCCCATGCTCGCGAGGTAATGCCGGCCCTTGCTCGGGACGCCGCGGCGCTCGATCCACTCCGCCGGCGTCCGCATCGGCTCCAGTTGCTCCGCCGTCTTGGGCTTCTCCACGAAGCCGATGATGCGCCCGGTGTCGTCGAGGCGCATGATGCCGAAGCCGCTCGACTGCTCGGCGGAGACGGGCAGGACGGCGATGGTGACGTCGGCCTTCGTCTCGCGGTGAGTGCGCAGGAGCTGGCCGAAGTCCATGCGGTAGAGCTGGTCGCCGGACAGCACCAGCACGTCGGTGCAGGGATCCTCGTGGACGTAGCGGATGTTCTGGCGGACGGCGTCGGCGGTGCCCAGGTACCAGTCGGCGGTCTCGTTTGTCTGCTGGGCGGCCAGCACCTCCACGAAGCCGCGGCTGAAGGGGTCGAACTTGTACGTGTTCGCGATGTGGCGGTGCAGGCTCACGCTCAGGAACTGCGTCAGGACGTACACGCGGTTCATGCCGCCGTTGATGCAGTTGCTGATCGGGATGTCGATGAGGCGGTACTTGCCGGCGATCGGGACGGCCGGTTTGCTGCGCAGCATCGTCAACGGGTACAGCCGGGTGCCGCGGCCGCCGCCGAGAATCAGGCTGAGGACACTGTCCATGATCGCGGGTCCGTTAAGGCCAGTCGGGAACGAATCCTCCCCTCCGACGATGGTAACACAGGGCGCCTCCGGAGCGAGAGGAGATTTCGAGAAGACAACCGCCGGCTGCACGGCGGAGACAACCTGTGCCGGATAGACGGCCGCTCCAAAAAGGGCAGAGTGGCAAACGCAGTGCCGTCTCCCTGACCGGGCTCAAGCCCACCCGTTGCAACGGGTGGGCTTTGAATCCTGCCTATCCCCCGAGGTATCCCTTGACCCGCGCGGCGATCAGCTCCGCCTGCTCGGTGCAGTCGTTCAGGGCGACGCCGTGGTAGGCGTTGCCCGTGAGGAACAGGCCGGGGTGGCGGGCGGCGGCGGTCTCGATGCGGGCGACGCGCTCCAGGTGGCCGACGTGGTACTGCGGGATGGCTCGTTCCCAGCGGATGACGCGGTGGAACACCGGCGCCGCCGCGATCCCCATCGCCAGGCGCAGCTCGGCACGCACCGCCTCCAGCAGGCGCGGCTCGTCCCAGCCGGCGACCTCGGGCCGGTGCCAGCCGCCGCACATCGCCCGCAGCAGCACCGTCCCCGGCGCGGCCCGGTCGGGGTAGATCGACGAGCACCACTGCACGCCGAGCACGTCGCGCCGCAGCCGCTGTGGGGCGATGAAGCCGAAGCCGTCCAGTCCCCCCGGCACGTCCGCGCGGCGGTAGCCGAGCGCGATGACCGCCACGCGGTTGTACGGAATACCGGCGATCAGCCCCGACAGCTCGCCGTCCAGGTCGGCCAGCACGCCGGCCTGGCGGTACGCGGGGCAGGCCAGCACCACGGCGTCCGCGGTCCAGCGATCACGCCCCTCCGCGGCGACGACCCACGCCGGGCTGCCGCCCTCCTGCCGGGCGACCGACCGCACCTCGACGTCGAGCAGCGGCTTGACGGTCAGCCGCTCTTGCAGCACCTCGATCATCAGACGTAGTCCCTCGCGGAAGGACCACATGCGACCCGGGCGCTGGGGGACCTCGCCGCGCTGCTTCGCCTCGGCCCGCCGCTGCCGCGCCGCCGCCGACAGGCCCTTGACGACGCTGCCGTGCTCGCGCTCCAGGGCGGCGAGGCGCGGGAAGGCGGCGCGGATGCTGAGGAGAGCGGGATCGCCCGCGTGGATGCCCGTGACCAGGGCGTCGGCGAAGACCTCCGCGACTTCCTTGCCGGCGCGGCGCCGGGCGAAGGCGTCGATCGACTCGTCGGCCGGCCTGTTGCGGCTGCGGCGGAAGCGTTCGAGGAGCAGGCCGAGCTTGCCGCGCCAGCTCAACAGGTCGCTGCGGAGGAAGGCGAGCAGGCCGCCGGGCAGCGGCCGGAGGCGGTCGCCGAGGAAGAGGTAGCGGTTCTTCTGCGCGGCATCGCTGCCTGCGATCAGGCGGTCGCCCAGGCCCAGGTCGCGACAGAGGGCGAGCGTGGCCGGCTTGGTGTCGAGGAAGCCGTTCGGCCCGGTCTCGACCTGGAAGCCGTCGTGCCGCTCGGTCCAGACGGTGCCGCCGGGGCGGTCGCGCTGTTCGAGGACGGCGACCTCGGCGCCGGGCAGGAGCTGCTGCAGGCGGTAGGCGGTGGCGAGGCCGGAAATGCCGGCGCCGACGATGACGACTTTTGGCATGACGAAAGCCCACGGGCCTACCTCGTGGGAAGGAGACCCACGGGGTAGGCTCGTGGGCTTGGGGACGGTTCACTCGCGCCGCAGCTCGACGATGATGCCGCCCAGGCGCAGCAGGGCGTGCAGGCGGCTGAACCACAGCGGCCGCTCCCAGCGCAGGCCGCACTGCCCGCACAGGCGGCGCAGCTCGGCGCGGTTGTGCGTACGGCAGTGCCACATGCGGCTGCACATCGACCCCGTCAGCGTGTCCTCGGTGACCAGCAGCAGCAGCCTGGCGCCGGACCGCAGCACGCGCGCCAGCTCGCGCAGGCCGGGGATCGGGTCGGGCAAGTGCTCCAGTACCCAGCCGCACACACCGGCGTCGAACGTACTGTCGGGGTAGGGCAGCCGGGTCAGGTCGGCGGCGACGTGGGTGACGCGCGGCGAGTGCAGGCGGTGGCGGGCGCGCTTGAGCATGCGCTGCGACAGGTCGAAGGCGGTGATGAGGGCGTCGGGGTCAGCCTCGCGGAGGAGGAAGCGGGTGTAACGGCCGTTGCCGCAGCCGGCGTCGAGGATGCGCTTGCAGCCGCGGACGTCGAAGGCGTCGCGGCGGATGAGGCGGCCGGCCAGCGCCTCGTGGCCGGTGACCAGGCCGGTCAGGCCGGTCAGCTTGCCGGCCAGGCCGTCGTAATGGCCCTCGATGAAACGGCGGTAATCGAGGAACGACTGCCGCCGGAGTTTTTTCGACTCGATGACACTCTTCAGGCCGTTGCGCCGCGACTGAGGGGGGCTGGGAGGGCGGGAGACGAAAGGGTTCATGAGTCTTCGCTCGAGTAGAGATACCGGGTATATGTCACTTTCTTAAGAACCCGGGGGCCGAAAAAAAAGGGGGACCTCTCTTCCGGCCACATCATCTCCACTATAACGCACCCCCGTGCCGCCGCCGGGCGGGGATCATCGGGCCAGTGGGCCGAGGAGGCGCTTCAGCGTCGCCGACAGGCGCGGGTAGCGGACGGACAGGTCGTGGACGCACCGCGCCAGCCCCAGCGCGACCGGCCCGAGCTGCTTGACCTCGTCGAGCTGCTGCGTCCGCCGCGTCAGCTCCGCTCGCGCCGCGCCCAGGGCGTGCTGGGCCGCCGCCAGCTCGCGGCGGAAGTGGTCCAGCGCCGGCAGTGCCCACCCCGTGTCGGGCTCGTACCCGCGCGCCACCAGCCAGGCGCCGCAGAGACCGGCCAGCACCGCCACCTCGCGCGGCGTGGCCTCGGTGCGCCAGCCGCCCACGCGGCCCTCGCGGATGTGGTCCCAGTGCAGCAGCGTCTCACCGTCCCAGTGCAGCGCGTTGGTCGGATCCTCCAGATCGACGCCCTCGTCGCGCAGCCGGTTGGCCAGCTCGATCGTCCGCCACAGGTTCGCCTTCAGCGAGAACTCCTCCGCCACGGTCTGCGCCTCGTTCGGCGCGAGCGCGACGCCGAGGTGGGCGGCGAGCTGCCCGACCGCGGCGGCGGGCCGCGCCATGAGGTCCTCGTAGCGCTGGCAGAGGGTGCGCGGCCGGGCCGCCCAGAAGGCGTCGTTGGCCAGGACCAGGTGCAGGAACTGTTCGCGCTCCACGATGTCCTCGAAGCTGCCGCGGAGCTTGTGCAGGAGGGAGTAGGCGACATCGCGCACGTCGCGGAAGGAGTAGACGGCGAGGGCGCGGCCATCGGCGAGGGCGACGGCGAAGGCGGGGTGTTGGTCGTGGGCCTTGAGGATCTGCCAGCTGTCGGCGACGCCCGGAAGGTGGGCGAATTCTTCCCCGGTGACGAAGCCGAGGCGGCGACCGCCGCGATGGCTTTCCAGCAGACGGCTGACGACGTCGTACTGCCAGGTCGAGCCCGAGCGGTACATGCCGACGCAGAAGACGTACACGGAGGGCCTCCTTGCTCTCCTGGAACGGCCGGGCGGGCGGGGGAACTGTGAATTATCGAGATGTGCCGGGAGGACGCAAGGCGAGTTCGGGGAACGAGCTGCTGGCGAACGGCCGGTGTAAGCCGGCTGGTCCTCCCCCAAGTGGGGTGCAGGACCAGCCGGCTTACGCCGGCCGTTCGCCAGACCGGGGTGCAGGACCAGCCGGCTTACGAGATCGTCCAGCTTTCAGGGGTTATAGGCTAAGGGGTTACGGCGAGGCAGCTTACGCCGAAAAGGAGGGGGCTACGGCAGAGTTCGCTAGGCCCTCGTGCCTGCCCTCCGTGCCGTTCCCCTCGCCGTAACCCCTGACCCCACAACAGCGGAAAGCTGGACGATCTCTTACGCCGGCCGTTCCCAGACCGGGGTGCAGGACCAGCCGGCTTACGAGATCGTCCAGCTTTCAG
>JBBRPS010000121.1:0-16611 GCA_038227745.1 Gemmatales bacterium | reverse complement strand
GTGAGTCGTGGTCGCGTCGCGAGGAGTTCCTGGCGCATGTGGAGGCGGCGTGGCCGGACTACAACGAACGCTACGCCCACCCGTTTCAGTGGACATGGACTAATCCCCAGATGCGCCAGTGGTTCGCTCGACACGCTCCCTAATTCCTTGCAGAACTTCCGCAGCGGGACACTAGGCAATAGTTACCGTCCGCACTGAGCGCGATCCGCGACATGTCGCCATCCAGCCGCAGGCGATAATCGCCGGGGTTGGCATGGGGCATCCGCCAGAGACGGACCAAACCCGCCTCCTGGGCCGTGGCGAGGAGGCGACCATCCGGGCTGTAGGCCAGCAGGTGGGCCGGGGTTTGGTGCTGCACCAGGTGAAAGAGGGGACGCCCCTTGGGCAAGGCCCATTGCTGCACGACCTCGTCGCCGCTGGTACCCGTCGCCAGGGTGGCGTTGTCGGGGGCAAGGGCCGCCGCGATCACCTGGCAGTTTTGGGCCAAGAAAGGCCCGACCTTGTCCCCGTCGGCGACTCCCCAGAGTTGGGTGCCGGCGGCAAAACCAACCGCCACGTGCTGGCCATCCGCTGTCGGCAGGACACTGTGGACGTTCGAGGGGCCTTCTCCTGGGCAGCGCAGGGTTCGGATTCGTTTCCCCGAGGCGGCTTCCCACCAACCCACTTCCGCCTCGCCCGCCAAGGTCAGTAACTGGCGACCGGCGTTGATGAAGGTTGGGGGAATTGGGTTGTTCTCAGCGTAGTTGTAAATATGATCTCCCAAAACATGCGGCAAGGGCGGGCACAACGGCTTGCCGCTGGCGGCCGGGCCAGCGAGAGCGAAGAGGCGAGCCTTCTGGTCCAGGCAACCCGTCGCCAGCAGATCGCCCTGGGAGGAAAAGGCGAGCGTAAGGACTTGTTGGGGGTGCGGCAAAGGCGGCAACGCATCGACTTGTTTCTTGCAATCCCACACACGCGCCACACCGTCACCACCGAATGCGAGGTAGCGACCGTCGCCGCTGAACGTCAGGCCACGAATTGGGCCACGGTCGATCAGGCGGTATAGGCGCTCCGCGTCGGGAAACCGGAAGACCTCCACTTCGCCTGCCGGCGTCCCCATCGCTATCAAGGTGCCGTCCATGTTCCAGGCCGCGCTGCTGATGGGACGGTCGCCGCCGGGAAATGGCACACGGGTTTCTGCCTCGACATCCCAAAGCACTCTTTGATGGGTGGCAGATACCGTCAGCAGGTAGCGCGAACTCGGATGAAACGCCAAGCTGCGAAACAGGCGCGTGTCATGCGGAAAGGCCCGATACGGCCGAATCGCCTGGCGCAACCAGGTCTTCACGCGGATTAGGTTCGCCTGTTTGCGATCGACGTCCCCGTCGGCGAAACGAGCGGCATGGGAAAACCAAAGGATGGCCTGGCCCGGGTCATTCTGGTCGCTGGCAGTCAGGCCGGAAGCCGTGTACAAGTCCAGGATCGCGGCAACGGCCTCTCGACGGGCTGCGGTTTCCTTCTCCGCGAGGGCGCTGAATCGGGCGGTCGCGATCAAGGAGCCGACTAGCGCGGCCAGCAGCAGCACCGCCACCGCGGCGGTGAGGCCGGCAACTACTGGATTGCGCCGGCACCAACGCCACAACCGTTCGGC
This sequence comes from Gemmatales bacterium, assembly GCA_038227745.1. Taxonomy (GTDB): domain Bacteria; phylum Planctomycetota; class Planctomycetia; order Gemmatales; family Gemmataceae; genus DASPXY01. The sequence goes on along the minus strand of JBBRPS010000121.1, from coordinate 14,981 downwards.
ACGGCCGACCGGACGGGCCAGGACCGGTTCCCCGCGGAGGAAACGGCCCAGGTCGTCGGCGAGCAGGTCCGCGCTGGCGTAGCGCTTCCCCGGTTCCTTGTGCAGACATTTGAGGCAGATCGTCTCCAGGTCGCGCGGTACCCGCGGGTTCAGCCAGGACGGCGCGCTCGGCTCCGCGTTCAGCACCTGCTGGAGCGTCTCAAAAGTGGTCGCCGCGCGAAACGGCGGCCGGCCGGTCAGGCACTCGTACAGCACCGCCCCCAGCGCGTACACGTCCACCGCGGGGCCGACCTCGCCCGTCTTCCCCGTCGCCTGCTCGGGCGCCATGTACGACGGCGTCCCCAGGACCTCGCCGGTTTTGCTGAGGCTGCTGTCGATGTCCAGCCGCTTGGCCAGGCCGAAGTCGGTGATCTTCGGCACCCCGTCAACTGTCCGTAGCACGTTGGCCGGCTTCAGGTCGCGATGCACGACTCCCCGGAGGTGGGCGTAGTGGACCGCCCGCGCCAGTTTCTCCACCAGGGCCGCCGCCTCGGCCGCCGGTAACGGGCCGTCCTTCAACTTGCGGTCGAGCGCACTGCCGTCGCAGAATTCCAGCGTGAAGAACGGCAACCCGTCGTGCTCGCCAACCTCGAAGAGTTGCACGATATGCGGGTGGGTCAGCCGGGCGACGGCCTCCGCCTCGATCTGGAAGCGGACCTTTTGCTCCAGGGTGGCGTGCGACCGGGCCAGGATCATTTTGAGGGCGACGACGCGGTTGGCGCGGGTCTGCCGGGCCTTGTAAACGACGCCCATGCCGCCGTGGCCCACCTCCCCGAGGATCTCGTAGCCGGGAATGTCGGCGCCTGCTCCTGACACCGGCGCGGCGGCCCCGTCACTAGCGAGGGTCGCCCTGGATGACCCCTCGTCGGCCCCCGAGGCTGGCGTGGCCAGCAGCGCCTCCATGGACCGCAGCGCCTCGAGGCGCTGCCGCACCTCATCGAGCAGCTCTGGGCAGCCGGCGCACAGGTCCTCGGCCGACAGAGACCGCTCCTGCTGCCAGCGCAGCACCAAATCGGTTAACCCGGGTCGGTCGGACATGGCGGGCGACTCCTTGGAGGAAGGGGACACGACCACGCTGCGCGACCTCCGGCCGACGATTGATTACCGGTAGCCGCGGGCCGGAGGGTAGGGTGCCGGAAAACGTCCCCCATCTGCGGCCGAACTGCGCCTGATGGCCGCGAACCGTAGGTGGAAGTGGTCCAGCCTGGGCCAACCGGCCCTCCCAGGCCCCCTGGCCGCAACAGGCGCTCATTCTCCCGCGCCCCTTTGGCCTGTCAAGCGAATTCCTTCCCAGGCCTATCTGCCATATCCGGTGTCCCGGATGGGTTCCGGTGCCCAGGGAATCCCGGCGGCCGGGCTGCGGCAAGATGTTGGGACGCGGGCGGCCGAAACCGGCATGTCACCCGCGGCCCGCCGCTCTGTACAATCACGATATCCGCCGAGCGACATAGCGGAACCGCGAACCCAGGACCGAAAGCGCATGGCGTTCTTCCAGACACCAACTCTGTGGGTCAACCGACTGCCCGACGGCGTCGCCGCCCTGGTCCTCGACGTGCCCGACCGCAGCGTCAACGTCCTGTCGCGGCAGGTACTCACCGACCTCGAAGCGGCCCTCGACCGCGTCGCCGGCGACGACTCCTTCCGCCTGCTCGTGCTGCGCAGCGGCAAGCCGGGCACCTTCGTCACCGGCGCCGACGTCCACGAACTGTCGCAACTCACCAGCCCCGCGGAGGCCGGCGCCCTGTCCGCGGCGGGGCAGCGCGTCCTCGACAAGCTCGCCAACCTGCCCATCCCGAGCGCCGCAATCGTCGGCGGCGCCTGCCTGGGCGGCGGCATGGAGCTGGCCCTGGCGTGCGACTACCGCGTGGCGATCGACAGCCCGCGCACGCAGTTCGGCCTGCCCGAGGTGGAGCTGGGCCTGATCCCTGGCTGGGGCGGCACGCAGCGGCTACCGCGCCTCGTCGGCCTGGAGCACGGCCTGCAGATGCTCCTCGCCGGCCGTCGCCTGGGCGCCGCCGAGGCGGTGCGCTGGGGGCTGGCGGACGGTCTCGCGGACGAAAAGGAGGAAGAGCCTCCCGCTTTCCTGGCACGCCCGGTCAAGCGGCGGCGCACCGGGCTGCCCCTGAGGACGTGGCGGCAGCGGCTGCTGGAATCGACGGCGGCGGGCCGCTGGGTGATCTTCCGCGGCACGGAGCGGTTGCTGCGGCGCCGCCTGCCGGAGGACATGCCGGCGCCGTGGGAGGCCCTACAGGCGGTGCGCGCCGGCCTGAAGCAGGGCCTCGAAGCCGGCCTGGCGTACGAGCGCGCGGCGGTGGCGCGGCTGGCGGCGAGCGACGCCTGTCACAACCTCATCCGCCTCTTCCTCCAGCGCGAGGAGGCGCGCAGGCCGTGGCAGGGGAAGCCCCGCCCCGATTCGCCGCCGATCCGCCGCGTCGGCGTCGTCGGGGCCGGGACGATGGGCGCCGGCATCGTGCAACTCGCCGTGCTCAAGGGCTGCGACGTGGTGATCCGCGAGCCAGACGAGAAGGCCCTCGGCACCGCCATCATGCGCATCCTCACGCTGCTCACCAAGGCGGTGGAGCGCGGCCTGCTCACGACCGCCGAGATCCCGAGGAAGCTGGCCAACATCCACGGCACCACCGCCTGGAAAGGCTTCGCCGACCTCGACCTGTGCATCGAGGCGGTCGTCGAGGATCCGAAGACCAAGCGCTCCGTCTTCCGCGAGATGGAGAAGCACACCTCGCCCTCGACGATCCTGGCGACGAACACCTCGTCGCTGCGCGTCGCGCCGCTGACGGAGGACCTGCAGTACCCGAAGCGCGTCGCCGGCCTGCACTTCTTTAACCCCGTCCACAAGATGCCGCTGGTCGAGATCGTCCGCCCACCCCAGACGAAGCAGGACGTCAGCGACAGCCTGGCCGAGTGGGTCGTCGGCCTGGGCAAGACCCCTGTCTTCGTCAAGGACAGCCCCGGCTTCCTGGTGAACCGCATCCTGGTGCCGTACCTGAACGAGGCGGTATTGCTGGTCGGCGAGGGGATGCGCGTGCAGCGGGTCGATGAGGCCATGCGGCGCTTCGGCATGCCGATGGGGCCGCTGGAGGTACTCGACCAGGTCGGTCTGGACGTGGCGGCGGCCATCGCCCGGTCGCTGGAGCCGGTGTTCGCGGGCCGGCTGAGCCCAAACCCCGCCTTCGAGAAGATGAAGGAGAAGGGCTGGCTCGGCGTCAAGAGCCAGGCGGGCTTCTACCGCTACCGCCGTGGCCGCCCGCGCGAGAACGACGACGCGATGGCCCTGCTCTGGGGCGGCGGAACGCCCCACATGCCGGCAGCCTCGCCGGAGGACCTGATGGCCGAGGCGCGGGCGCGCCTGGTGGGCCTGAGCGTCAACGAAGCGATCCGCTGCCTGGCGGAGGGCATCGCCGACGGCGCCGACGCGATCGACCTGGCGATGGTGCTGGGCAGCGGTTGGGCGCCGCACCGGGGCGGGCCGCTGCGCTACGCCCGGCAGCGCGGCTACAGTGCCATCGTCGCGTCACTGACGGAACTGGCGGAGCGCCTCGGGCCGCGGTTCGAGCCGTGCGCCGAGCTGCGCCGCCTGGCGGAACAGAACCCGCCACAGGTCAACACAGATAAACACGGATGAATCCTCGTTTAGAGCCGTTTGCGAACGAGTGCAGCCGGGTCTTTGGAGTGCGGCGCTCGGCGCCGCACTCCAAAGACCCGGCCGCAAATCGCTGCTCGCCGCCCCCCGCCCAGCGGGATCTGGCTCAATCGCGGCTAGACTTCGCATTGCCCACAGCGCCCGGCGGGAAGGAGAACGCCTGATGAACGCGAGCAACTATGACGTCGTGGTGGTCGGCGCCGGCGCGGCGGGCCTGACCGCCGCCATCGCCCTGGCCCGCGCCGGCTTCGCGGTCGCCGTCGTCGAGGCGGCCGCCTTCCCCGGCGCCGAGAACTGGTCGGGCTGCGTCTACTTCTGCGAGAACCTCGCCCAGCCCGACGTGCTCGGCCCCGACGGCGTCGAAGCCCTCGCCTGGGAGCGCCGCCTGGTTGAGCGCGGCTTCTTCGCCACCGACGGCCACGGCCTGCTCGGCCTGAAATACCGCGACCCCGCCGCGTTTCGTCACTGTTACACGGTCCTGCGGCCCATCTACGACCACCACCTCGCCCAGGTCGCGCTGCGGCACGGAGCCACGATCCTCAACGCGACGACCGTCGAGAGCCTGATCCGCGAGGGCGGCCGCGTCGTCGGCGTCTGCACCAACCGCGGCCCGCTCTACGCCGACCTCGTCTTCCTCGCCGAGGGCGATGCGTCGAACCTCGTCACGCGCGAAGGCTACGAGCGCTACACCGACCCGCGCGAGGCGCCGAAGTTCCTCCAGGGCATCAAGGAGGTCATCGAGCTGCCGCCGCGCGCCGTCGAGGAGCGCTTCGGGGTCGGTCCCGAAGAGGGCGTGGCGTACGAGATGCTGGTGCGCAACGGCACGCTGCGCGGCCGGCCCGTCCACCTGAACATGGGCGGCTTCCTCTACACCAACCGCCGCAGCCTGTCGGTCGGCCTGGTCCTGCCCGCGGACAACCTGCGCGAGCACTTCGATGGCGACCCGAACCTCCTCCTGCAATGGTTCGAGGGGTTGCCCGCCCTGCGGCCGTGGCTCGAGGGCGGACGGCGCAGCACGTTCGGCGCCAAGCTGATCCGCGGCGGCGGCGCCCGCGACATCCCCACGCTCATCGACGCGGGCCTCGCCATCGGCGGTGCCGCCAGCGCCATCGGCATCGACTTCCCGTACCCGAACTTCACCGGCCCGGCGACGGCGATGGGCCTGCTGCTCGCCCGCGCCGCCGTCCGCATCCGTGCGGAAGGCGGCGGGTTCACACGCGCGGCGCTCCAGCGGCATTACCTGGAGCCGCTCCAGCAGACACATTACTGGCGCGACGTCGATTTCCTGCGGCGCTGGCCGGGCTACGTCAAGAAGACGCACGTCTTCTTCGGCCGCAACCTCGACCTGGCGCTGGGCAGCGCGTACCTGTGGACGCGCTCGGACCGCTGGCTGCCGGCGCGTTGGGGGGCGTGGCTGCGCCTGGTGCGCGGCCTGGCGGGGCCGGCGAACTGGCCGGAGCTGCGCGACGACGCCCACCACCTGGCCCGCGCCTTGCACCTGGAGGAGGTGGCGGTCGTCCCGTCGCTGGGCCGGCTGCTGCTCGACGGCACCCTCAACGCCGTGCGCGACCTGCTGCGCCAGCCGCGCGCCCACGTGCCCGCCGCGGGCGCGGTCAAGCTGCACTACACGGTCGCGGGAGGGGCCGAACCGGGGGGGTTGCTGCCGGCGTCGCTGCGCCGCTGGTTCGCGCGCTTCGCCCCGGTGCTGGCCGCAGCGGCGCGGCGCGTCTACACGAACGACGGCGAACCGCTGGGGGACAAGCTGCCCGCGGCGGTGCGCCTGCTGGTCAAGCAGGTCAACCTCGTCGATCTGCTCCGCGCCGGCGGGTTGGGCCTGGCGGCGGCCGTCTCCACCGCCGTCGTGCTCGGCTGGGGCCGCGTACGCCGGCTGCTCGGCGGGCGGCGGGACGAGGGCGGCGCAGTGGACCAGGGGCCTTATGCGGACTACGTCCGCGCCGCGGGCAGGGCGGCCGACATGACGCCGGCGACGGTCGGCGCGCTCCAGGAGTGGGAGGCGCGGCTGGCGACGCTCGCCTATGAGAGCGTCAAGGAGTCGCACATTCATGTCCTCTGGCCGCAGGTGCTGGCGGAGAAGGACGCGGTCGTCAAGGCCGGGCTGTGGCACGTCTGCCCGGCACACGTCTACGAGGCGCGCGTCGGCGCCGGCGGTCAGGTGCAGGTCGTCGTCAATTTCGAGAACTGCATCAAGTGTGAGACGTGCTGGCGGACCAGCGACCTGGTGGACTGGGGGCGCGACGGCCGGCACCGCTTCGTCTACGCGGTCCACTCACCGGTCGTGACGCGGCTGCTCGCCGACCAGGAGGCAGCCGGCCTGGCCCGTCCCGCCGCGCCCCGTGCCCTCGACCCCTGGGAGCCGGAACTGGAGGCGCTCGGTGTGGGCCTGCGGCTGGCGGGAGCAGAGGCGCTCAACGGCCAGCACGCCGCGGAGGTGGCTGAACTGGGGCGGCTGCTGACGTGCCTGGACCGCAAGTTGGGCGAGTTCGACGAGGCTCTCGACGAGGAGCCGCGCACCATCGACCGCGACCGTGCGGAGTATCTGCAGATGCTGGCCCGTTACGCCCGCAACGTCCTGGCGCGGATGGTTGAAGTGCTGCGCGGGCCGGCGCTCGTCCACCCCGGCGCCGAGGCGGTGCGGGAACGGTTACTCGGACTGGCGACGGCGGCGACCGACAAGGCGGGCGAGCGGCTGCGGCGGGCGCAGGCGCAGCGCTACGCCTGGGCGGCGGGCGACGGCCGGCAACTGCGCCAGCACCACCTCCCCGGGATGCGCCGTTGCCTCGACCTGCTCGGCACGCCGGCGGCGACCGAGCCGAACCCGTTACGGTCGTGGCTGCGGGCGGAAGATGACCGCGCGGCCGTGGGAGAGCGACTCATCGACTGGCGGCGCCGCCTCGATGCCGTGTTCTCCGCGGGGATCTGGCGCGAGCTGGAACAGGGCACCCCACTCACCGAGGAGCAAAACCGCCTGTTACGGGAATTGATTTCCCAGATACCCGTCCTCGATCCGCAGGACCTGGGGCAGACGCTGCACCCGCCCGAACGCAAGGCGCTGCTGGCCGAGCTGGGGCGTCGTGACCCGTCGCTGGCGTACCGCGTCGCGAATCACCTGTGGGCGCGTGACCTGGCCGCCGTGATCGGCGAGGAACTGCCGCTGCGCGAAACGCTCCATCTCTACCTGCGAGAGGGGAAATGGCTCTGCTTCGCCGTTCTGCGGGACCGCGAGGACAGCGGCGGCGCGGAGGCCGTGTTTGTGCCCGCCCAGGGCGGCACGGTCCTCCTCATGCTGCACGGCGATGAGGTCGCTGTCAGCGCCGGTGAAAGTGGCAGTGGCTTCACCATCGAACCTCTCCCGACCCTCGGGCTGCGCGGCGCGGGGCTGTCGCGCCTCGTCCTCACCGAGAGAGCCGCCCCGCAGGCCTGGAGCGCCGTGGACCGCGAGCGCCTGTTGCGGGCCTGGACCGTCCTCAGCGCCGCCGACCTGACCTCGATCGCCTTCGGCATGGCCGACCTGCTTTGCCGCCGCGCCGTCGAGCAAGCGACGAGCCGTGTCCAGTTCCCCGGACTGTTCCACGACGAAGAAGCACGCGACGCCATCGGCAAGTTCGGCGCCGTCAAGAAGATGGTCGCCGACCTCGCCGCCCGCCGCTACCTGATCGAGACGCTCGACCACGACCTCTCGCCGGCCGACTTTTCCGAGGCCGCGGCGGAACGGGCCGGCCTGGTGAAGGCGCTGGTCGCCGAGGCGCTCGGCAGCGCCCCGGGCAGCGTGTCCTACAACGCCGGCCAGGTCTTCGGCGGCACCGGCTACTCGGAAGACGACATCCTCTCGAAGTATTACCGCGACGCGGCGGCCTGGCGTTTCCTGGGTCCCGACAACCCCACACTCCTGGCGGCCCACGGCGGCCGGTTGCTGGCCAACTGGCACGCGGAGGGCGAGAACCTCAGCGAGTTCCCGGGCGAGGCGGAACTGTTCGACGAGGCCGCCCAGCGCAAGGCGCTGCAGGCGCAGCTCGACGTGCTGCGCGTCCACCGCGCCCGCCTCCGCACCCTCGTCGCCGAGTTCCAGGCGGCCGGCGCCCGCAGCCCGAACGACCCCCTCGCCGCCGCCGAGGTGCGCGATGCGCTCGGCCGGCAGGACGCCTACCTGCTCGGCGGCAAGGCGCTGCTGCTGCGGACACACGCCCGCCTCGAACGGGGCGTGTCCTCCGAGGCCGAGATCGCCCTGCTGCGCGTCTGGCTGGACTCCGCGACGGCGGCGCTGGAGGAATTCGAGGGGGCCGTCCGCCGCGCCGTCGATCCGGTCCCGCGGCCCGTGTCCGGGGCCGGCACGCCCGTCACCGTCTACGCCGACTTCCTCGCCGCGCCGTTGCCCTACGACTCGGGCGATTTCCTCGTCAAGCCGGTGGATCCGCTGCAGCCGCGCTACGTCCCCGAGATGGTGGAGACCGACCCGCGCCTCGCCGACTACGACCGCGGCCTGCGCGCGCTGCTCACCGCCCAGTTCGGCGCGCCACGCGACGGACTGGTCTACGAACGCTACCTGGAGCAAACGCACCGGCCGGACGACTCGGACATCGCGTTCCTGCGCCGCCACGGCTTTTTCCGCATGCCGATCCCCAAGGACCTCGGCGGCGAGGGGCGTCCCAAGGTCGAGTATTACCTCCTGACGACGGAGACGCACCGCCTCGCGGACGTGGCGGTGTCCCTGACGATCCAGGTGAACAGCAGCCTGGGCACGACGCCGGTGCTGCTGGCACGCGCCAAGGACCTGCCAAAGGCGCAGAAGGATCTCACGGCGTTCGCCGGCGATGCGGCGCTACAGAGCGAAGTGCGCAAGGGGTTGCAGAAGCTCGTGGCAAGCCCACCCGTTGCAACGGGTGGGCCCGAGGTGACCGGCGCCTACCGCGAGTTGCAGAAAAGGCTCAACGAGACAGTGCTCACCCTCACCGCCCTGCGCGTCCTGTTCCACCGCTTCGCCGCCGCGTGGCAGGAGGCAGGACGGGCGGGACTGGCCTACGATCTCCCGGGGATGCGCGCCCGCCTCGAAGAAGCGCTGGCCGCCTGGCAAGAGGGCTGCGGCCGCGCGGCCGAGCTGCTGGACGAACTCGGCCGGCGGCGCCAGGCGTGCGACCTGTTCCTGCGCTGGGTCGCCAGCGGCCAGATTTCCGCCTTCGCCCTGACCGAACCGTCCGCCGGCTCCGACACGGCGCGCGTCGCCACGCGGGCCAGGCTGCGCTCCGTGCCCGTCGAGCGAGAACCGGACGGCGTGCTGCGCTTCGTGCCCGCCGACGGCAAGGAGCCGCGCCACCTGCTCGACGCCGCCCGCCTGGAGTTCCGCACGGTCGAGGTGGACGGGCAGCCCGAGTCGCGCGCCTTCTACCGCTGGTCCGACGCCGCCGAGCCGGCGCCGATCCACTTCGACGAGTACGATTACGAGACGGACGATCCGCGAAGGATGCGTTACTACGTGTACGGCGGCCGTCGAGTCCACTTCACCGACGTGGCCCAGCTGCGCGAGCGCGACGGCAAGCCCTGGTACGACTACTGGGAGCTGAACGGCGCCAAGATGTGGATCACGAACGGGCGCGTGTGCGGCATAATGTGCCTGTACGCCCGGGCCGAGGAGGGCGTGACCGGCTTCATCGTGGACCGCCACGCCGAGGGCCTGGTGGTCGGCAAGGACGAGGCGAAGATGGGCCAGTGCGGCTCGCCGACCAACGAGCTGTCGCTGCAGGCGGTACGGGTACCGCGCGAGAACGTCATCGGCCTGGAAGGCCGCGGCCAGGTCAACGCGCTGGAGACGCTCAACGTCGGCCGCGCCGGCCTGGCCATGTCGGCCATGGCGCAGATGGTGCGCCTGAGCGGCTGGGCCAGCGCCTTCGCAAAGGAGCGCCTGGCGGGCGCGGATGGTCGCGTGCCGGACTGGGCGGCCTGGCGGCTGCGACAGCTGGAGGAGGACCGCTTCACCGCCGAGGCGATCGCGTATGAGGTCATCGGCCGCTTCGAGCACAAGCAGACCAAGTCGATCCGGCTGGAGTCCGCTATCGGGAAAATGCTGGGCAGCGAGTTGCTGCACCGCGTCATCGAGACGGCGGAGGAGATCCACGGCCTCGCTGGGCAGACGCAGCTCCACCTGGTCGAGAAGCGCAAGCGCGACGCGCGCGTGCTCAACATCTACGAAGGCACCAACGAGATCCAGCGCTTCTTCATCCTGCGCGACGTCTTGAGCGAACTGGCACCGCGCTGGGGCGGCACCGCGGCGCTGCCGGGGGCGGCGCCGGACGCCGAGCGACTGGAAGCCCTCAAGGGAGAGGTGCGTCAGCGCGTGCTGGCGGCTGTGGAGTCGTTTGGACAACAGTTGTGGCAGAACCCGAACCTGCAGGCGAATTGCTTCCTGCTGTCCGAGGCGGTGGCCTGGGTCGCGGCGGCGGACAGCACCCTCGGGCGGCTCACCTTCCTGGGCCGCCTGCCGCCGGGGACGGTCCCGGGCCAGGCGGAGCGGAGCGACGTGGGCCGCGGCGCCCTGGCCCGCTGCTTCGCCGAGGTCCGTGGCCGCCTGCGCCGCTTCGACGACGAGCTGACCAACCTGCGCCACGGCTTCTACGCGCCGTCGGTCCGGGCCGCGTCGCTGCTGTTCCGCAGGGCCGGGGAGGCCGAGCCGGTCTCGCCGCCGCGCAGCCGGATCACCCGCCCGCTCGCGGTGCTCGTGGTGCTGGACGCCCCGGCGCCGGGCGTGCCACAGCCGCAGGTCACCGACGGCCGACTGCTGGAGCCGTACCGCGCCCTCGGCGCAGGCGACCGCGCCGCCCTGGAGACGGCGCTGCGCCTGCGCGATCGGGCCGACAGCCGCGTGTCCGTCGAGGTCGTGACGGTGGGGCCGCCCTCCGTGGGGCAACTGCTGCGTGAGGCCGTCAGCCTCGGCGCCGATCGCGTGCGCCTGGTGCTGGCGCCGGAAGAGGCCGTCGCGACCGACCGCGCTGCCGCCGCCCTCGCCGCCGTCCTGGGTGGCGAGCCATTCGACCTGGTGCTGACCGGGGCGGGCGCGGGCGACTCTGCTGAAGGGTTGCTGGGGCGCCTCGCCGGTGAGGCGCTGGGGTTGCCGTTCGCCGGCCAGGCGCCGCACCTCGCCGTCCGCGCCGGCGCGGACGGTGACTCGCTCCTGCTGGCCGGCGCCGACGGCGGCGGGCAGCGCGTGCGCTCGCTGCCCGCCGTGGTGGCGGTCGAACCCGGCTCGCCTTTGCGCACGTTCACGGTGGACGGCTACCTGGCGGGCTTGACGCGCACGGTGGAGACGGTCCCCTGGCCGCCCGGCGTCGAGGTCGTACACGTCACCTTCCTCGGGACCGGTCAGGCCGCCGCATCCTCGGAGGTCGCGCCGCGGCCGCTGCTCCCCCACGAGGCCGGGCAGATGGTCCTCGAAACGGCCGGCGTCCACGCCGCGGGCGCGACTCGCGGTCGGGCGGGTGCGCCAGCGCCGGGGCAAGCGACATTCACGATCGAGGACACGGACGACCCGTCTCTCTTCCGACAGGGGCAGGGGGCGCCCCCGCGCGTCGTTGCCGTTCTCGCCGCGGAAGCCGGCGGTCGACTGCGGCCGACCGCGGCGCGGACGCTGGACGCGGCCCGGTTCGTGGCGCAGTTCGTGCCGGGTGGGGCCGAAACCGCGGTGCTGCTCCTGGCGCCGCCGGAGGAGGCAGCACAACGCCTCGCCCTCACTGAAGTGTTGAGCCTGTCCCCTGCCGACGTTTGCCTCCTGGTGGCGGAGGGCATCGATACTTCCGACGAGGTACGCGCCCGTATCCTCGCCGAGTGCTGGATCGCAAAGCCCGGCACGCCCGCCGCCGTGGTTGCCGAACCCTGGGCGGAGGCAGCGCTGGCGACCCTCGCCGCCCGTTCGGGCCACGTCGATCCGATCGTGCTGCGTGTGCGCGCCCTCGACCGCGAGCAGGGCCTGCTGCTTGCCGAGACGGCACGGCAGGGCAACCTGCGCGTGCGGTGGCCGTTGACGCCGGCGGCCGGAGGGACGTGCTGGGTCGGCCTGACCGCGGAGCCGGAGATCGGTGCCGCACCGCCTCCCCAGAGGACGGGGCCGGTCAGTGTCGAGCGCTGGGCGCCGCACCTGGAGCGCTTCCATGGCCGGGGCGACGTGCGGCGCCTGCTGGAGGAACTGAAGCAGGGGGCGGGCCTGACGCGCCTGAGCGACGCCGAGTTCATCCTCGACGTGGGCTTCGGCGTGGGCAACCGCGACGGCTACGAGGCGGTGATCGAGCCGCTGGAGCGTGTCCTGCGCGCCCTGGGGGTGCGCGGCGTGATGGTCGGCGGCTCGCGCAAGGTGACGGAGGAGCTGCACCTGCTGCCGGCGGACCGGCAGATCGGCCAGTCGGGCGTGAGCGTCAACCCGCGCGTGCTGCTGGCGGTCGGCGTGAGCGGTGCGCCGCAGCACCTGAATTACATCGGTCCGCGGGCGACGGTGGTGGCGTTCAACCGCGACCCGGAGGCGCCGCTGATGACGCTGAACCAGCGCCAGGCGCGGCCGCGGGTGTACGCGGTGGTGGGCGATCTGTTCGAGACAGTGCCCGCGTTCACCGCGGCGCTGCGCGAAGAACATCCAGCGGGCGACGGACACGGGAAGGGGTAACCGCCTCAAAGGGCGGCGGGCCCCGTACCGCCCCAAAGCGGTCCGTCCCCGGCCGACTTTTGCTATATGTTATTTCGTGTCCTACACTTCTTCGGAGCAGCGTGCCGGGTGAGGGAGAACGGACTCCGTCACCAACTCGTCGGCCTGCGCGCTGTGACAGATTCGCTCCTGTCAAGGCCGCAACGCCGGTGCGCGTGGAGATCGGCAAACTCACGAGCGGGCTTGCCACCGCACCCCGACCACCCCCCACGGCATTGACCATGAGAGGTCGCATGAACACCACCGCCCCACGAGATACCCCCCACAGCCTGGTCTGCCACGAGTCCGAGACCACTTACCTGTCCGCCGCCCAGCGCCTCTTCTGGGAGCTGCTGAACTCCTCGATCGTCCTGCCGGAGCAATGGGAGGTGCTGCCGCCCCTCCAGCAGAACGAGGTGCGGGAGTGCTCCGGCATCCACGACCTGCTGCCCTGCCTGGTCAAGCACGGCCTGCTGACCACTTACCAGGCGGCCCGCCTCACCGCCGGCAAGCTCTTCGGCCTGGTCCTGGGCAACTACCGGGTGCTCGACCGGATCGGCGCCGGGGGCATGGGGGTGATCTACCTGGCCGAGCACATCGAGATGCGCCGGCAGGTCGCCATCAAGGTGTTCGAGCAGGCCCCCGACCGGCCGCCCCAGATCCTGCAGCGCTTCTTCACCGAGATGCGCGTCCTCGCCCAGCTGCAGCACCCCAACATCGTGGCGGCGATCGACTCGGGCAAGCTCACCTCGCCCGAGGGCGCCGGCAGGGAACTCCGCTACTTCGTGATGGAGTACGTTCCGGGCCAGGACCTCGAGGCCTGCGTCAAGGCCCAGGGGCCGCTGCCGTCCATCCGCGCCTGTGACGTGATCTACCAGACCGCCGCGGCCCTGGCCGAGGCCCACAAGCACAACCTGGTCCACCGCGACATCAAGCCGCCCAACATCCAGGTCACGCCCGAGGGCCAGGCCAAGCTGCTCGACTTCGGCCTGGCGCGCCACTTCCGCAACAGTCTGACGGATGTCGGCACCGTGCTGGGCACCCTGGCGTACATGGCCCCCGAACAGGCCACCGACCCCAGCACCGTCGGCCCCAGCGCGGACCTGTACAGCCTGGGCGGCACCCTCTTCTGGTGCCTGACCGGGCGCCGGCCGTTCGCGCCGCTGAATAACGCCGCCCAGGACATGGCGGTGCGCGTCCGCCAGCCGCCGCCGTCCGCCCGCGCCTTCACGCCGGACGTCCCCGCGGAGCTGGACGCCATCGTGACCCGGCTGCTGGCGGTCAAGCCCGAGGACCGCTTCCCGTCCGCCCAGGCCGTCATGCGCGCCCTGGTGCCCTTCCTCAAGCCCGACCTGCGCGACCACCGCCCGCTGTCGATCGATCTGCGCGGGCCACGGCCCGCGGGCTGCGGCAAGCCCGAAGAGGGCCGGGCAGGCCGGCGGGCCTACCGCGTGCTGCTCGTCGATGACGAGTCCGGCGTCCGCAAGTTCTGCCGTTACACGCTGGCGTGCGAGGAGCTGATCTGCGACGAGGCGGCCAACGGCGTGCAGGCCCTTGAGGCCGTCCGGCAGAAGGACTACGACCTGGTGCTGCTGGACATCGACATGCCGGAGATGACCGGCACGGAGGTCTGCGCTCGACTTCGGCAGGAGCCGCCCGGGCCGCACCTGAAGGTCATCATGCTGTCCGGCCGGGCCACTGCCGACGAGATGGCGCAGCTGCAGCTGACCGGCGTGGACGACTACCTCACCAAGCCGCTCAGCCGGGTGCAGCTGCGCGGCCGCGTCAAGGCTGCCCTGCGCCTCAAGGACGCCCAGGACCGCGCCGCCGCCCTCAACCACGACCTGGTGGCGGTCAACCAGGAGTTGGAGCGGAACCTGAGCACGCGCTGCAGCGATCTGGTCCAGACCCGCAACGCCCTGGTACTGGCCCTGGCCAAGCTGGTAGAGTACCGCGACGGCGAGACGGGGGCGCACCTGCGGCGGCTGCAGCACTTCAGCCGCTGCCTGGCCGAGGAGGCCGCCAACTCCCCGGCGTTCGCCCAGGCGATCGACGCCGGCTTCATCGAGCTGCTCGTCTGCGCGACGCCGCTGCACGACATCGGCAAGATCGGCCTGCCCGACCACATCCTGCGCAAGCCCGGCAAGCTCGACCGCGAGGAGCGGCTAGTGATGCAGACGCACACGGCGATCGGCGCCGACACGCTCAAGGCGGTGGCCGAGCAGCACGGGCCGGCGATGGGCTTCTTCCAGATGGCGATCAGCATCGCCCGCCACCACCACGAGCGCTACGACGGTCGCGGCTATCCCGATGGCCTGGCCGACAACGACGTCCCCCTGGCCGCGCGCCTGGTGGCGGTCGGCGACGTCTACGACGCGCTGCGTTCGCGGCGCTGCTACAAGCCGGCCCTGTCGCACGCCGCGGCCCTGGAGCTGATGCTCGAGGGGTCCGGCAGCCAGTTCGACCCCGCCCTCCTGCACGTCTTTCAGCGCTGCGCCCCGCGCTTCGAGCGCGTCTTCCGCGAGTTGGCCGATTAGAGCGATTCGTAGCCGACTCGCTCCGCGAGTCGGAGGCCGACACCCCCGACTCGCGGAGCGAGTCGGC
>JBBRPS010000120.1:0-16628 GCA_038227745.1 Gemmatales bacterium | reverse complement strand
GCCTGCCAAAGAAAGAGCGAAAGCGGCGCCGAGCGCCGCACTCCAAAGCGCCCCGCCCGCGAACCGCTTCACGCGGGCGAGAAGCGCGGGTGCGGCGCCCGGTGGATGATCGCCGGCGCGTGCGCCTGCAACGCGGCGACCTCGGTCTGCACGTGCGCCACGCCGGCCGCAGTGTCGTGGACTTCCAGGCTCCACTTGCTCTCCCATCGCCCGCCCGGTGGCAGCACCACGACGCGCCCGTGCTGCCGCTCGAACGTCTTGAAGTTCGGGTAGTTCGTCGCCGGCTCCAGCCCGGTGACGTAGCTGTCTTCCACTGCCCCCGTGTTGCGCCAGACCGTGAAGCAAGGCAGCTCGTGGCGGTTGAAGCGCACCACCAGGCCGCGGTCGGCGGCGCGGTTGTACAGCAGGGCCAGCGTCCGCCCCGCCGCGTCGGCCAGCGGGTCGTAACAGTACACCTGCTCCGCGAACCCGGCCACCGGCCCCGCGTAGGTGTCGAAGGTGTCGATGCCCTCGGCGGCGCGCGGCGTCAGCGGCGCCATTTCGCGGGTCGGGACCATCACGCGGCTGCCGGCCTCCAGGAAAGGCGGTCCGACGTTGCAGTGATAGAGCAACTGCATCTCCGCCGACTGGGCGGCGCGGTTCTCGACGACGTCGTGGATCACCAGCCGGTTCGAGCCGGGGGCCGTCGTCAGCGCCGACGTGAGGAGCAGGTGCGGGCAGAACAGCCCCGCCTCCTCGACCCGGCCGACCACCGTCAGCTCGTAGGGCGCCTCCACGCCGACGCGAACCTCGACGTGGTGAGCGGGCAGGTTGGCGATGCGGCCGTGCAGGGTCAGGCGCTCGCGCCGCTCGCGGCCGCCGCGGTCGGTGTGGGCATCCTCGCCCGGCGGCCCGTTCGACGCCAGCCCGCAGCGGCACAGCCATTCGTCGAAGCCGTACAGCCAGCCGCTGCCGCCGCGCCCCTCCAGCGGGACGAACTTCGGGTGGACGGGGCCGTTCAGCGGGGCACGCCAGCCGAGGGAATGGCCGCGGTACTCGCCGTGCCACAGTCCCATGCCGCGCGTCGGCAGCACCGTATACGACAAGGCACCGTTGTTCACCTCGACCACCTCGACGCCGTCGCGCAGGCCGCCGCGGAGAACGCGCTTGCGGACGGACCAGGCGTGCGGGGTCGAGAGGCGGAGGCTGTCGTTGGCGACCGCGAACTGTTCGACCCAGACGTCGGAGGCGGTGTCGGTCAGCACCCAGCTCTTGAAGCGCGTCATCGGTCCTTCTCCGCTTTGGCCGCCGGCCGGATCGTCAGCTGCCCGAGGACGGCCCCGTCGAGCGCCGGCGTGAACGGCCGGACGCTGTTGTCGGCCATGAGGAACTGGCAGACGGCGCCGGGGTGGTAGCTGCCGAAATTGCGGTTGAACGGCGCGTCCGGCGCCGGCGCCAGGCGGTGGCCGGGGCCGCCGACGCGCGAACCGCTCGCCGCGTTGGCCCCGTTGTAGAGCGAGCCGTCGCCGGCCTTGGCCTCGCCGAACCGCCCGAGCGGCACGTGCTTGTCGCCAATCAGAATCGTGTAACTCTCCTTGCCCTTCAGGTCCTTGAGGGTGGTGCGCGACCGCCACTCGAGGACGCGGTCCTTCTCGCGGCGCAGCACCTCGCCGAGGATGATGGGGCCGTTGGCGTCGGGGCCGTCCCAGGGGTGGGCGGGGTCGCCGTCGCCCGCGGCGCAGGCGTAATCGCCGAGGGCACCGGGCAGGAGTGAGCCGTCGGCGGCGGTGTCGCCCTCGGTGCTGACCTGCGGCGGCCGGCGGCGTCCGGGGCAGTAGAACAGCGTGACCTGGACCTGGCGGATCGCGGCGGGCTGCGCGGCGTAGGGCTTCTGTATGTCCCATGCCTTGAGCGGGTCGGGGTGCGTGCTGCGCAGGTCCGGCGCGACCTGGACGGCCCAGGTGGCGTAGCCGTCGCCGATCCGTGCGGCGGGGAGGAAGTTCTTGCGCGCCTGGAAGCTCTGGACGGCGTCGCCGATCTGCTTGAGGTTGAAGGCACAGCGGACGCGGTCGGAGGATTGGTGGGCGCGGGGCAGCAGGGTGAAGAGCAGGCCAGCGAGCGTGAACACGATCCCAAGGACCACGATCAGGTCCAGCCTGGTCAGGCCACAGCGACATTTCCACCCGTCCACGCGCATCGCTCTCCCCCCCGGACGGCGGTCGCCGGGCGCCGGCCGCCAGGACTATTGGTAGATCGGGATCGTCGCGACGCCAAGGGCTTGTGGGGACAAGCTGCCAACTTGTCCCCACGAGCCTTGACGCGGGGCGCGCCGGCCGTGTTATCACCCCGGCAAGGAAGTTCTCACGTAGGACGGCTCTCCTGAGCCGTCCGGACGGCTCAGGAGAGCCGTCCTACGTGAGCCTCTTTCTGGCCGGGGGAATAGGAAGTTGCGACGTTCCTGGGGTCCCGCGGGTTGGGCCTGGCGTTTCGCGCTCTTCGGCGCGAAACGCCAGGCCCGTTTCTCGCCGCCCGGATTTCGCGTTGAAGGCAGCCCCGCCGGGTGCTACCCTGCAAATCGGAGGCTGGCCCGTCTGCCGCTCCTCACCCCAGGCCTGCTTACATCCCAACCGAGGTTCCGATGCGTCACCGCGCCGCACTCCTGACTTGTGTTCTCTTCTTCCCGACGACCGCCCCGGCGCAGGCCCCGGCGCCCCTGCCGCCCGGAGACAACCGCCCCCTCCTCCGCCTCGAAGCCAGGGGCCCCACCGCCCTCGTCACTAGCCTCGTGTTCAGCTCCGACGGCCAGGCCCTCTACGCCGGCGGGTTCGACAAGATGGTGCGGGGCTGGCGCCTCACCGCCGGCGGCCGCTTCGTGCCCGACGAGAAATTGACTTACCGGATCCCCATAGGTGCGGGGACCGACGGCGCCGTCAACGCCCTGGCGCTCTCTCCCGATGACCGCTGGCTGGCGGTCGGCGGCCGCGGCCTCAGCCGCGCCGCCGCCGGGCTGCGCGAGGACGGCAAGATGTGGCCCGTCGTCGGCGCCATGAACGAAACGGCCCGCCGCGACCTGGGCAACATCTACGTCTTCAACAGGGCCGACCGCAAGGATGTCCGCATCCTCCGCGGCCACACGGGCGAGATCCTGGCCCTCGCCTTCGTCGCCGACCGCCCCCGGGGCCGGGCGCTCCTCGTCTCCTTCGCGCGCGAACAGCTGGACGGCGACCGCTATCACGGCGTGCTGCGCCTCTGGGACGTGGCCGCCGAGAAGGAGCTGGCCGTGAAGGAAGGTCTGCCCGAAACCTACCCCGCCCGGCCCGGGCTGGCCGCGTGGTTTACGGGCGCGGGCCCGACCGACGTCCGCGCCGCTGCCGCCTGCAAGGACGGGTTCCTCCGCGTCTGGGCCGTCGCGCAGGGGGGCGCGCTCCACAAGGTCGCCGACGCCGACACGAACCTGACCGTCGCCCGCCTCGCCGCCAAGGACCGACTGCTGACCGGGCGCTTCGGGACGGGCAGGGCGGAGCTGAAAACCTGGTCGCTCGCCCAGGCGGACGGCAAGCCCGCGGTCTGGACGCCCGCGCCCGTCGCGAAGGGGCCGGACAGCCTCTGTTCCGCCCTCGCCCTGGCCTCGCGCACGGGCGGCGGCCAGGACGACCTCGCCGCGGTCGTCCTCTGGCAACCGAAGAAGGGCAACCAGTTCCTCCTGCAACTCCTCGACCTCGGGAAGGGCACGTTCGGCACGCTGAGGGGCCAGGCGCCGCTGTGGAAGGGGACGACCTCCCAGCCGGTGGTGGCCGCCGCCCCGGGCGGGCGCCACCTCGCGGTCGGCGGCGGGCCGGACCACACCGTCCGCGTCTACGCCGTCGCCGACCTGCTGAAGCTCAACAACGCCGCCGCGCAGGTGCTCCGCAGCGTCGGCTCCACCGTCGGCCGTGTCGCCTTCGTGAAGCGCGGGAACGACCTCGGCCTGGTGCTCAACCCCCGCCACCGCCGTACCCCAGGCGACGCGCCCCTGCCCCCGCAGGAGGGCGACCTGCTCTTCGACCTCACCCGCCGTTCCCTGACCGAGGACCTCAAGGGGTGGGGACTCGCCGCGCCGGATACGCGCGGCTGGGAACTGAGTCACGCGCAGCGCGACGGCCGGGCCGTCCTCACCGTCACCGAGAAGGGCAAGGCGCCGCGGGACATCACGCTGCCCGCGGCGCAGTCCCTCGCCGACTACGCCCTGCTCCCGGTGCGGAAGCCGCTCGACGTCCCACTGCTGGCGGTCGCGATGCACGAACTCTCCGGGCAGTCGCAGCTCTGGCTGTACAACGCCCGCACCGGCCAGCCCGCGCGTCAGTACACCGGGCACCTCGCCCCGGTTACCTCGCTCGCCTTCTCCGCCGACGGCCGGCTGCTCGTCTCCTCCAGCACCGACCAGACCGTCTGCGTCTGGAGCCTCGCCGACCTCGACGCGCACCTCAACAAGCACGGCCGCATCTCCGGCCTGGCGGTGCGCAGGCGCGACGGCAAGCTGGTCGTCGCCCGGGTGGACGAGGACAGTCCGGCCCGCGGGAAACTCCGGATCGATGACGCCGTCGCAGGGCTGGTGGTGGACGGCAAGCTGCGGCCGCTGAAGTCGGCGGTGGCCCTGTACGAGGCGCTCGACCGCCTGCCGCCGGACAGCACGGTCACTCTCCGGCGCGGCGACCCCGCGGGCAACGACGACGTCGCCCTGAAGGTCCACCAGGGCATGGACGAACGCAAGCCGCTGTTCACGCTGTTCCTCAGCGACCTCGGACGGCCGAAGGAACGGCAGTGGATCGCCTGGAACCGGCTGGGGCCGTACGACTCCAGCGCTCTGCCCGCGGAGGACTACGTCGGCTGGCACTTCAACAAGGGCGAGCGGAAAGAGCCGGCCGCCTTCGCCCCGGCACGCGAGTACCGCGGCACCTATCGCCGTGAGGGCCTGCTCGCGGCGCTGGTGCGGCGCGGCCTGGAGAAGGACACGCCGCCCGAAGTGCGGCCGGCGCCGAAGATGTCGCTCCTGCTGCTCCAGGACGGCCACGCGGTGGCGGCGGACGCACGCGGGCAGATCCGGCTGACGGGGCCGAAGGCCGTCCTGCGCGTCCAGGTCGCGGGCCGCCCCGTGGAGACGCTGCGCGCCGTGGCATGGGGCGTCGGCAACGGACCAGAGTCGCCCCTGGACCTGAAAAACTCTCCCGACGGGACGTGGGAGGTGCCGCTCGAGATCACGCGCGGCACCCATCTCGTCTGGGCGGTGGCGTACGAGCCCGAGGCCGAGCGGGAGCCGTACCGCGAGCGCGTGGCCGTGCGGAACCAGGCCGCGCGCCCGGAGGTCCGGCTCCCGGGCCGCGACGGCACCGTGGTGGTCCAGGATCCCGACTTCCTTCTGCGGGCCGAGGTCGTCCCCGGCGTGCCGGAGGCGGAACTCAACGTCACCGTGGCCCATCAGCACGATGGCCGCGACCTGCCGGCCACGACTTCCGCCCACCGGCCGGTCAAGGCCGCGCCGTTCACGGTCGAGCAGAAGGTGAAGCTCCGACCCGGCCTCAACGTCCTGACGGTCACCGCGCGGAATAAGGACGCCCTGAAGGGGTACGAGGACGACGAGACGCATGCGCGGTCGCTGTCGGTGATCCTGAAAAAGAAGAAGGCCGAGCCGCCGCGCGTCGTCCTGCAGCGAATCGAGCCGCTCGGCCCCGGCGCCGGCGACGTGCAGCCGGTGGACGACCCGCGCGCGCCGGTGGTCGTCACGGTGCCCCGCGTCCGCGTCCACGGCGAGGTAATCGGCAGGGCAAAGTTGAGCCGCGCCGAGTGGCTCCGCGGTGACGGCAAGCCTGTCTCCCTGGCGAAGTTCGTCGTCGGCTCGGTCGAGAAGCTGACGATCGGCGAAGACATCCGCCTCCAGCCAGGCAAGCAGGTGCTGCGCTTCCGCGCCGCCGCGGACGACAGCGACGCCGGCGAGGGCCAGGTCACCGTCACGTACCTTCCGCCCGTGCCCACGCTGCTGAAGCTGACGCCCGCCGACGGCACGGTCTTCCACGGTGAGGCGAAGGAAGGCGAGGCCCTCCTCCTGGGCCAGCTCGCGTTCGTGGAAGACCGCCGGCCCTACCGTCTGGAGATCACGGTCAAGGAGCAGCCCCGGCGGAAGGTGGAGGCGGCGGTGGACGAGAAGGCGAAGACGCTGTCCGCAAAGGTGGCCCTCGCCCCGGGCAAGAACACGGTCGTAATCCGGTTGAGCAATGAGTGGACGGCCATGACGCACGAGGTCACGCTGTCGTACCTGCGCCCGCCGGCGGTCGTGGAACTGAAGGAGGAGAAGGCCCTCGGCCGCGTGTCCTGCGACCTGGTTGCGCGCGTCCGTTCGCCCCTGCCCCTGCTCGAGGATGGCATCGCCATCGAGGTCGGGGGCCGCGCCGCCGCGGTCGCGGCCACGATCGAACCCGAGAAGGAGGGCCTGTTCCGCGTGCGCCTCAAGGACGTGCCGTTGCAGGCCGAGCAGACCGAGCACGAGGTCCGCCTCTGGGTGAGCAACGCCGAGGGCCGCAGCCTCCTCCCCGGGACGGTCACCGTGCGCCGGCCCGCGGCGGCGCCCGTCATCCGGACCGAGCCGGGCGGAGACCTGTCGGTCATGAAGTCGCAGCTGACAGTGACGGTCAAGGTCCGCTCCGACCGCAAGCTGACGCGCGTGCGGGTGGTGCGCCAGGGCCAGGGCCTCGCCCCGGTCGCGGTGGACGTGGCCGGGCAGCGCGTGAACGCCGAGGGCCTGTGGGAACTCGCGGCGAAGGTGGACGTGCCCCTGAAGCCGGGCGCGAACCTGCTGCACGCCGAGGCGACGAGCGACCGGGGTACGGAGGCCTCGCCGCAGGTGAAGGCGACCCGCACCCCGTCACCCGTCCGCGTGGAGATTATCCGCATCGTCCCCTTCGGGGCGGAGAGCGGCGTGAAGCCGAAGTTGCTCCCCGGGGACAAGGTGCGCTTCCCTGAGATGGGCCACAGCAAGGTCGAGCTGCACGGCGAGGTCCACTGGGGCGACGACGACACCGGCGACGCTCGCCGCCGCCAGGCTTGCCGCGTCCAGGTGTACGTCAACGGCCTGCAGCAGTTGCCGGCCCCGCTGCAGGCCGGCAAGCTGGACCGCGCGCGGAACGTCACGCCGTTCAAGGCGTCCATGCTGCTGACGCGCAAGCAGGACAACCGCGTCAAACTGGCGCTGCCCGACCTCCCGCAGCAGGAGGACAGCCGGCGGGAGTTCAGTCTGGACTGCGCGCGGCCCGAGACGCTGCAGCGCCTGCACGTCCTGGCCATCAGCACGCGGGCCCGCGACCGCGCCGCCTTCAAACAGCGGGTCGTGAAGACCTTCGCAGGGCCGCCCGAGCGCACGCCGTTCAGTGTGGTGACCGTCGATGGGCTGATGACCGGTGATCAGGTGCGCCTGAGCGGCATCGACCGCCAGCTCCTGATCATCCAGAACGAGATGGGCAAACTGGCAAAGGCCCGGCCGGGCAGCGACGTCCTGGTGGTCTACTACGAGGGCGCCGAGCGGGTCGCCAAACGCGGCAACCTGCTCAAGGTCCACGCGGTGCCGCCGGGCGAGCAGCCGTTCGCCCTGGACTTCTACCAGCTGGCCGAGCGACTGGCCGACGTGCCGGGGGCGGCGCTGGTCTTCCTCGACGTGGACGCCGAGCGCGAGGGCAGCGAGGCCGACCGCATCGCGAGCTGGCCAAAACAGGTGCCGTGGCGGCTGGCGCAGCTCGCGATCCTGCGTTTCTCCTGGGCGCAGCCGGGCAAGGTACAGGAGGCGGGCCTGCTGTCGGCGCTGCAGATCGCGCTGGCGCAGGGCCGCGCGCTGGCCGATGTGACGGGGCTGGTCCTGCGGTCGGCGGAGCAGCGACGGGGCCAGGGGTTGCAAGGCCTCAAGCAGGTGCCTCGGGACCTCGACGACCTTCCCGTGGGCTACGGGGATCGCTGAGTTCGTCCTCGCGGCTCGCGGCTTCGAGTGAGTTCCAGCGGTTTCTCCAGAGCGCGGGGGCCGGCACGCCTGGAAGCCGTGCCGGCCCTCCGTATCGTTTCAGGGACGGACAGCGTCCCGCACCACGACCACGGACCACGCCAATGCACGACCACTGGATCGCCGACCGCATGCGCTCGATCGAGGTCTCTGGGATTCGCAAGGTCTTCGACCTGGCGCGCAGCCTGAAAGACCCCGTCAACCTGAGCATCGGCATCCCGCACTTCGACGTCCCCGAGCCGATCAAGGCGGCGGCGCACGCGGCCGTCGATCATGGCTTCAACGCCTACACCGTCACCCAGGGCATCCCCGAGCTGCGCGACAAGATCCGCGCCGATGTCCGCAAGCGCCTCCCCCACGCCGACCGCGAGGTATTCGTCACCAGCGGCACCAGCGGCGGCCTGGTCCTCGCTCTGCTTTGCACCATCAACCCCGGCGACGAGGTCGTCGTCTTTGACCCGTACTTCGTCATGTACTCCCACTTCATCACCGTGGCCGGCGGCCGCACCGTCTTCATCGACACCTACCCCGACTTCCGCATCGACGTCGAGCGCGTCCGCGCCGCCCTGACGCCGCGCACCAAGGCGATCATCGTCAACAGTCCCGCCAACCCCACAGGCATGCTCTACCCACGCGATACCCTCGCGGCGCTGGCCCGGCTGGCGCGCGCGCGCGGCGTGCTGTTGCTGAGTGACGAGGTCTACCGGGCGTTCTGCTACGAGGGGGAGTTCGCCAGCCCCGCGGAGTTCAACGAGGACGTGATCGTCTTCGACGGCTTCAGCAAGGCCTACGGGATGACCGGCTGGCGGCTGGGGTTCTGTCACGGGCCGCGGCGATTGATTGAGGAGATGACCAAGCTGCAGCAGTTCACGTACGTCTGCGCCCCCAGCATCGTCCAGTACGCGGGCGTGGCGGCGTGGGACTACGACGTCTCCGGCTTCGTCGCCGACTACCGCCGCAAGCGCGACCGCCTCTACGACGGGCTGAAAGACCGCTTCGAGGTGGTGAAGCCGGGTGGGGCGTTCTACATGTTCCCGCGGGCGCCGTGGGGCACGGGCGACGAGTTCGTGGCCGAGGCGGTCCGCAACAACCTGCTCATCATCCCAGGGGGGGTCTTCAGCCGCTCGGACACGCACTTCCGCCTGAGCTACGCCGCCAGGGATGACACGATCGACCGCGGCATCGAGATCCTCAACCGCCTGGCGGGGCGGAGCGCTTGACCCGGGTGCTGCGGAAGGGGTGCCGCTGCCCTGCCCGTTTTGCCGCGGTTCTGCGAACCGCGGCAAAACGGAGATGTCACCCCTGGGTTGTCCCTCAGAAAGCGGGCTGTCCGTCCTTCTGGCCCGGGAAAGGAGGCATGACGAGCGCCCGCAGCAGCAGAGTCGCCCCGAGGACGGCGGCCACCGTGAGGAGCGCGGCCCCGAACGCCTTCCATTTCCCCACAGGGCTGAGCGGCCCGCGCGTCCAGGGCAGCTGGAACAGCAGCCAGGCCGCATAGAAGTGCAGCAGCGGCGGCAGCACCAGCAGACCGATCACCGCGGCCCGCCAGGCCCGCGCCGCCGTCGTATCCGACTCCGTGTCCTCCTCCTCTTCTTCCTCGTCGTGGTCCGCGCCACGGGGCGGCCGCGACCTGCCGCGCTGGATCGCGGTCTCCAGGCCGTAGTCGTCCTTGCCGGACAGGCCCGCCCGGGCGGGACCGCGGGCGAGGATGACCCGCGCCGCGCTCGCGTCCGACTCGGCGACCTGAAGTTTGACGCTGCCGAAGGCGCCCCCCAGGTGCCAGAGCCCGGCGGCCTCGGCGTCCGCCACGAAGGCGACGATCCCCTGTTCTTCCAGCCGGTTGCGGGCCAACTCGGCCTCGAGCGGCGTGCTGAATGTCGCGACGGTCGTCAAGGGTTGGTCCACGGTCACGCTCCCTGTCGCCAGCTCGCCCGCCTGCTCCTTCGGGAGAAACGGCGGCCCGGGCGCCGGACGGGCTCACTCCGGTGAGCCTATGTGGCGGCCGCGAGCACGGCCAGCAGCGCGCTGTTCGGCAGGACAGGCCATGAGCGTCGTTGTTTCTTTCGGGGCATCGGTTACAATGGTCCGTCATGGAGTGCCAGGGAAGGGTTCCCAGCGCCACGCAGGAGGACTGTCGAGGGCCCGAGACGAGCCAGCGCCCCAGCACCCCCGCCGGGGCCGGAGACGACACAAACACGATGGGCAAAGTCAACGCCGCGAGCGCGGCCAACGGCCTGAACCAACGGCCTCTCTCCGATTACGAAAACATGGTGCGGCGGCTCAGTGACCGCCTGGTCGAGGCGCAGCGGCCGATCCGCATCCTCGACGCCATCAAATGGGATGACGAGATCGAGCGCGCGTTCTTCGCCGCCGGCTGCCGCGAGTTGCCGCCGGTCACGCGCGACTACTACGCCACCCGCCCCCTTCCCCTCGACCCCGAGCTGAAGCTGCAGGAGCTGCGCGACATCGAGCGCGACATCCGCCGCCAGCTGGGCGAGTTCAACGCTCCCGGCCAGATCATGACGCGCATGTGCCAGGAGTACCGCGAGGTCATTCGCCTGCTCAAGGCGCGCGGCACCCGCACCTTCAACGAGATCTCCGAGCGACTCTACGGCGGCGCCTCCGACAGCTTCCACGCCGGCGACCCCAACCTGGCCGACCTCGGCCACATGATGTCCGACATCCTCGACAACCTGTCGCACGACACGATCTTCGGCCACGAGGAGCCGACGCTCGACGCCCGCCAGACGGTGGATCTGTTGACCGAACGCCTGGGCGATTACTTCAAGGACGGCGGGGCGGTGCGGGTACGGCTGTCGGACGGCATCGTGGCCGACGCGGCGGCCGGCAGCGACTACATCAAGATCCGCGGCAACGCCCGCTTCACGCCGCGCGAGGTGCGCCTGCTCGAGGTCCACGAGGGCTGGGTCCACGTCGGCACGACGCTGAACGGCCAGACCCAGCCGGTCTGCACGTTCCTCAGCAAGGGGCCGCCGTCGTCCACGGTGACGCAGGAGGGGTTGGCGGTCATCACGGAACTGCTGGCGTTCGCGTCGCACCCCGGCCGACTGCGGCGGCTGACGAACCGCATCGAGGGCGTGGCGATGGCCGAGGCGGGCGCCAACTTCCTGGAGGTGTACCGCTTCTTCCTGGAGGAGGGCTACGACGCGCACGAGAGCTACCAGCATACGATGCGGATCTTCCGCGGCAGCCTGCCGGAGGGGTGCGGGCCGTTCACCAAGGACCTGTGCTACAGCAAGGGGTTCGTGCTGGTGTACAACTTCATCCGGCTGGCGGTGAGCCGCGGGCTGGTGCGGCGCGTGCCACTGCTGTTCTGCGGCAAGACGACGCTGGCGGACATCAAGACGCTGGCGCAGCTGGTGGACGAGGGGTTGGTGGTGCCGCCGCGGTTCGTGCCGCCGCAGTTCGCCGACCTGCACGCGCTATCGGCGTGGATGTGCTACGCCAATTTCCTCAACCGCCTGTCGCTGAAGCGCATCCAGGAGGACTACGCCGGCCTGTTTTGAGAGGGGCGGGTATAATGAGCGGTGGCAACTCTCGTGGAAGGAGACGACTCATGGGATTCACCGTCGTGTACCCGGGCGGCATCGACGACTTGCGATTCGCCCCCTGCTACCGCCTCCTCGTGAAGCGCGGGTGGGACATCGCCGACCTGAAGCGCGTCGCGGAGCCAGAGACGCGCTGCCGCTGGCTGCCCGTTTGGGATCGCCGGGAAGAGGCCGAGGAGTTCGCGGCCGAACTGCGCAAGACGAGCCGGGACTCGGAGTGGTCCGTCCACGAATTGGGCCGCGACGACGCGGTCTCGCAAGGCCCGCTGGGGCCGATCGAGGTCGCCGTCGGGCGGCAGATGGACGGCTGGGCGTTTGGCCTGAAGCCCCTGAGCAAAGGAGTCCTCGAGCGGCGTTACCCCGGTCTCTGCCGCGTCCAGGGCGTCTTCATCGCCAAGTGGGCCGACGGCGACTACGAGTGGCTCCAGGGGGAAGGGGCCTGTGTGCTGGATCAGGTCGCCCGGCTCCTGACCGGCCTCAGTCCGGACCAATTGCGTGAGTTCGGCGGCTACCGGGTGTACGACCCGGTCCGCCATCAGGTCGTCCGGGAGTCCGAGTTGGCCGGTCAGTGCTCGATCGGCGGCCAGTGCGACCAGTCATGGCGGTAAGCCTGGAGGTCGAACTCGTCGGAGGTCACATCCGTCGCCCCGAACGAGAGCCGGACCTTCACCCGGGTCCCTGCTCGGTTCGCACGCCCGAGGCCCCCCTGCTCCCATAACTCTTCCAGCACGGGCCGCTCGATCACGAGGAGCTCCTTCCACGCTTCCTCGTAGTGCATGGTGAAGACGTAGAACAACTCAGGGCGGTGCTGTCGCTGCAATTGCGACAGCGGCACTTGATAGTCTCCGTAGTGCCGCCCGCTCCCCTTGCCGATGGCCGATTTGACCTGGACGCGCGACAGATCCCCGTCGGCGTCGCGCACCACGAAAATGTCGTCGCCGACGTCCACCTCCGGGATAGCCACGTTGTAGCCGCGGTTGAGGAACACCGACATCACAGCCAGCTGGCCGCTGCGGCCCGTGTAGAGGTTGTGCTTGCTGGTCCTTGCCATCGTTCGTTCACCCCCAAGGAAGATGCCATCGTTCCGCCCACCCACGGGGCTTCGCGGACATAATAGGGCGGAAGAGAGAGAATCCCAGGGATGGCTGTCCAGTCTGGGACACTGGCAGCCATTGCCGCCGCTTCGCTCGCCTCTTACCCTGGCGGTAGTCGTGCTCGCCCCCTCCGGTCCGGGGACAACTTCAATGCAATCCGTTCGGAACGCCGTCCTCTCGGTGCTGGCCGCGCTCCTCCCCGCACTGCTCCTCGCAGGCCCCGGCGCCGCGAAGAGCAGGTATTTCAAGATCGCCGTTGTCGATGACGAGACTGGCCGCGGCGTGCCCCTCGTCGAGCTGCGCACGGTCCACAACGTCCGCCACTACACGGACAGCAACGGCGTCGTCGCCTTCCACGAGCCCGGCCTGATGGGACAGAAAGTCTTCTTCCACGTCCGCAGTCACGGCTACGAGTTTGCGAAGGACGGCTTCGGCTACCGCGGCAAGTCCCTGCAAGTCGAGGAGGGCGGCGTCGCGCAGCTCCGCATCAAGCGCCTCAACCTCGCCGAACGCCTCTACCGGGTGACCGGCGGCGGCATCTACCGCGACAGCGTCCTGCTCGGGGAGCGCGTAGCCCTGCGCCGCCCGGTCCTCAACGGTCAGGTGCTCGGGTGCGACAGCGTCGTCAACGCCGTCTACCGCGGCAAGGTGTACTGGTTCTGGGGCGACACCAACCGGCCCTCCTACCCGCTCGGCAACTATCACGTTCCGGGGGCCATCTCCGCCCTGCCGAAGGACGGCGGGCTGGAACCGGCAGCCGGCGTCGATCTCGACTACTTCCCCGGCAAGGGAGGCTTCGCGAAACCAACGGCGCAGCTGCCCGGCGAAGGCCCGACCTGGATCACGGGGCTGGCGGTCGTTCGTGACCGAGCCGGCCGCGAACGGCTCTTCGCCACTTACCTCAAGGTGCGCGGCACCCTCGACGTCTACGAGCGTGGGCTGGTCGAGTTCGATGACGACAAGAAGGCGTTCGCCCCGGTCGTGAAGTTCGAGGACGCCGCCCCGTTTTACCCGGTCGGCCACACCTTTACGCGCGCGGCCAACGGCGTCGCATACCTCTACTACGCCAATCCGTACCCTCTGATCCGCGTTCGCGCCGAGCCGGAACGGCTGCGGCGCCTCGCCGAGTACGAGGCCTTCACCTGCCTGGAAGAGGGCTCGCGGTTCGACCGGCCGCGTGTCGCCCGTCGCCCGGACGGCTCGGTACACTACGCCTGGCGGAAGAACACGCCGCCCGTCGGCCCTCAGGAGCAGGGCAAGCTGATCCGGACCGGCCTCCTCAAGGCAGGCGAGGCGCTGCTGCCCCTGCGCGACGCCGACACCGGCAAGGCGGTCTTCGCACACAGCGGCTCGGTCTACTGGAACGCCTTCCGCCGCCGCTGGGTCATGCTCACTGTCGAGGCGGGCGGCACGTCGTACCTCGGCGAGGTCTGGTACGCCGAGGCCGACACGCCACTCGGCCCCTGGGTCCACGCCCGCAAGGTCGTCACGCACGACCGCTACAGTTTTTACAATCCGAAGCAGCACCCGCTGTTCGACCGGGACGGCGGCCGCGTGATCTTCTTCGAGGGCACCTATTCCCACACCTTCTCGGGCAACAAGGACCAGACGCCTTACTACGACTACAACCAGGTGATGTACCGCCTGGACCTGGGCGACCCGCGTCTGGCGCTGCCGGTGCCGGTCTACCGACTTGGGAGAGAGGGGCGCCTGACGACTGGAAGCGGTGTCAAAACGGGACAAAAGCGACCGCCCGTGGCGTTCTTCACCCCGGACCGACCGGACAAGAGGACGGTGCCGGTGTACGAGGTGGCCGCCCCTGGGGGCGGCCAGGCCCTGCGGGTCGGCAAGGCGTCGGAGGAAGGGAAGGCCTCCCCGCTGTTCCACGCCCTGCCGCCCGACATGGAGAAGCGGCTCGCCACGGTCGTGCCCCTGTTCGAGTACGTCCACACGGACAGCAAGGCCCGGTTCTACTCGACGGACGCGGCCCCGGAGCAGCCCGGTTACCGCCGGACCGAGCGCCCCGTTTGCCTGGTCTGGCACAACCCGATGAAGACGGCAGTGCCCGCGGACGACGGCCCATGACCCCACCCTCCTCACTTTCGCCCCCAGGAGCTAACACTCATTGCCGCCGGGCACCCGTCCGGCGTACAATCCCCGCTGCCTGCGGGCAGTGGGTGGCTCGCGGCAATTCCTGGGGCGCGGCACGTATGACCACGGTGTGGTTGGCGCAGATTCCCCCTTTTGAGGAGCCCTTCGGGGCCTCTTTGCTGGTCGGCTGGGGGCAGGTCCTCCTCGTCCTGCTGGTGACGCTGCAGCTGGTCCTGATGCCGCGCGCCGAGCGGCGCACGGTCTTCCTGCCGCTGGCGCTGCTCTTGCTCAACCTATCCTTGCTGACGGTGCGCCGCCTGTTCCCGCCCGACTCCTGGCCCCACAGCCCCCTCGGCTTCCTCGCCTTCCTGCTGCTCCTGCTCGGCCTCGGCCGCAGCACCTTTCTGCTGGCCTTCCGCGCCCTGCTGCCGCGCCTGCACCGGCCGCTGCCGAAGATCTTCCTCGACATCATCCAGGCTTTGGTGTACCTGGCGGCGCTGGTCGGGGCACTCAGCTTTGCGGGCGTGGAGCCGCTGTCGCTGCTGACCGGCTCGGCGCTGCTGACCGCCATCATCGGCCTGTCGCTGCGCGACACCCTGGGGAACCTGTTCGCGGGCCTGGCCATCCAGATGCAGAACCCCTTCGAGGTCGGCGACTGGATCCAGTTCGAGCACAGCCCCAACCGCATCGGCCAGGTGGTCGAGATCAACTGGCGCGTGACGACACTGCGCACCCAGGACGAGGTCGAGGTCGTCGTCCCCAACTCGGTCCTGGGCCAGGGCATCACCGTCAACTTCAGCAAGCCGACCGGCCTGGCGCGGCGCTCCGTCTATGTCCACGCCCCCTACGACGTGTCGCCGCAGACGGTGCAGCGGATCCTGCTGGAGGCGGTCGCCGGCGCCGCCGGCGTGCTCGCCGAGCCGGCCCCCTCGGTCCTGACGTGGAACTTCGATGACCGGGGCGTGCAGTACTGGATCCGCTTCTTCACCCTGGAGTTCGACAAGCGCGACCGCGTGGACAGCGGCGTGCGCGACCGGGCCTGGTACGCGCTGCACCGCCACGGCATCCCCATCCCCGCGCCGCACCGGGCCGTCGCCCTGACCGAGGTGCCCGCCGAGCCGGGGCAGCGGCGCGCGGAAGAGGCCCTCGCCGAGCGCGAGCGCGCGCTGCGGCGGGTGGACATCTTCCGGCCGCTCACGCCCGAGGACCTGCGCCGCCTCGCGGGCTTGACGGAGGCGCGCCTCTACGCCGCGGGGGAGGTCGTCATCCGCCAGGGCGATCCGGGGGCGGAGCTGTTCATCGTCCGGCGCGGCGAGGTCGCCGTGACGCGGGAAGTGCCCGGCGACAGGCCGATCGACGTGTGCCGGATGGGCAAGGGGAGTTTCTTCGGTGAGATGTCGCTGATGACGGGAGCGCCGCGGACGGCCACCGTGCGAGCCGTCGAGGAGTGTGAGCTGCTCGTCGTCGTCAAGGGGGCGTTCCGGCAGTTCGTGGAAAGCTCGCCGGACCTGGCCGAGCGGATCTCCCGGGTGATGGCGGAGCGGCAGGCCAACCAGGAGCGCGCCGAGCACGAGATCCGAGGCCACCATGAGGACGACCACGCGGCCGCGACAAGGCACAGGCCGCTGCTGCGCCGGATCCAGGAATTTTTCTCGACCTGAGGGCTACCGGGAAAAACTCCGGACACAAGCCCGACGCGCCAGCAAGGGATCCCTCGCTGGCGCGTCGGGCTTGTGTCCCCGCTACACCCACTCCCAAACCGCTCTAGTGTTTCTGGCACGAAAACTTGCATCCAAGTCGGTAGCGATGACAGTGTGGTGTCACTCTTCGGAAACCGCAGAATTCATGCGGAAAGCGCGACAACACGGGCTGTCGCGG
>JBBRPS010000119.1:0-16691 GCA_038227745.1 Gemmatales bacterium | reverse complement strand
GTCAGGACTCCGCTCCTGACATGGGCTTGTCAGGAGCGGAGTCCTGACCCACGGGGCCGATTCTCAGCGGGACTTGTCGGCCAGCGGCCCGTCGGTCCGGAACGGCGACGCGGGCAGGCCGGCGCGGTTGAACAGGTTCACCTCGGGGTAGTGCGCCCAGCCGTAGCGCACCGCCGCCGGCTGCGCCACCTCCGAGCTGCTCACGACCACCGTGTCCTTGACGATCTCCGCGTCGGCCTGCACGAACTTGCCGCCCGCGGCCGCGATCGTGAAGCCCTTGAGCGGCCCGCCCTTGGCCAACAGGCCGCCGCCGACGTGTTTGAAACTGAGGATCGCCTTGTTGCCCTCGACCTTGATCCCGGAGTAGACCGGCCCGGAATACTCGACCTTTTCGCCGTAGGCGATGGCCCGCGCCGCCACGGCCAGGCGGGCGCCGACGGGGGCCTTATCCCGCGGGTGGATGTCTTTGGGGTCGCCGACGTCCACGGTCACGGCCATCGCCGTGTGCGGCACGGTCAGCGCGGTGGCGAGCTGCGCCTCGCACAATTCCGCCCAACCTTCCGGCTGGCCATACCCCGCCCACGGGGCGATCTGCACGAACAGGAACGGGAACGGGCCTTCCTTCCACGCCTTGCGCCAACCCTCGATCATGGCGGGGAACAGCGCCCGGTACTGCTCGGCGCGGCCGACATTCGACTCGCCCTGATACCAGATGGCCCCGCGAATCGCGTAGGGGACCAGCGGCGCGATCATGCCGTTGTACAGCTGGGAGCCGCCGAGGTTCCTCGTCTGCGGGTGGGCCTGCAGGTCTTCCTTCGGCGTCCAGGCCTCTGCCGGCGTGCCGCCCCAGGAACTGTGGATCAGGCCGACCGGCACCTTGAGCGCCTCCTGCAGGTCGCGGCCGAAGTAATAGGCGACCGCGGAGAAGCGAGACGCCGTGGTCGGCATGCACTCCTCCCAGAGGCTCGGTGTCTTCATGACCGGCAGGCTGACCTGCGGCGTCTTGGCGGGCACCTTGTGAATGGTGATGAGCCGGATCTGCGGGTTGCCCGCGTTGGCGATCCCCGCCTTGGAGTCGCGGGTGGCGTTCAGCGGCCACTCCATGTTCGACTGGCCGCTGCACAGCCACACCTCGCCGACGAGCACGTTCTTCAGGACGATCTGGTTCTTGCCCTTGAAGGTCATCTCGAAGGGGCCGCCGGCCTTCAGCTTGTCGAGGTGGACTCGCCACGTGCCGTTCTTGGGATCAGCGGTGGTCGTGACCGTCTGGCCCTGCAGGACGACGGTCACTTCCTCGCCGGGGTCCGCCATGCCCCACACGGGCACCTTCATGCCCTGCTGCAACACCGCGGCGTCGGTGAACAGGCCGTGGGGCCGGACGTCCGCCCGCGCGGGCGTCACGAGGGCGCCCGCCATGAGCGCCACCGCCGCCGCCATCGTCAACTTGCGCACAGCTTTCTCCTTGATGCAGAGGTCATTGGGTGAGTATCCCATACGCTGGCTGCTGGTGAGTGTCGCAGATCGGGCCGGAATGGCAAGGGGCCGCAACTCGAATGCCGTTGGAGACGCAAATGGTGAACGATTCCCCCCCCTGGCAGGCAGCCGCGCCGCCCTGCAAGATGGCGCTCTCGCTGCCCGTGGCTGCCCGCGCCGACGGCTCTGCTGTCCATTTGCCGGTGCTCATGGTGCGCGGCGCGGCGGCGGGCAAAGCGGTGGTGGTCAGCGCCGGCGTCCACGGCGACGAGTTCGAGGGCATGGCCGCCCTGCACCGGCTTTACGAGGAGTTGCGGCCCGAGGACCTGGCGGGCACCCTGGTCGCCGTGCCGGTGGCCAACCCGCCCGCGTTCGAGGCCGGTCTGCGCACCAACCCCGACGACCGCCAGGACATGGCCCGCGTCTTCCCCGGCGACCCGCGCGGCACGATCACGGAGCAGCTGGCCTGGTGGCTGACGGAGTATATCCGCCATGCGGCTTTCTACTGCGACCTGCACAGCGCCGGGCAATATTACCGCATGCCGCCGCTGGCCGGTTACCAGTTGCGGCCCGAGCCGCTGCTGTCTGCGCAGCGCGCGGCGGCGCGGGCGTTCGGCCTGCCGCTGATTTGGGGGACGCCGGGGCTGCCGGGGCGGTCGCTGTCGGCGGCGGCCGAGCACGGGGTGCCCTCCATCTATGTCGAGATCACCGGCGAGGGTCGATGCCGCGCGGACGACGTGGCGACTTACCTGCACGGGCTGCGCAACCTGCTGGTACACCTGGGCCTGACGGCCGGCACCGTGCAGGCGGCGGCGCCGAAGTGGGTGGTGGAGGACGATCGCCCTCAGGCGGGCTTCTTGCAGGTGCAGAACCGGGCACCCGTGGGAGGCCTCTTCGAGGCGGAGGTGGGCGTCCTGGAAGCGGTACGACAGGGGCAGCGCCTGGGCGTGATCCGCGACGCGATGGGCGCGGTGCGCCATGTGGTCGCGGCGCCGCACGGCGGGCTGGTGGTGTTCCTGCGCACCTTCCCGCGTGTGCTGGCCGGCGACGCGGTGTGTACGATCTTGCAACTCGTGTAGCGGCGGTGCGCAAGATTTCTCTCCCCGTCCGAGGAATGTTCGTTTAAGATAAGCACCTGGAGCCGTCGTATCTCCGACTCCCGGGTCGGGGCGCCGGCACGCTCGCCAGCGACGACTCGCCACAGACCGTGTTTCTTCCTCGGGGGATAGGCGTCATGCGTTATGCCCGAACCATCCTGCTGGCCTCGGCGATGGTGCTGCTGCTCGCCCGGTCCCTGACCGCGCAGGCGCCCGCCAAGGCCGAGGCCCCTCTGGACACCACCGCCGCGGACGAAAAGATCCTCCGCGACGTCAAGGAAGGGGTGGACGGCCCCGCCCTCCTCGACTACTTCCGCAAGCGCACCTACCCCGAGGCCGATCCCAAAAGGCTCGAAATCCTCGTCCGCCAGCTCGGCGACGCCGACTTCCGCGTCCGCGAGAAGGCCTACCACGCGCTCATCGACCTCGGGTCGAGCGGCATGGTCGCCGTCCGCGAGGCCGAGAACTCGCGCGACGACGAGGTTCGCCGCCGGGCCCTCGAGATCCGCCAGCGCATCGAGAAGAAGGCCGACCCCATCGTCCAGGCCGCCACCGCCCGCCTCATCGCGGCCCGCAAGCCCGCCGGAGCGGCCGACGCCCTCCTCAGCTACCTGCCCTTCGCGGCCGACGAGTCCGTCGTGGACGAAATCTGCCGCGCTCTGCCCGCCGTCGCGGTCCGCGACGGTAAGCCCGAACCGGCCGTCGTCGCCGCCCTCACGGACAAGGCCGCCATCAAGCGCGGCGCCGCCGGCGCCGCCCTGGTCACGGCGCACGCCACCGGCGAGCTGCCGGCCGTGCGCGCCCTGCTCCGGGACCGCGAGCCGGCCGTGCAGCTCCGCGTTGCCCTCGCCCTGGTGACCGAGCAGAAGGAGAAGGCCCCCGTCGCCCAGCTCATCGCCGCCATGGAGCACCTGCCGCCCGAGCAGCTCTGGGCCGCCGAGGAGCTGCTGATCCGCATCGCCGGCGACCGGGCGCCGCAGGTCTCGCTCGGCACCGATCCCCTCACCCGCCAGGGCTGCCGCAAGGCCTGGGGCGACTGGTGGGCGAAGAACGAGGCCGGCATCGACCTGGCCAAGGTGCAGCTCCACAAGGCGTTCCTCGGCTACACCCTGGTCGTGCAGCGGACCTTCAACCGCATCGTCAACGGCAAGCGGCTGCCGCCCTCCGGGCAGATCAGCGAGTTGGACTCCGGCAAGAACGTGCGCTGGAAGATGGACGTGCCGAGCTACCCCGTCGATGCCGAGGTCGTCGGCCACGACCGCCTGCTCGTCACCGAGTTCCAGGGGATGAAGGTCAGCGAGCGCGACTTCAAGGGCAACGTCAAGTGGGAGCGCGCGGTGAACGGCAACCCGCTGTCGGCGCAGCGCCTGCCCAACGGCAACACGTTCGTCGTCATGCAGAACCGCCTCGCCGAGTACGACCGCAAGGGCACCGAGGTCTACCAGATGGCCCGGCCCAACTATGACATCTTCCGCGGCCGCAAGCTGCGCAACGGTGAGGTCGTGTTCATCACCGCCCAGGGCGTGCTCACACGCATCGAACCCAGGACGAACAAGGTGCTGACGACGTTCAACGTCGGCCCGATGGGCTCGCAGTTCGGCAGCTTCGAGGTGCTGCCCAACGGCAACTACCTCGTGCCGGTCTACGGCAACCAGCGCGTCATCGAGTTCGACGCGACCGGCAAGCAGGTGTGGCAGGCGCAGGTGCAGTGGCCGACGTCGGTGCAGCGGCTGCCCAATGGCAACACGCTCGTCGGCAGCCAGATCAGCCGGCGCGTCGTCGAGCTGGACCGCAAAGGCCAGGAGGTGTGGTCGCACACGGCGGAGGGGCAGGTGTTCATGGTGCGGCGCCGCTGAAGGCGTGTCCCGAAAACTTCCTGGTGGATTCAAGGATCCCCTCGCTGGCGCGTCGGGCTTGGATCATGCGGCGGAAGGTCCCTCGCTGGCGCGTCGGGCTTGTGTCACGCGGCGGAGGCCCCATACAAGCCCGACGCGCCAGCGAGGAAACTCCTCGCTGGCGCGTCGGGCTTGTGTGAGGATCTTTCGTGCCGCAGTATTACCGAGCGCTTTCCCTTTTTGTCGTCCGGACTCAGGGGAGCGGCCCCCAGAGCTTCGCGAGCAGCGCGAACACCTCCGGCTCCTCGCGCCGCAGCTCGGCGCTGTTGAACGGGAAGAAGTCGTTCTGCCCGAAATACGCCTCCGTCATCTCCGCGAAGAACTCCATCGGATTGGTCAGGGCGTAGTGCGGCCGGCGCTTGCCGCTGATGTGCAGGACCGACTTGTAGCGGCCCCCCTCGACGAACCGCTCCCACGCCGCCTTGACCGCGGCGTGGCCGAAGCCGAGCACCTGGTCGTGGTAGGCGTGCGCCAACTCGTGGAGCATCGCCCACGGCTGCTCGCGCTGCATCCGCGCGGCGGCGAAATTCGCCGCGTCCGGGATGTGGACGCACTTCACCAGTTCGCGCGAATACCCGTTCTTCGCCAGCCACTCCACCCCCGGGTGGTACTGCATGAGGACGAGGCGGCCGTGCGTCCGGTCGAGCCAGATCGGCACGCGCTGCAACCGCTTCACCTTGTCCGCGGGGACGATCAGCGCGATGGCGTCCAGTTGCGACCCCAGCAGGCGCAGGGCGCGTTCTCCGAGTGCCCGGTCCGCCCCCGACAGCAGGCGGTTATCGACGTGAACTGTCCAGCCGGCGACGACGCGCTTCGTGTGCGCGGTCGGCTTTGGGGGCGGAGCTTTCTCGTCGGCCGGGGAGGCCACGACGGCGGCCAGCACGACCGCGACGGCAAGGACTATTTTCATCGGTGGCTTTCCTGGAGGGGCAGTTCGATCAGGACACCTCGAGCACCGGCACGCCGAGCACGTCGGCGTTCGGCGTGACGCCGAGGCCCGGAAGCGTGCTCGCGGCCATGCGGCCGTTGACGCGGCGCGGCGCCCCAGCGGCGGTGCTGACGGTGACGTAACTGTTGAAATCCGTCGCGGTGAACAGGAACTCGGGCGGCGTGCTGTGCGCCAGGTGCGCGATGGCCGCCGTCACAATGTCTCCGCCCCAGCTGTCTTCGAGGGTGACAGCCACGCCCAGGGACACGCACAGGTCGCGGGCCTGTCGCGCCTTTGTCAGACCGCCGAACTTGCTGATCTTGATGTTCACCACGTCCATCGCGCGGTCGGCGTGCGCCCGCAGCAGCACGTCCACGGAGTCGATCACCTCGTCGAGGACGAAGGGGTGGTCGGTGTGACGGCGGACGGTGAGGCACTCCTCGTAGCTGGGGCAGGGTTGCTCGATGTACACGTCCACGTCGCGCACCGCCCGGACCACGCGCAGGGCGTCGTGCATCAGCCAGCCGGTGTTGGCGTCGGCGATCAGGCGGTCGCCGGGCTGCAGCCTGTCCGCGACGGCGCGGATGCGGGCGACGTCCTCCAGCGGGTCGCCGCCGACTTTCAACTGGAAGCGCCGATAGCCCTCGGCGCGGTAGCCGGCGACGCGGTCGGCCATCGCCTCCGGGGACTCCTGCGAGATGGCCCGGTACAGGGCGAAATCCTCGCCGTAGCGGCCGCCCAGGAGCGTGCAGACCGGCTGCCCCGTGACCTTGCCGAGGATGTCCCAGCAGGCCATGTCGAGGCCCGACTTGACGTAGGCGTGCCCCTTCAGGGCGGCGTCCATGAGGCGGTTCAACTTCTGAATCTGCAGCGGATCCTCACCGAGGAGGTGCGGCCCCAGTTCGGCGAGGCCGGCGCGGACGCCGTTGGCGTAGGCCGGCAGGTAGAACGGGCCGAGGGGGCAGACCTCGCCGTGGCCGGTGACGCCCGCGTCGGTCTCGATCTCGACCACGGTGCTGTCGAAGACCGTGACGGACTTGCCGCCCGACCACTTGTAGCTGCCCTCGTGCAGCGGCAGATCGACCTGGTAAGCGCGGATGCGGGTGATCTTCATGGGATTCGTTTATGGGCGGAGAACCAGTCGGGGAAGGCCCTGCACAGGACATCCGCCGTCCGGCGACTCTTTCACCACCGCCGCGCACCGCCTGCCCACACAGCCCCCTTCAGTGGCACCGTAGGCCGCGTGCCTGCCGCCGTAACGAAAGGGAGGTACTCCACTTGTTGCCCGGCTGGTCGCGCGGCACGTCATTCGCTCCCTACGCCCGTCCCTCGCCTCAAGGGCTGACCACTCCAAAACCAGGAGACTGCTGATGCGCCGCGTGCGAACCGCCTTCACCCTGATCGAGTTGCTGGTGGTGATCGCCATCCTCGCCATCCTCATCGGCCTGCTCCTCCCCGCCGTCCAGAAAGTCCGTGAGGCCGCCGCACGCACCCAGTGCCAGAACAACCTCAAGCAGATCGGGTTGGCGGCGCACAACCACCACGACGCTTACAAGCGGCTGCCGCCCGGTTACACCGCCTTCCCGCCTTACAGCAACGGGGCCACGGACACGGCCCCGGGATGGAGTTGGGCCGCCCACCTGCTGCCGTACATCGAGCAGGCCTCCCTGCACCGCCAGATTGACTTCACCCGGCCGATCCAGGGACAGGCGGCCCCTCAGGCTGTCATCCCCCTGTTGCTCTGCCCCTCCGACTTGACCACCGGCCCGTTCACGGCCACCGACGCCACGGGCAGCCCGCTGGCAGTCGTCGGCCCGTCCAGCTACGCGGCCACGGTCGGCGACGACGTCTCCGAGTGCGATGCCGCTACCGGCAACGGCATCTTCTACCGCAACAGTACGACGCGCTTCGCCGACATCCGCGACGGCACCAGCCAGACGGTCATGATCGGCGACCGGGCCTGGGCGCAGACGCGGGGGACCTGGGCCGGCGTGCCCAGCGGCGGGGTGGTCCGCGCCGGCCAGCTGAACGCCTGGCCGAACGCCACGGCGTCGGCCCCGGTGTTCGTGCTGGTACACAACAACTGGATCAACAGCACCACCGATGCTGACGGCGGGCTGGACGACTTCAGCAGCAACCACATCGGCGGGGTCAACCTGGTGTTCGCGGACGGGTCGGTGCGGTTCATCCGTAGCATCACCGCCGACGGAGCAGAGCGGCGCGCCTTCTGGGCGATGGGCACGCGGGCCGGCGACGAGGTGGTTCAGGGCCTGGAAAACTGAACGGGGAGGGGGAGCCGTGCGGAGGCTGACACGCGCCGCCCTGTGCGCCGGCGCGGCGCTCCTGCTGGGTGGCTGCGGCAAGACGGAGCCGCTCACGGCCGGCGGCAAGCCGGTGAGCCACTGGATCGAGGCGCTGAAGAGCCCGGACGTGAAGGTGCGCAAGCGGGCGGTGCAGAAACTTGCCAACGTCGGGGCGACGGACGCGGCAGCGGTTCCCGCCCTGGCCGGGGCCTTGAAGGACCGCGACGCTGGGGTGCGCGCCGAGGCGGCGCTGGCGCTGCTGCGGATCGGCCAAGACGCGCGGGAGGCGGTCCCGGCCCTCAAGGAGGCGACGAGGGACCGGGACGCCACAGTCCGCTCCTACGCCACCAAGGCCCTGGAGAAGGTGCAGGGTGGCCCGTAACCCCAGCCCGCCTGGCGAGGCACAGGGCCGCCTGGGGAGCCAGTTTCGCCGCCTCAATGGGGCCGCCTCCTCGGCTCACGCTGCGAAGTTTGCTCGCGGCCCGAATTGTACCCCAGAATCCGGGACAGCCCCACCGAGCCGCTCGCCGCCCAGCTTTATTACTCCGGCACGAAAGATCCTCACACAAGCCCGAAGCGCCAGCGAGGGGTCCTCGCTGGCGCGTCGGGCTTGTGTCAACTTGCCCCGCGCCCGTGTGAACTCGCAAGTCCTCGCTCACGTCCCCATCCCACTTCGCGAAAATAATGTATCAAAGCGCCCTCATTCGGGTAATAGTCGGGGTAGAGGGCAGCGCGGCGCCAACCACAAGGGAACCAAGATG
The DNA here is from genome assembly GCA_038227745.1 of Gemmatales bacterium. Taxonomy (GTDB): domain Bacteria; phylum Planctomycetota; class Planctomycetia; order Gemmatales; family Gemmataceae; genus DASPXY01. Next base: position 8,234 of record JBBRPS010000119.1, on the reverse strand, counting down.
GCGGTCGAGCAAATGAGCACGGTCCTCGAGGGCCTGCGCGGGGCGGCGCTCCGCCACGGCGGGGCGGGCCTGACCGACGGGCAACTGCTGGAGTGTTTCGTCAGCCGCGGCGAAGAGGCGGCCCTCGCCGCCCTCGTGCGCCGCCACGCCGGCGTGGTCTGGGGCGTGTGCCGCCGCGTCCTCCGCAACCATCACGACGCCGAGGATGCGTTCCAGGCTACCTTCCTCGTCCTCGTCCGCAAGGCGGCTTCCGTCATGCCGCGCGAGATGGTGGGCAACTGGCTGTACGGCGTCGCCCATCAGACGGCCCTCAAAGCGCGGGCGACGGCCGCGAAACAGAGAACGAGGGAGAGGCAGGTGGCCGAGATACCGGAGCCGAAAGCGGTGCGGCAAGAAGTGTGGCAGGACGTGCGGCCCGTGCTCGATCGCGAGTTGAGCCACCTGCCCGCGAAGTACCGCGCGCCGGTCGTCCTGTGCGACCTGGAGGGCAAGACGCGCCGCGAGGCGGCCCTGCAGCTCGGCGTGCCCGAGGGGACCGTCGCGGGACGGCTGGCGCGGGCGCGGGACATGCTCGCGAAACGCCTCACGCGGCACGGACTGGCCGTGTCGGCAGGGAGTCTGGCCGCGGCGCTGGCGCAGGGGACCGCGTCGGCGTTTCCGCCGGCCGCGGTGGTATCGTCCACAATCGCGGCCGCAACGCTGGTTGCGGCGGGACACGCGGCGGCCGTGGGGGCCATCTCGGCCCCGGTCGCCGCCCTGATGGAAGGAGTGCTGAACGCCATGTCGATGACGAAATTCAAGATCGCCAGTGTCGGCTTACTGGTCGTCCTCCTCGCGGGCGTGGGGACGCGCCCGCTGGTCGATCGCGTCCTCGCCGGCCGGCCGAAGGTCGCCGAGGCGCAGGGTAGGCGGCCGGGCGTGCGCGACCCAAACGCGCCGCCCGCGGTCGCCGGCAAGGTCGTGCAGGTCGCCAAGGACGGCAAGGGCTTCACCCTGGAGATCCCTCCCCAGGCGCGGGGCGAAGAAGCGAAGAAACTCGACGTCAAGCTCGCGGACGCCACGCAGATCACCTACTCCGGCGTCGGGCCGGACGGGGCCAAGCTCAAGGAGGGTTACCACGCTCAGGTCGTGATGGGCAAGGACGCGAAGGACGTCGCCGCCAGGGTCGCCTTCCAGGGCAAGGACAGCACCCGGCGCGGGGGAGACCTGACCGGGAGGGTCGCCGGGGTGTCGAAGGACGGCCTGACGCTCACCTTCCGGCTGCCGACGCGGGTCCGCGGCGAGGACGAGAAGACGATCGACGTGCGTCTGACGCCCAAAACGATCCTGACCTATTCTTTCATCCCCAAGGGCGGCACCAAGCCCGCGGAGGGCTACGTCGCCGTGGTATCGTTGGAGCACGGCTCGAAAGACACGGCCGCCAGGGTGGACTTCGCCGGAGACGAAGGCCGGCCGGAGCGAGGCGCCGTCGCGAAGCAAGCGGACGCCGCCGGCAAGGTCGTCGGCGTGTCGAAGGACGGCATGACGGTGACGGTGGAGGTGTCCCCCAGGGCGAGGGGGGAGGAGGTCACGCGGCGGGAGGTGAAGATCGGCGACAAGACGCGGCTCACCTACCAGACGGTCGGCCCGAACGGCGACCGCCCGACCGAGGGTTACCAGGTGGCGGCCTGGCTGGCGGAGGGCTCCAAGGACACGGCCGACAAGCTCGTCTTCTCCGACAGACCGAAGGAGAGGTACAAAACCCTCGTGGGGAAAGTCGTCGGGGTCGCGAAGGACGGCCGGGGCGTCACCCTGGAGCTGCGGCCGCAGGCCCGGGGGGAGGAGGCGCCCCGGACCGAGGTGAAGTTCACCGACAAGACGCGCGTGGTCTACCAGGGCGTCGCGCCGGGCGGCGCCCAGCCGACGGAGGGCTACTTCGCGCAGGTGGAACTGCAGGACGGCTCCAACGACACGGCGGCGGCGGTGCTGTTGGGCGCCCCGGGCGCGGGCAGGCGGTGACGGGTTGGTCTGCAGCGGTGGAACCTGTTGAGAGGAACACGGGAGGAGGGGGCTTCACGGTCCCCTCCTCCCCGTTCGCGCGCCGGGCGCGGCAAATGTTTCGGGAGCGCTGCCGGTCGCACCGGCGTCTCGACTGTGGGGGCGGCCCACAGGCGAGACGCCTGTGCCACGGGCAGCGCTCCCGGATTTCTGGCCGCGCCCCGCGCGCCGGAAAGCCCATAAAGCGCTCGACAGGCGGAGGGCCGCCGCTCATAATGGCCGACGGCAGCGTTGTTCGACGTCTCTTTTTCGGCCCGATTGTTGGCGCATGAACATGGGAGTGCAAGATGCCGAACTCGACGGTCAAAGAAGAAGCTCGCCAACTTGTGGAGCAGCTGCCCGAAGACGCGACCTGGGATGATGTCTTTTACCAGATCTACGTACGGCAGTCGATCGAAGCGGGGTTGGAGGACTGCCGTCAGGGCCGGATGGTCCCGGTCGCGGAACTGCGACGGCGGCTGGGGTTACCGTCATGAACGTCAACTGGTCAGCCACGGCAGCGGCTCAGCTACAGGCGGTGCGCGACTACCTTGCCCGGAGCAGCCCGGGATACGCCCAGATGCTGGCGGAGCGAATCGTCGAGCGAACGGAGGGCCTGGCTGCTCACCCGCTGATCGGGGCTGAGGTTGAGGAATACGCGGACGAGACGATCCGCGAGGTGTTTGAGCACCCTTATCGAATCCTGTACCGGGTGGAAGGCCAGGAGATCCAGGTGATCACGGTCATCCACGCATCCCGTCGCCTGCCGCAAACCCCGCCAGGATGAAGTCGGACAACATGACCCGAGCCCCCCGAAGCCGCGCCCTCCTCGCCCTGCCGCTGGCCCTCGTCCTGGGCGTGCTGCTCTGCGGCCGTTCGACCGCACCGGGGCAACCGCCGGCCGCGAAGAACGCCACCGCCTTCCGCCAGGCCCGCCCAATCCTCATCGAGAAATGCCTGGCGTGCCACGGGCCGGAGCGGCAGCGCGGCGGCCTCAACCTCAACCAGCGCGCCACCGCCCTCGCCGGCGGCGACAGTGGGCCGGCCCTCGTGCCCGGCAAGCCCCTCGACAGCCTCATTTATCAGAAGGTTGCTGCGGGCAAGATGCCGCCCGACAACCCGCTGTCGCCCGCGCAGGTCGCCGCCCTCAAGGCGTGGATCGAGGCAGGGGCGCCTTACCCTGTTGCGGAGTTGGTGGCGGGCAAGAAACGTGGCGGCCCGTGGTGGTCGCTGCAGCCCGTCCGCCGAACGCCGCCGCCGTCGAGCCCTCACGACGGCCTCGCGCTCAACCCGATCGACCGCTTCGTCTTCGCCCGCCTCGCCGCGGAAGGGCTGCGGCCGTCCCCGCCCGCTGACCGCCTCGCCCTGTTGCGACGGGTGACCATCGACCTGACCGGCCTGCCGCCGACGCCCGCCGAGGTGGACGCCTTCCTCGCGGATCGATCACCGGACGCTTATGAGAAGGTCGTGGACCGCCTCCTCACCGCGCCGGCCCACGGCGAGCGCTGGGCGCGGCACTGGCTCGACGTGGTGCGCTTCGGCGAGAGCCACGGCTACGAGCAGAACCACCTGCGACCCAACGCCTGGCCGTACCGCGACTACGTCATCCGCGCCTTCAACGAGGACAGGCCCTTCGACCGCTTCGTCGCGGAGCAACTCGCCGGCGACGTCCTTGCCGCGGGCGCCGCGGACGTCGAGGCGGCGACGGGCTTCCTTGTCGCGGGCGTCCACGACACGGTCGGCATCCAGACCGAGGAGGGGACGCGGCAGCAGCGCGCCACCGATCTGGACGACATCGTCTCGACGGTCGGCGGCGCCTTTCTCGGCCTGACGGCCGGCTGCGCCAGGTGCCACGACCACAAGTTTGACCCCATCCCGCAGAAGGACTACTACCGCCTCGCCGCGGTGTTCGCTGGGGTGCGCCACGCGGAGCGGCCACTGTCTTCCGGCGGCCAGGCCGGCGGCGCGGCGGAGGCGGCCCGGCGACTGCGCGTGGTGCGTGTACAGCTCGCCGACCTGCTGGCCGAGGGGCGGGCTGCCGTACTCAAGGCGCGGGGTGTTGCCTCGGTGATGCGGCCCCCCCTCAACGTGCGCCGCAACGTCGAGGACTTCGCCGCGGTCAAGGCGCGCTTCGTCCGGCTGACGATCCTCGCCACGCAGGACGGGGCCGAGCCGTGCATTGACGAGTTGGAGGTCTACGGCTCCGACCGCGCGCGCAACCTCGCCCTCGCCTCGGCCGGGGCCAGGGCCAGCGCGTCGTCGCTGCTGCCCGGCTACGCGATTCACCAGGTCGGCCACCTCAACGACGGGAAATATGGCAATAGCTGGAGCTGGATCAGTCGCGAGCGCGGTCGGGGCTGGGCACAAATCGAGCTGTCCGCGTCGGCCGAGGTCAGCCGCGTCGTCTGGGCGCGCGACGCCGAGGGCGAGCAGCCGCGCTTCAGTGACCGCCTGGCGTCGCGCTACCGCGTCGAGGTGTCGCTGGACGGCGAGTCGTGGCGGACCGTGGCCACCGACGCCGACCGGGAAAAGGGCATGGACCCAGGGGTGGGGGACAAGGCGCTCCGCGACGCGCTGACGCCCGCACAGCGCCGGCGCCACGCCGACCTGCTCGCCGAGCGGGCACGACTCGTCCAGGTGGCCACTCCGCCGACCCCGACGAGTGCCTACATCGGCCGCTTCACCAGGCCTGATCCGATCTTCTTGCTGAAGCGCGGCGACGTGATGCAGCGCGGCGAGGCGGCCACCCCCGCGGGCCTATCGGGCGTGCCGAAACTCTCGGGAGAGCTGGACATCGACGCGAAGCTGGGCGAACCGGGTCGGCGCCTGGCGCTGGCCCGCTGGATCACCAGTCCAGGGAACCCGCTGACGGCGCGCGTACTGGTGAACCGCCTGTGGCAGCACCACTTCGGCGAGGGAATCGTCGGCACGCCGAGCGACTTCGGCCGCGCCGGCGTCGAGCCGTCGCACCCCGAGCTGCTCGATTGGCTCGCCGCGGAGTTCATGGAGGGCGGTTGGCGCTTGAAGCGGCTGCATCGGTTGCTGGTCACGTCGGCGACCTACCGCCAGTCGAGCGCCGCGACCGCGGCGGGGCTGAAGCGCGACGCGGGCAACCGCCTGCTGTGGCGGATGCCGCTGCGCCGCCTGGAGGCCGAGGCGGTGCGCGACGCGATCCTCGCGGTCAGCGGCAAGCTGGACCGCGGCATGGGCGGGCCGGGCTTCCGCCTGTTCAAGTACCGCGTGGTGAACGTGGCGATTTACGAACCGCTGGACGAGCACGGCCCGGAGACGTGGCGGCGCGCCGTCTACCGTCAGTCGGCCCGCGCCATCCGCGAGAACCTGCTGGCGAACTTCGACTGCCCCGAGTGCGCCCAGCAGGCGCCGCGCCGCGAGGTGACGACGACGCCGCTGCAGGCGCTGAGCCTGCTCAACGGCCCGTTCACGCTGCAGCAGGCCGGCTTCTTCGCTGCGCGCCTGGAGCGTGAGGCCGGGGCCGACGCGGCGGCCCAGGTGGAGCGGGCGTTCCGGCTGGCGTTCGGTCGGTCGCCCTCCGACCGCGAGCGCGGAGCGGCGGTGGCGCTGGTCCGCGGCCGCGGTCTGGCGGCGCTGTGCCGCGTGCTGCTGAACGCGAACGAGTTCCTGTATTACTGAAGAGGGATCGGGCTAGAGCAGTTTGCGGCAGCCTAAACGAGCCGCGGGGTTTATCCCCGCGGGGGTAAACCCCGCGGCTCGTTTAGGCTGCCGCAAAGGGTCCCCTAAGCCGCTCTGGCCAACCGTGAGCAGCTGCCGAGAATCAACCGCAAAGAACTCGTCATGAGCGACAACATCCGCCTGCGAGAATTGCTCCGCCGCTGGCAGCAGGGCTGTGCGCAGGGCCGCGCCATCGACCCGGCGGCGCTGTGCCACGATTGCCTCGACCTCTTGCCCGAGTTGCGCGACAAGATTGCCGCGCTGCGGCATAGCCGCCCCAGCGCAGCGGCCAACACTCCGGACCAGGACGCGCTCACGGGAGTGGACGTCGCGCCGACCGAGCCGGCGCCGCAAGAGCCGATCCAGATTCCAGGCTGCACCGTCGAGGGCGAGCTGGGGCGCGGCGGCATGGGCGTCGTGCTGCGCGCTCGCGAGCTGTCGCTGGGCCGCTCTCTGGCGGTCAAGGTTCTTCTGCACAAGCACGACGACAATCCCCAAATGGAGCAGCGTTTCCTGGAGGAAGCGCAGGTGATGGGGCAGCTCCAGCACCCCGGTGTGCCGGCCGTCCACCAGCTCGGCCAATTGCAGGACGGCCGACCCTTCTTCAGCATGAAACTGGTCCGCGGCCAGACCCTGGCTGAGCTGCTGCGCGAGCGCAAGTCGCCCGCCGACGAGCTGCCGCGCTTCCTCGGCATTTTCGCCCAGGTCTGTGAGACGATGGCTTACGCCCATTCCCGCGGCATCTTGCACCGCGACCTGAAACCGGGCAACATCATGGTGGGGGCCTTCGGTGAGGTGCAGGTGATGGACTGGGGCCTGGCCAAGGTCGTGGCGAGCGCGCGGGCCGAGGAACAGGCCACACCGCCGGCCAGCACGGTCTTCACCGTGCGGATGTCGGCGGCGGGACTCTCGTCGCAGGCGGGGACGGTGGTGGGAACGCCGGCCTACATGGCCATCGAGCAGGCACGCGGCGAGGTGGCCGGCCTGGATGAGCGCGCCGACGTGTTTGGTCTGGGAGCGATTTTGTGCGCTATCCTGACGGGGGAGCCGCCCTACCGCGGCGGCGGCGAGGCGGCGCACTGGCAGGCGGCCCGAGGGGAGCTTGCGGACGCCTTCGCCCGGCTGCAAGCGAGCGCGGCGGACGCAGAGCTGCTGGCGCTCGCAAAGGACTGCCTGGCCAGGGAACGCGAGGAGCGGCCGCGGGACGCGGGGGGCGTCGCCGAGCGGATCACGGCGTACCAGCGTGGCGTGCAGGAACGGCTGCGGCAGGCGGAGATGGCCCAGGCGCGCGCCCAGGTGAGGGTGGAGGAGGAACGCAAGCGGCGGCGTGTGCAGCTGGTACTGGCGACGGTGGTGCTGCTGGCGGTGCTGGCCGGCGGCGGCGCTGCCTGGCTGTTCCAGCAGCAGCGGCAAGCGGCGGACTCGGCCGCGGTCCAGGCGATGGCGAAGGCCCGCCTCCTGCTGGACCAGGCGAAGGCCGCCCCGCGACTGGACATGGGCCGCTTTCAGGAAGCCCTGACCGAAGCGCAGAAGGCGGTGGAGCTGGCGGAGACCGGCGGCGCCTCCGCGGACGTCAGGCAGCAGGCGACCGCGCTAGCTCGGCGGATCGGGCAGGAGAAGGAGGCGGCCCAGCGCGACCAGCGGCTGCAGGCGGAGCTGCTGGAAGTGCGCGGCCCGCGCGAGGGGCCGAGATTCAAGGCGGACGAGCGCGGGCTGGTGATGGAGCTGGCCGAGCCGAGCGCCGATGAGCAGTTCGTGTCGGCGTTCCGCACTTGGGGCCTGGACGTGGACGCCACGCCGACGGCGACCGCAGTGGCGCGGCTGAAGGGTCGGCCCGCGGCCGTGGTGACGGAGGTGATCGCCGCGCTGGACGAGTGGGCCAGCGAGCGGCGGCGGCAACGGCTGCCCGCGGCGAAGTGGCAGCACCTGGCGAGCCTGGCGGAGGCGCTGGACACCCCCGACTCGCGGCGGCGCGAGCTGCGCGCCCTCCTGGCGCGGGGCCAGCTGCCGCTGGAACGAGCGCTGGGAATGCTGTCGATGGTGCTGCGGCCGCTGCCGATCCCGTTCGACGGGGGGCTGGGAAAAGACCGTGGCCGCTTGCGGCAGCTGGCGGCGGAGACAGACGCGGCGAGGGAGCCGGTGTTGGGGCTGCTGACGCTGGCGCGGGCGCTGAGCGTGGCGGGGGAAGAAGCACAGGCCGAGCGCCTGCTGAAGGCGGCGTTGCGGGTTCGGCCACAAGAGGTGGTGCTGCACCACAGCCTGGGGCAGGTGCTGGAAAAGAAGACGCCGCCGCGCTGGGGCGAAGCGCTGGAATGTTACGTGGCCGTGCGGGCGCTGCGGCCGGACCTCGGGGAAGCGTTGGCGTATGCATTGTTCAAGGTCGGCCGTGAGGAAGAGGGGCTGGCGCTGTACGAGCGATTGGTGGCGGACAATCCGAGCAATCCCTGGCTGCATGGCCGGCGCGGTTACGTCTTGTCCGAGCAGGGCCGATTCAAGGAGGCGGAGGCGGCGTACCGCGAGGCCATCCG
>JBBRPS010000118.1:0-16736 GCA_038227745.1 Gemmatales bacterium | reverse complement strand
GCGGAGCGGTTCTTCGGGGGCCAGCCGGCGGACCTGTTTGACTGGCTGCTGGAGCGGCTGCCCGTGCCGGCGCGGCCGGCACGGCGGCGGCTGCGGGCCGCCTGAGGGGCCAGGGGGCCGGCCGAAACGATGATCAAGGCCTGGTTGACGACTACTTACTCGACACGAACGTAATCTCGGTGCTGGCCAATAAGGCAAACCCTGATTACCTCCATGTAAGGGCGTTTTACGATCTTATTCCGCGCGATTCAAAAATAGCCCTCCCCATCATTGCCATCGCCGAAATCGAGTACGGAATGGCAAAAGTTACTCCCGGCGACCCCAGGCAGCGGAAAGAGGTGCGACAATTCTTCGAGGACCATCCCCTACACTTCGGCATCGACTACCATACGATTGAACCATACGCCCTTGTCCGAGCAAAACTGTGGGAGTTGTACGGAACGCTCAGGGGCGGCAAGATGCGGAGTCATCATGAGAAACTGCCCGACGAACTTCGTGTCCGCGAAACCGCCAAATGGATCGGGATTGACGAGCGCGACCTTTTAATTGTGAGTGTCGCCCTCCAGTATAACATTGTGTTTGCGACGAAGGACCGAAACGTGGAAATGCAGCGCATCGAAGAAGCCGTTGCGCAGGTGGTAGCCGCTGGCAGGTGGCCAAAAAACTCAGGAGCGCTGACTGGACGCCGCCGAAGTCACCTCCGCTCACATCACCGCCGCCACCGGCTTCGCCGCCACCTGCGCCCGCCCCTGCCTCCCAATAAGTCTAGGCGAATGCGTTGCGCCCGCCTGTAACGCATTACAGGAGGCTAATGCGATGCAAAGCCGGTGTGTGTGTCGGGGCGCAATGCAATCCATTTTCGTGGCTGAACGGATTCCCTTCGCGCGGGTGCGGCGCCCCGGTTATACTGTCTCCGGCGGTCGGGTTTGTTGCCCGCCCCACGACACGTTCTTCCACGGGGGCACCATGGCGACGATTCTGGAGACGGCACGCCTGCTGCTCCGCGAGTTCACCGAGGACGACGCCCCAGCGTTCTGCGAGTTGAACCGCGACCCCGAGGTGACCCGGTTCACGGGGGATGGTCATGTCGTCAGGGACGCCGACGACGCGCGGGCGATCCTGCGCGCTCACCCCATCGCCGATTACGCGAAACACGGCTTCAGCCGCTGGGCGTGCGTCCACAAGGCCGACGGCAAGGTGATCGGCTTCGCGGGGCTGAAGTACCTGGACGACGTGAAGGCGGTGGACGTCGGCTACCGCCTGCTGCGGGCCTGCTGGGACGCCGGCCTGGCGACCGAGGCCACCGTCCCCTGCGTCCGCCACGGCTTCGAGCGGCTCAACCTGGAGCGGATCATCGGCCTGGTCGTGCCCGAGAACATCCGCTCCGTGAGGGTGCTGGAGAAGGCGGGGTTGACGTTCGAGGGCATGGTGGAGTGCCGCTCGCAGCAGCTGGCGCAATACGCCATCGACCGCGACGGTTTCCGTCGGCTTCAGGAAGGGGAGCGCTGAGGTTGGCGATTTCACAGAGCGCGATTGCCATGCACGCTGACGTCACCACCTATTACCTGGAAATGACTGTCCCGGGCGACCTCCGGCCGAAGCGGTCGGACCGCGCCGACGTGGTCGTGGGGCGCGTGGGGCCGCCGATGCCGGAGCTGAACCGCTTCTTCTACACGGCGGTCGGCGGCGACTGGTACTGGACCGAGCGCCTGCCGTGGACCTATCGCCAGTGGCAGGCTTACCTGGGCCGGCCGGAGCTGGAGACGTGGGTGCTGTCGGTGGCCGGCGTGCCCGCGGGGTACTTCGAGCTGGAGGCGCAACCGGGTGGCGACATGGAGGTGGCGTATTTCGGCCTGCTGCCGGCGTTCGTCGGGCGGGGGCTGGGCGGCCACCTGCTGACGGTGGCGGTCGAGCGCGGGTGGGCGCGGGGGGCGCGGCGCGTCTGGCTGCACACCTGCACGCTGGACCACCCGCAGGCGCTGGCGAACTACCGCGCCCGTGGGTTCCGTGTCTACCGCGAGGAGGTGACCCTCAAGGAGTTGCTGCCGGAGGCTCCGGGACCGTGGCCGGGGGCGCGGTAGTTCCGAGGCACCGCCGACCACTCCCCGTTTATTGTGGGCAGCGTAGCGACTGCTACCGCGCCCAGAGGTAGCCTCCTACTGGGATGTTACAGCCATCTCCCAGCGCTCATTGAAGAACCCCGCCGTCACGATGCCGGCCGGACGCCGCGGCGTCGCCGGCACGTCCACGTCCAGCACCGCCCAGTCCGGCAGCTTCGGCACCTGCCGCGCGTTGTTCAAATAGTCGTACTCGCGGAACGTGAAGCCGCTGTTGAGCACCACGTAGCGCTTCGGGTTCAGCGGGTTCGGATAGATCAGCACCGGGACGTAATGGTCTCCCTGGAACAGCTTCGGGCCGAAGCGCACGCCCTGGGCATGCCAATCCCAGGCGATCGGCGCCTTCCGGAGGATCTTCGCCAGGAGCTTGTTGCTCCTGAAGTCTCCCCAGAGCACGAGGTTGCTGTCGGCGATGTCGGCCTCCGTCACCTCGGTGTCGTCCTTGACGCGGGCCTCACCGCGGAACTGCCGCCGCCAGTGCTCGACCGCGTGCGCCATCTCGGCCTTCACCCAGCGGCTCACCTTCTCGTTCAGCGGCTGGCCCGTCGGCCGCACCATCAGGAAGCGGTCCATGAAGGCGTCGTCGATCGGCCCCTGCAAGCCGTGCCGCTTGCGCAGCGTGCCGTCGTCCGCCGAGGCCGCCTCCCAGCCCTGCGCCCCCTTGCGGAAGTGCGCCACCCATGAGCGGTCGGACATCACGGGCGCCGCCTCGACCTCGCGCCCGTCCAGCACCACCTTCGGCCGGCGCGTCGGGTCGAGCGGACACAGGCCGGGCGCCATCGACAGCGTCAGGGCGGTCACGTTCTGCGTCGCCGCCTTCACCGTCGACGGGCCGGTGATCTCGGCGTCCACGCGCGCCCGCTCCCAGTGCTGCCCCAGGCCGTCCACCGTCACCCACTGCATGCGGTTGTAGCGCAGCGTCCAGGTGGTGAAGCGGACGCGCTTTGGCAGCAGGTCGCGGCCGCGCGCCGCGAGGGCGTCGATGCGGCGATTGATCTCCGCGCGTGCCGCGGGGTGGTACGAGTGGCCGGTGCCGGGACCGATGATGTGGACCAGCGTCATGCCCTCGGCGGCCAGGGCGCGGGCCATCACGTCCGCCGCCTGCTTCTGCGTGTCCTTCTCGCCGCTGTACGCGACCGTCGGGCAGTTGGTGAGGTTGACCGCCCAGTCGGTGCAGTCGTAGAGGTGCCAGAGCTTCTTCTCATACCACGTCGGCGCGAGCTTCTCCTTCTGGAAGACGCGCAGGAAATCGGGCGTCTCGGAGAAGCCGGCGCCCGGAGCGGCCGCCGCCCACAGCCCGCTGTAGTGGACGGCGAAGTTCCAGCACGCCGCCCCACCCATCGAGAAACCGCGCACCACCAGACGGTTGTCGTCGATCGGGTAGTGCCTGCGAACCTGGTCGAGCGCCTCGAAGGTATCCATCTCGCCGGCGAAGTGGTTGGCGTTGCTGTAACGGCCGTAGGGGTGCAGCACGAAGGCGTTCGCCGGCGTGAACGGGCCGGGCGATTTCTGGCGCTCGTTCAGGAAATTCACTTCGCTCAGCGTCTCGCCGCGGCCGTGATACCAGACATCGAGGCGGTGGCGGAACGGCGTGTCGGGGCGGTAGGTGGCGGGCACGACGAGGCCGTAGGGCTGCACCGAGCCGTCGATGCGCGAGACGTAGCCGCGCGCCACCAGGCCGGTCGCCGTCGCCCACGGCGCCTTGCCCGCGCGCAATAGCTTCGCGCGTTCGCGGCCTTGCTGAAGGAGTTTCCGCGCGACGAGGATCTCGGGAGGCTTGAAGAACTCGTTGTACTTCAGCGCGTAGCGGACGGCGTTGTGATAGATCTGCACGTCGGGGAGCAGTTCGAGCAGGGCCGGCTTCTTCTCGAGGGCGCCGCGCAGGGCGTCGATCTCGCGGCCGAGCGCCTCGGCGCCCGCGGAGAGTTCCTGGTGGTCGTCGGCGGAGAGCTGGATGCCTGGGGGCGGAACGGGGCGGACCTTGTCGGCGACGTTGTCTTGCGGCCCGTCGGCCAGGGCCGCACACGCGGCCAGCGCCAGGGCCGGAATCCCGAGGGGAATCTTCACGGTTGTGTCCTCTCCAAAGAAGGTCGGGGCGAGCGCGAAACGGCAAGCCAGCTACCAGCCCTCACGGCTGCCGCCAGTAGCGCGGTAGGGTGGGCACTGCCCACCGCTTCCGGGAGCTGGTGGGCAGTGCCCACCCTACCGCGCTGGCCGCGAACTTCTGAAACGATCGTCTACCAGCCCTCACGGCTGCCGCCAACCGCCCTGGCAGCAGCCTGCGATCAGTTTGTCCGCCTCCTCCGGCCCCCACGTGCCGGCCGCGTAGTTCGGGAAGTCCGGCGCCGCCTGCCCCCGCCACGCCTCCAGGATCGGCGTCACGTACTCCCACGCCGCATCCAGCTCGTCCGAGCGCATGAACAGCGTCGCATCGCCGCGCAGCGCGTCCAGCAGCAGGCGCTCGTACGCCTCCGGCAGCGCCTGGCGGAACGCCGCCCCGTAACGGAAATCCATCAGCACCGGATGCAGCTCCACGCTCATCCCCGGCCGCTTCGTCGAGAACGACAGGCTGATGCCCTCGTCGGGCTGGATGCGGAACGCCAGCACATTCGGCTGCGCCTGCGTCACGTCGCAGACGTCGCCCGCGCACTCGACCGTCCGGAACAGGCGCAGCGGCGGCAGCTTGAACTGGATGGCGATCTCCGTCACGCGCCGCGGCATCCGCTTGCCCGCCCGCACCAGGAACGGCACCCCCGCCCAGCGCCAGCTGTCGATGTCCACGCGCATGGCCACGTACGTCTCCGTCACCGAGTCGCGCGCCACCGCCTCCTCGTCGCGGTAGGCGGGCACCGGCTTGCCGTTGATGGCGCCGGCGCCATACTGGCCGCGCACGGTGCGGCGGGTAACCTGCGCGCCGGTCAGCGGCACCAGGCAGCGCAGCACCTTGAGCTTCTCGTCGTGGATGTCGCGGGCAGTCATGCCGGCCGGCGGCTCCATCGCGACCAGCGCGAGGAGCTGCAGCAGGTGGTTCTGCACCACGTCGCGCAGGGCGCCGGCGTGGTCGTAGTAGGCGCCGCGCCGCCCCTCCATGCCGACGGTCTCGGCAGCGGTAATCTGCACGTGGTCGATGTAACGGCGGTTGAAGATCGGCTCGAAGATGGCGTTGCCGAAGCGGAACGTCAGGATGTTCTGCACCGTCTCCTTGCCGAGGTAGTGGTCGATCCGGTAGAGCTGGTCCTCGCGCAGCACGCGCAGCAGGCGCCGGTCCAGCTCGCGCGAGCTGGCCAGGTCGTGGCCGAACGGTTTCTCGATGACGATGCGTGCCCAGGGGCGGTCGCGCTCGCGGTCGAGGAGGCCGGCGGCGCCGAGGTGCTCGACGATGGGGGCGAAGTAGTCGGGGTCGGTCGCCAGGTAGTAGAGGCGGTTGCCGCTCAGGCCCTGCTTCGCCTCCAGGCCGGTCAGGTGCTGGCCGAGGCCGGGGTAGGCGTCGGCGCGGGTGAAGTCGGCGCGGTGGTAGAAGAGGTGGGCGGCGAAGTCGTCCCAGCGGCCGTTGGCTTCGGGGTGAACGCGGCGGTGCGCCTCGGCGGCATCGCGCTGCTCCTCGCGGAACTTATCGCTGTCCTTGTCGCGCCGCCCGAGGCCGACGACGGCGAGTTTCTCGGGCAGGTAGCCGTCGTGCCAGAGGCTGAACAGGGCGGGCACGAGCTTGCGCGCGGCAAGGTCGCCCGTGGCGCCGAAGATGACGACGGTGACCGGCTCGGTGATGCGTGCCTGGCCGGCCTGGCCGGCGGCGGGGCGCGGCCCTTCGGTGTGAACGACTTCTGCGGCCTTCATGGGATGCGCTCCTCGTGGGTGTCGTTTCGAGACTGCTCCGGGCCGTGGGTCAGGACTCCGATCCTTACTTTATTTTGTCAGGATCGGAGACCTGACCCACGGCACCGGGCCTCGCGGCTCATCCTACCGGCCGCGCGGCCCCTTGCCACCTGTTCCCACGCGGCGGGAGTTGTGAAGTGCGGGGTGAAGTAGCGCCAGCGCGAAACGGCAAGCCCACTCCGGGCCGTCATCCCAATCCGTACAGGGCCTCCACATGCCGGTCGATCTCGCGCGCAACCTTCTCGATCCGCGCCGTCAGCGCCTGCGTCTCCGCGCGCGCCGATGCGTGGGCCTTCGGGTCCGCACCCCGCGCCAGCGCCGCGAACTGCTCCGGCTTCAGCGCCCACGGCCGCTCCAGTCGGTTCTTCTCGTTCAGATCCGCGGCGCACAGCCCGACGTCGCGCAGGAACCGCTCCACCCGCCGCCGCCGCTCCGCGTGCAGCCGCTGCGCCTCCTCCGCCAGCCGCGCCACCGCCGCGCGGTTCGCCCGGTCCGCGTCAGGGATCGGCAGCGTCTCCATGGAGATGCCGCGGAACTCCAGCCGCCCGCCCTTCCTCTCGTCGCCCAGCACCGAGCACGTCCCCTGCAGGTACTCGAACGCCGATTTCGAGTTCAGCACTCCGACAAGATACCAATCGCCCGTCGGCAGCAGGAACGTCTTGTCGTTGCTGTAATACGCCGAGTCGTCGCGGACGAAGCGCGACTCCTTGCCGATCACCGGGTAGAGGATCTTCGGCCGCTCGAACGCCTCGTAGTACTCAACCGTGTCCTGCAGCTCGTACCACTCGTAGGCGCCCGGCTTGCGGCCGCGCTTCTCCGTCTTCGACCGCTTCGGCGTCAGGTCGGCGCGGAACGCCTCCAGGTACGCGCGTACCGCGGGGTACTGGTCGATGTCCACGCCGCGGCGCGTGAAGATCAGGTAGCGCTCGCGGAAATGGGCCTCATAGCGGCGAACATCGTCGCCGCGCAGCAGCGGCTTGAGGATCGCCCCGCTCTTGCCGTCCTCCGCCAGGCGGGCGCGCGTCGCGGCGTCGATGAGGAACGCCCTGTTCAGGCCGGTCTTGATGCCGTAGAAGATCTGCCGCTTCAGCAGTTCGCCGAGGCGTCCGCCGCTCTTGCGCATCCGCGCCCGCCGTGCCGCCAGCCACGGGCTGAGGAAGCGGTCGCCGTCCTTGACGAACTGCGCCGCCGGCAGTTCCTCCGCCAGGCGCGACACGTGCGCGCGAATGCCCTCGTCATAGCAGCGCTGCAGGTCCTTGACGACCGCCCAGTGCGTCGGGGCGCCGTCGCGCGGCAGCTTCTGCCACAGGAAGATGGCGGGGAACGTCGCCGCCGTCTCGAACACCGGCAGCTCGCCGAAGTCCACGGCCAGGCGGAATGCCTGCCGGTCCACCAGGTGTTGCAGCAGCTTCTTGCCGTAGTCGGCGCGCAGCCACTTGTTCGAGGAGATGAAGCAGCCGACGCCCCCCGGCCGCAGCAGCTGCTGGGCGCGGGCGTAGAAGAAGACGTAGATGTCGGCGGTGCCCTTGTAGACCTCCGGGTAGACGGGCTTGAGGCGCCGCTCGCGGTACTCCGTGTTGACGAGCCGGCTGCGGACGTAGGGCGGGTTGGCCAGGACGACGTCGAAGCCGCCGTCGCGGAACACCTCGACGAACTTCACGCGCCAGTCGAAGGCGCCGTCGCCCCCGAATTCCTCGGTGGGCCCGCGCTCCTCGGCGAGTAGGTTGCGATCCGTGTCGGCGGCGGCTTCCGGGTTGGGGGCGGCGAGGCTGTCGCCGGCCACAAGCTTGAACTTCAGGTTCGGCAGCGGCGGCGGTCGCTGCTCGACGGAGTCCGAAGTCACACAAGCCCGAAGCGCGAGCGAGGGATCGTCTTCCCCTCGCTTGCGCTTCGGGCTTGTATCCTCTCCCGTCAAATCCCCGACAGTCACACAAGCCCGAAGCGCAAGCGAGGGACCGTCTTCCCCTCGCTTGCGCTTCGGGCTCGTATCCTCTCCCGTCAAGTCCCCGACAGTCACACAAGCCCGAAGCGCAAGCGAGGGACCGTCCTCCCCTCGCTTGCGCTTCGGGCTTGTGTCCTCTCCCGTCAAGTCGCCGACTTCGCCGTCATAGTCTATCGCCAAACTCAGCCAGAGCCGCAGTCGGGCGATATCGACCGCGAACGGGTCGAGATCGACGCCGTAGAGATTATTCTGAATGACCTCCAGCTTGCGCCCGTAGGCGGTGGCCGGGTCGAGCGGGCGGCCCTGCTTGTCGAACAGGGCGGCGCGGAGGCGCAGCAGCTCCTGCATCATGCCCAGGAGGTAGGCGCCGCTGCCGCACGCCGGGTCGCACACGCGCACGCGCCGCAGCGAGTCCAGCACCGCCTCGGGGTTGGGCAGCGCCGACGGGTCGGCCTCATCCACGAAGCGCGCTATCGCCGTTTGGTCCGGCACGGTCCGTCCGAGGTGGTACTTGAGCGCCTCGCGGCACATGTAGGCCACGATCGGCCGCGGCGTGTAGAAGGCGCCCCTGTCGTTGCGCCTGGTGACCAGTTCCTCGAACACCTTCCCGAGCATCTCGGGATCGACCGCCACCTCGACGTCGAACAGAGTGGACTCGGTCACCGTGAAGTTGTAGCGCTCGAACAGCTCCAGGATCTCGGCAAAGGCGGCGTCGGGGAGGGCGACCCGGCCGCGGTCATCGTACTCGTCCTCGCGGTCGAACAGGCCGCCATTGAGGTACGGCACCCGCCCGCGCCGCCGCCGCCGCTCGTCCTCGGAGAAAGTCTCCTTCTCGTGGCAGAACGCGCTCAGGCCGTGGAAGAAGGCGAAGTGAAGGCGGTCGTTGAGGAAGTCGTCGCCGGTGGCCCGGGAGGCGTCGAAGAGGGCGCGCAGGTAGTTGCGGTCGCCGTCGAAGGACAGCCACCCTTTGCGCTGGACGAAGTAGACGAACATCAGGCGGTTGAAGAGGCGCTGCGTCCACAGGTGGCGCGCCTCGCCGACGGCGAGGCCCGTGACGGCCGCCTTGACGCGGTCGAAGACGCCGTCGTACTCCGCGAAGAAGCGGCGCGTGACGGCCTCCACGTCGAAGGCGGCGTTGAGGTGATCGAGGACCGCGGAGGCGCCCGGCTCATCGTCGGTCATCTCCGCGGGGCTGAAGGCGAGGGCGGCGAGGCGCTCGACGGTGGTCCGCGCCGGCGTGCCGGACTCGTAGGGCAGGGTGCGCAGCTCGACGCGGCCGTCCTCGCGCCGCCGCGCCCAGACGAACGCCTTCTGGCGGCCGCCGTCGGCGACGTAGCAGAGGAGGTGCTCGCGGTCGGTGGGGGCGAGGGCCTGGTAGACCTCGCGGCGCTGGATGAGGCTGGGGAGGCGGTCGCCGGGCCAGTCGATGCGCAGCACGGGCAGGCCGCCGAGCTGCGCCACAGGGGCCGCCCTGAGCGTGGTGTGGACGGTCACGGTCAGGGACAGGGACAGGGAGCGCAGCGAGCCCTTGGGGCGGCCCCACTGCAGCAGCCCCAGGAACAACTCCGTCAGCCCGGCCGGGTTGGTGTCGTCGAGCAAGGACTGGATTTCGTGCAGATCTTTCGACATGGTGACGCTTCCTTTTGCTCGCCGAGCAAGGGCTGCCTGTCCCTCCCCGCAATGGAGAGCACACAGGGGTACGACCCGTGGGCTTTACTGCCCTGCGCCCTCCTCCAGCCGGTTGAGGCACAGCACCTTGAGGATGCCGGGGCGATCGCGCAGCTCCGGCCGCCCCCGCGACACCTGGCGTTCCAGCTCCGCCCGCTCCGCCTCGTTCAGGGCCTGCCAGCGCGACTCCAGACGCTGCCGCCGTTCGGCCTCGCGGGCGGCCGTCTCGCGCTCCTGGTCGCGGCGGGCGTCGGTCTGGCGGGCGCGCTCGCCCTGGCGCGCCCGCTCCTCGAAAGCGCGGGCGGCGTCCGCGGCGTACTTGCCGGCCGCCCCGCTGAACGACTTGCACTCCGGCCAGCACTTCTTCACCACCCGCGCCAGGTCGGCGATCATGCCCTTCGCCGCGTCCGCCCCGTACTGCGCCGCCACGGCCCGCGCCTGCTCCAGGTCGCGCTCACCGGGGTGCGCCGGCCCTGACCCCCACAGCCGATAGAATTCCGTGGCCAGCGCTCGCTCCAACGAGTCCTCGCCCGGGACGGACTCGACGACCGCGTCCACTACCCGCGGCGGCGTCTGCAGGTCGAGCGGAGGCGCGAGCGGCATGGCCCGCGTCCCGGCGGCGTCGGGGCGCGAGCGCGTCAGGAATTGCGGCCCGGCGCGGAAGCGGACGCGCCACGCCCCGGGCCGCACCTTCTGGTAACGCTCCGACGGGTCGGCCTTGGCGAGGAAGCCGATCGACTCCAGCTCCTCGATGGCCGGCGCCAGGCGGCGCTTCAGCTCGGCGACGTTTTCCACGCGGCTCAGACCGATGTGGCCGCACGCGAAATCGTGCAGGTCCATCTCGACCGTCGGCGGCTGGTGCGGCGGGTAAAAGCGCTTGTCGAGGAAGCGGTACATCCGCTGCGACGTCGGCAGGCGCAGCGCGAACAGCCGTTCCAGGTCGAGCTTTTTGAGGTTGCCACTGCTCAGGCTCTGCTGGAAGCGCGGCGTCCAGCACACCCAGCACGGCGGTGGCGAGCCGCCTTTCTTGCGCCCGCTCACCTGCCGGCCCAGCTCGTACTCGCTGACGATGCCGGTCGCCACCTCCGCCTCGTAGGCGCGGCCGCCGATGTCCCACCAGGAGTTTTCGTAGCGGATCACCAGCGCCTTGAGGCGGCGCAGCACGTCGCGCAGGCGGTCGTAACTGCGGCTGTTCGGCGCCCAGCCCATGATCTTGAAAAGCTGCCGCGGGGCGAAGCGCACCACCGGCTCGGCGAAGTTGTGCGTGTGCTTGGCGACGTACAGCAGCGCGAGGATGACGTTCTCGTCGGCGGGCGTCGGCAGGCCGTGGCGCGACGACGTCTCCAGCGTGACGCGCTGGCGGACGCGCTGGCGGGCGTCGCGGTCGTAGCGGCCGGCCTCGTAGGTGGCCGCGTCGAGCTTCTCGCCGTTCTCGTCCAGCGGTTGCTGGCGCTGGAGTACGGAGATGGGGAAGTCGGCGAGGTTCAGCTCGTCGCGCCCGTCGTGGAAGTTCTCATCGGGCTGGTGCTGCCTGGTCCGCATGGCTCTCGCTTCGGTTCCGGGTGGCGCTGGAGAGGCGTGCCGCGGGGCACGTCGCCCAGAGTAACATCCCGCGCGGGTTTGAGATCCCGGCTTGTCCGCCGCCGTCCCGGGGCGCGGCCACAGCGCGGCCGCAGGAGCGTTACAGGCCGCCCAGGCGGACCGGGGGAGACAGGTGTCTCCGTATCGTGAGACGGCCATTTGTTGGGGTAGTTCGTGTCTGGGGAATGCAAGCTCTTCTTCTCTGCTGAGATTCACCCAGGGCACACGGCTGGGTTGTGTGAACATTTTGTTGACAGGTTATCTACATGGTTGCGCGCAGCAGTCTTTGTGGCGCAAGCCGCCGAGTCATCGAGAGTTGCCGCGGCGAGTCGTGGAAAAACGTGGCCCGCTGCACGCAAAGGAGGTGCGCGGCTGCACGCGGATCTCGGGGCGGAAGGTGTGCCGCTGCACGCGGTCCGCATGTGCCGTCGCACGCGGAGCGATTGCAGGAGGTGTGTGGCTGCACGCGGAAAAGATGTGGCGCTGCACGCGAAGCGGAACCAGACCCTGGACCGCCGCCGGAAACGCGGTCGCAGACCGTTCAGCTTTGTCGTCCCTGGCCGCGCCAGCTGCGTTTTGCTCGCCGCTGGGCAGGGTCGGCGCAGCTGAAGCGATGGGGAATGCGTGCAGCTGCCCATAAAACCCGGCAGCTGTGGGCGCCGACGTCGGCATTCGCGTGCAGCTGAACACGCCCTGTTGCGTGCAGCTGACCACCCGCGGCGTGCGCAGCTGTCGGGGGATATGCGGTCCCACGGCGCTGGCGGCGTTACTCCGGCTCGCGGAGGAATTCGATCGAGCTTTCGTGCATCTCGCCGGGGTAGTTGAAGCGCACCTCGTACTCGCCCACCTTCGGCAGGTTCAACTTGAACGCCTTGCGCCCCTCCTCCTTCGCCTTGTTCCAGCGCGCGACCTCCAGCGTGTGCTCCCCCGG
The DNA here is from genome assembly GCA_038227745.1 of Gemmatales bacterium. Lineage (GTDB taxonomy): Bacteria > Planctomycetota > Planctomycetia > Gemmatales > Gemmataceae > DASPXY01. Next base: position 4,624 of record JBBRPS010000118.1, on the reverse strand, counting down.
CGCCAGCTCCAGATGCAGCTCGAAGCCGCTGCGGATCAGCTCCTCCTTCTTCAGCTTGCCGTCCACGTAGACCTTGAACATCGGCTTGTGCAAGAGGTAGATGCCATAGGTGAAATAGGCGAAGGCCGCCTTCTTGATCACGTTCTCGCCGGGGCAGTAGAAGTGGATCAGGGCGACGTCGGTGCGCACCACGGGCGCGGCCGTCGCCCGCTGCGCCGGCGCCGCCCGGCCATGCAGCGCGACGGCCAGCGCCGGCAGCGAACCCGCGGCGACCCAGCCGGGCATCCCGTCCGTCCAGACCGCGTCGCCCCCGCTGAGTCGCCGGCTCGCGAGCAGGTTCTTCAGCGCCTCCTCGGGGACCGGGCCGTGGCGCTGGCCGTTGCTCATGAAATACCACTGCACGGCGGCGCGGCCGACCGGGGCCGCCGTCGCCACGGGCACGACTTCCGGCACGATCTCCGCCGCGATCTCCTCCGCGCCCACCCGCGATAGCCGTTTCAGCACGGCCGCGAAGTCCGCGGGCCGCTTCGGTGGCTCCTCCTCCAGGCAGTCCTCCAGCAGCTCCGCCAGCCCCGGCGGCAGGCCGCGGAAGTGCTTGGGCAGCGGCTGCGTCGTCCTGAACAGCGCGTAACAGCACGTCTTGCCGAAGCCGTACACGTCCGAGTAGCGCCCGACCGGCACGCCCTGCAGCCGGCCCATCTGCTCCGGCGCCCCGTAGTCCCGCGTGCCCGCGATCGTGCTGCCGACCAGCGTCTTGTGTGACGCCGCGCTCAGCGTCGTACGTTCCGGGTTGTGCCGCAGCGCCAGGCCGAAGTCGATCAGCTTCACCTGCCAGCCCGACTCGTCCTGGCGCACCAGCAGGTTCGCCGGCTTGACGTCGCGGTGCAGGATGCCCTTGGCGTGCGCCGCCTTCAACCCCTCCCCCACCAGCCGCGCCACCTGCAGCAGGTCCGGCGGCGCCAGCGGCCCATTCTTCGCGACGTGCTCCTCCAGCGTGACGCTCTCGAAGTAGTTCATCACGAAGTACGGCCGCGTCTTCTCGGTGGGGAAAGTGTAGCCGCAGTCGAGCAGGCGGATGATCGCCGGGTGGTCGAGTTGGTACAGCACGCGCGCCTCGGTGAACACCTCATCGACGTGGCGATCCAGGTCGTCGCCGACCAGCGTCTTGACCACGACTGGGGCGTCGAGCTGTTTGTGCAAGCACAGGAAGGCGACGCCGAAGCCGCCGGCGCCGAGGATCTGCTGCGGCTGGTATTTGCCGACCGGAAAGGGGGCGTGGCCCTTCGCGTCGAGCCTGAGCGCCGCGAGCAGCTCCTGCAGCGCCGTCGCCCAGTCGCGCCGCTCCAGTGCGGTGCGGTAGGCGTTGTGGTGCGCCTGCGCCTGCGCTGTGGGGTCGGCGACGAGGGTGGCGACCTCCTGGAAGTCACGCTGGGCGGCGTCGAAGTCGCCGGCCACCACCTCCAGCTTGCCGACCGCGTTGAGGACCGCCGGCATGCGCTTGCGCTCCGTCTCGGGCAGGGCGCGGTAGCGGGCCACCGTCTGCTTGAGGAACTGCCGTTCGGCGTCGTTACGGACCGAGAAGCTGTCGCTGGGCCGCAGTTCGCGCTTCTGCAGCTGCCGCTGCTCCAGCGCCTCGAGGATCGGCCCGACCACTTGCTGGACGAGCCGCGCCGGCAGGCTGCTCACCTGGGCCTGCAGGTCGAGGACCGCGTCGTGCGTCTTGACCACGACCTCCTTGACGTCGCCGAGCAGTTCCTCCAGGCGGCTGCCCTGCTGCGCCAGCGCCGCGGCGAGGGCGGCGAAGCCCTGCTCCTGCGCCTTGCCGAGCGCCTCCATCTTCGCGAAGGCCAGGCCCTGCGCCAGCCGCGGGTCTTCCTCGACAGCGCGGCGGAAGAAGTAGCGCACGGCGACGACGAGCAGTGGCTGCCCCTGCTGCGGCCGCTGTTTCAGCAGCCAGCCGAGGGCGGGACAGCCCCCTTGCTCGATCTCCTGAGCGAGCGCCGCGACGGTGCGCCATTCCGCCTCGACCTGGCCGACCGGGTCGGCGAAGCGGGCGAAGTCGGCGGTGTGGGCGGCGAGTTGGCGCGGCTCCAGGCTGTCGCGCGTCAGGTGGCCGTGCGTGCGGGCGGCGCGCAGCTCCTGCAGGCAGCGCTGGCGGAAAGCCGTCTTGTTGGCCAACTCGGGGATGGGCGTGGCGTCGAGGAAGGCACGGACCTGGGCGCCAAAGGCGCGGTCGTCGGCCCGTGCCACGACGGCGCCCTTGACGCGCTCCCACAACGAGTCGCCGGCCAGGGCGATCTCCAGGGACTTCCAGGCGCGGTCGTTGGCGCCCTTCAGGGCGTCGGTGAGGCGCTGGCTCTGGTCGCTGAAGCGCTCGCCGAGGAAGTTGACGAGCGGCTCGATGGCGGCGCCGGCCGGGACGCCGATCGCCTCACAGGCCCCGCCGACCACCTGGCGCAGGGCGAGTGCGGAGAGGTTGAAGAGGATACCCATCTCTCAGGTCTCCCTATGTGGCCGGGTGATGAAGGTCAAATGGGTCGGGCCGTCCGCATTGTAGAGCACGGTGGAAGAAGGGGTCAAGGAAAAAGGGAACCTCACACACGGCCGCCGCCGTCCACGACCAGCACCTGCCCGGTGACGTACGCGGCGGCGTCGGACACGAGGTAGACCGCGGCGCCGACGAGGTCCGCCGGCTGGCCGTGCCTGCCGAGCGGCACGTGCGCCATGAGCTTCTGGTAGGCCTCGCGGTCCTGGAACAGCGCCGCCGCGAAGCGCGTCTCGATCAGCCCCGGCGCCACGGCGTTGACGCGCACGCCCGCCGGCCCCACCTCTTTCGCCAGCGCCCGCATCAGACCGAGCAGCCCCGCCTTGCTGACGCTGTAGGCGCCCAACTCCGGCAGTGGGTCGATGCCGGCGATCGACGCCACGAACAGCAGCGCCCCCTTGCCCCGCGCCGCCATGCGCCGCAGCGCGTGCTGGGCAGTGACGAACGCGCCCGTGAGGTTGACGTCGAGGATCTTCTGCCAGGCGCCGAGGTCGGTGTCGAGCAGCGGCCCCATGACGGGGTTCGTGGCGGCGTTGATGACGGCGACGTCGGGCGTGAACCCCTGGGCGTCGAGCGTGGCGAAGAGTTCGGCGACCGCGGCCGGGTCGCCCTGATGACAGACCAGCGGCAGCACGTCGGCGCCGCCGGCGCGAAGCTGCTCGGCGGCGGCGTTCAGCGAGTCGGTCTTGCGGCCAGTGATCGCGACGGCGGCGCCGCGCCGGGCCAGACCCGCGGCGATGGCCAGGCCGATGCCGCGGCTGGCCCCCGTGACGAGGGCGTGCCGGCCGGTGAGGTCGAAGGGATCCATGAGGGAGTTTCCGCGTGGAAGACCCACCTGGTGCACCGGGTGGGCTTGGGCTGCCCCCACCCGGTGCACCAGGTGGGGGGCAGCCCCCGCCCGGTGCGACGGGTGGGCTTGATTCTACCCCGCGCCCCCGCGGGCCGCCACAAGCGTTGCCGTGACCTCCCCTTGTCGTTCGGCCTGCCCTTCGCTACATTACTTGCTGGTATCGTTCGCCGTAGCGTCACAAACAATGTTTTCCCAAATCCGCAGGCGGCGTAGCTCAGCGGTTAGAGCAGCGGCTTCATAAAGCATCTGGATAGTAGAAACCCCCGGATTTCCTGGGGTTTTTGCATTTCCGGTGTCTCCATTTGCCCCCGGAACCCCCTCTCTGCGGGTGTCAACGGGTGTCAGCCGGAATTCGGGTCCCCGGAGGGGCGACAGCCGACCGGCTGTTTCCGTTTCATCGCCCCGCCCGCGTGCTTGGCCCGCGTCAGACGGCCGCCAGCGGCAGGGGCCAGCCTCCGGGCTTCCGCAGTAGCGGGGCGGCGCCACGGGCGTCCTGTGCGGCCCGCGGGGCGGTCAGCGGCCGAGGGCTTTGCGGAGGGGGTCGAGCGGGGAGGCCGTCGCGGCGGGAAGGAACGCGGCGTCCATCACCCGGCCGGCCGTGGTGAAACTGACCACGGCGACCCCGGCGCCTCCCTCCCACATCCGCAACGCGGGTGCGCCATAGCCGAACGGGATCTTGCCACCCTCACCGAGGATCGCCTGCACCTCCTGCAACGTCATTCCCGCCCGAACTCGCCGCACGTTCGCCTCCGTCACCCCCGGGCGCCAGAGCAAGGCGTCGGTGGCGAGGAACGCCAGCGCCACGAGCAGCAACGCCACCCCGAGCAGGAACACGGTCCGCGGCATGTCCAGGGCCTCCGGGGTGTCAGGGGGTGAACGCCTTGCGGAGGCGGTCGAGGGGGCCTTGCCCCGTGACCGGGTGAAAGGCAGCACTCCGGGCACTCTGGGTGCGCCGGCCCACCCCGGCCTCGTCAAAGAGGACGTGCGCCTCGCCCCGCGGCCCGGTCCAGTGATAAGCCGAGGTGTCCATGCCCCCTTCGGTTATCGTCACCATGCAGCGACCCCCGCCGCCCAGGATGCCCTCCACCTCGGTCAGCGTCATCCCCGGATTGATGCGCTTGACGTTGGCCTCCGTCACGCCAGGCGATGGCCCGAGCACCGCGCACGTCACGACGAACGCCACGGCCATCAGCAGCAGCCCGACGCCCAGACTGAACACCCAGCGCGGC
>JBBRPS010000117.1:0-16790 GCA_038227745.1 Gemmatales bacterium | reverse complement strand
TGACGTGGCGACCGGCCGGCGTAAGCCGGCGGGTACGGCACACCGCCCGGGGTGGCAGGACCAGCCGGCTTACCCCGGCCGTTCGCCACGAAACTTGTTGAGCCTGCCGACCGGCGCAGTCTATAATGAAGCAACGCCGGGCATCCGAGGCAACGGCCCGGTGAGGAGGACGTCGATGGCCACCGACTTGAAGCAGCAGTCCCGCCCCACGCCGGCCGCCATGCACGAGCAGTTCGTCGAACAGCAGCTCGAGCGGGCACGCAGGCGCATCCGCAACCTCGACGCCGTCACCTCCCTGCTCCTGCTGCTGTTGGGGGCCGTCGCCTACGGCGTGGTGACGGCCGTCCTCGACCGGACGCTCACCCTGCCCACCGCGGTGCGCATGACGGCGTTCGTGGCCTGCGCGGCGGCGGGCGTCCTCTACCTCGGCCTGATCCTGTTCCGCTTCGTGCAGTGGCAGGTCAACCCCTACTACGCCGCCCGCCGCCTCGAAGAGACGCTCCCCGACGCCAAAAACAGCCTGATCAACTGGCTCGACCTGCGCGACGCGCCCATGGCGCCGGTGATCCGCGGCACGCTCGGGCGCAAGGCGGCGAAGGACCTCACCCGCGCCGATTTCGAGAACGCCGTCAGCGCGAAGCACGCGCTGTGGCTGACGGGCGTGCTGGCGGGGCTGGCCCTCGCGCTGTTCGTCTGGTTTCTCATGGGGCCGGCGCAGTTCGCCTCGCTCCTGCAGCGCGCCTTCGACCCGTTCAAGGAAATCTTCATCGCCACGAGCACCCAGCTGCACGTCGTGGCGCCGGTCGGCGGCAACGCCATCGTCCCGGTGCGCCAGGACGTGCAGATCCGCGTCGAGGTGAGTCGCCGCGTGCCGCGCGTCAACGCCCCCGATGCGTTGCGGCTGCACTACCGCTACCGTCAGGCCGACCCCTACATCGTGCGCCCCCTCGACGAGGACGCCGATGGTCAGTGGGTCAAGACCCTCGTGGCCGACGAGGTGCGGACCGGCTTCTGGTACAAGGTGACCGGCGGCGACGCCGAGACGCCGGAGTACCAGGTGCAGGTGCGCGCCCTGCCCCAGGTGACGCGCTTCGACGTGAAGTACCACTACCGGCCCTACCTGCGCCAGCCCGACCAGGAGGTGCGCTACGGCCCCAGCGAGGCGCAGACGCGGCCCGACCTGAAGGGACTGCGCGGCACCGAGGTCACGCTGGTGGCGCGGACGAATCGGCCGTGGCAGTCGGGGCACCTCGTCCTCAAGGAAGGCCCCGCGGTCAAGCAACTCCCGGGCGAGGCGGTCGCCGACGACCCGCAGGCCCGCCGCTTCAAGATCACCCTCGAGCGCCGCGGTTCCTTCGAGGTACATTTCACGTCTCCTGAAGGGGAGAAGAACATCGACCGCGGCGAATACTGGGTCGAGGTGCTGGACGACCGGACGCCGACCGTCACGCTGACGAAGCCGGGCAAGGACATCAAGCTGCCCGCCAACGGCGCACTGGCGCTGGAAGGCTCCGCGGTGGACGACTTCGGCATCAAGGGGATAACGCTGAAACTGCGGCAGGCCACGGAGCCGCGGCCGCTCGACCTGGCGCCGAAGCCGTACCGAGAGGGCGTGTCGTTCAAGCTCGCGGACGGCACCTACCCCGAGGCGCTGGAATACAAGGACTTCGTCGCCCTGGAAAAGCTGAAGACGATTAAGGGCGAGCCGTTCGCGGTGAAGCCGGGCATGGTGCTGGAGTACTGGCTGGAGGCCGTCGATAACGCCGACTACCCGGAGGCGGGCGGCAACGTCGGCAAGAGCAAGGTCTACAAGGTGACCATCGCCGCCCCCGAGACGGACCAGAAGAAACAGGAGCAAGAGCGGCAGAAGGCGGAGCAGGAGCAGAAGCGTCACGAACAGAAGCAGGACAAGGCGCAGGGAGAGCGCGACAAGGACGCAGCCGAGCGCAAGGCGGACGAAGGGAAGAGCCCGGAGGAGAAGGCGCGCGCGGATGAGAAGAGGCGCGAGCAGTTCGACGAGCAGGTCCGCCAGTTGGAGAGGGAACTGAAACGCCGGCAGGAAGAGCAGGAACGCAAGGGCGGGGCAAAGGGCGACAGCAACTCCGAGCCGAAGGGCGGTGCCAAGGAGAAGGGGCCGGAGCAGGGCGGCGCCGGCGACAAGAAAGACGAGAAGAACAAGCCCGCGGACGGTGAGGCGGCCCAGAAGAAGGACGGCGCCGAGAAGGGCAAGGGCGGTGAGCGGGGCGCCGCCAAGGACGCAGGCGACCCGAAGAAGCAGAACGGCCAGCAGGCCCAGGGCGACGGCAAGGACAAGGGGAATCCGGATCCGCAGGCAGGTCCGCAGGGGCAGGCGAAAAACGACAAGGGCGCGAAGAAGGACAGCGCCCCCAGCCAGGCCAAGGGGGCGGGCCTGCAGCAGCCGAACGGGCAGCCCCAGGAACAGGCCGGCGCCGGCAAGGACGAGGGCCAGAAGAAGGACCAGAAGGCCGACGCGGGCAAGAGCAAGCAAGGCGCGGGCGAGAAGGCCGCGCAGGGCGGCGCGAAGAACGGCGGGCAGGACGGGCAGAAGACCGAGACGGCCGGCGCCAAGGGCGACGGCCAGGGCCAGGCGGCCGGGCAGCAGGCGAAGACCGACCCGAAGGGCGCTCCGAAGTCCGAGGTCGCGCACGGCAAGGATGCGGGCAAGGGCGCGGAGAAGATGGCCCCCAGCCAGGCGAAGGGCCAGGGGCAGCCGGCGCAGGGCGATCAGCGGCAGGCCCAGGGCGGCGTCAAGGGCGACCAACCGCAGCAACCGCACGGCGCCGGCAAGCAGGGCGAGAACCAGGCGCAGGGCGGCACGGCGAAGGGTAACGGTCCGCAGGGCCAGGGGGGAGCGGGCAAGCAGGCGACGCCGCAGCAGGCCCGTGAGGCCGGCGCCGGCAAGGGTGAGCGCGACCCGGGCGCCCGGCAGACCGCCGACAACCGGCGGGAGCAACAGCGGCCCGAGGACGCCACGATGGAGGACATCGCCCGCCTGAAGGAGCGACTCGAGCGCCAGGGGCAGAAGGAAGACGCCGTCGATGACCTGTCGCGAGTGCGCAAGGAGGCACGCGACCCCAAGGTGCGCCAGGCCGCCGAGAAGGCGCTCGCCGACGCGGGCGTCAAGCCGCGCGTGGAGACCGGCGCGGCCAAGGGCCCCAACGGCTCCCCGGAGAAGGTCGCCAAGGGCGCACCGAAGAACGAAGGGCAGGGGCCACCCGGCAGCAAGACGCCACCCGGCGACGCCAGGCAGGGCGCCGGCGAACCGGGACAGCAGGTCGGCAAGGGCAAGGACGGCGGCGAGGGCGCGCCGGGCAAGGCGGTCAGCAAGGGCGCGCCGAAGGGCACCGGCAACGGCACTCCAGGCGGCGACCGGACCGCGCAGGCGCGCGGCGGCTTCCAGGACGAGCCGGGCGGTATCGAGGCAGACGCCGCGGCCGCGAAGCGGGCCGGCGACCTGCAGCTCGAAGAGCTGAAGAAGAAGCTGACGCCCGAGATGAGGAAGACGCTGAAGTGGGAGCAAGAGGACGTTGACCGCTTCCTCCGCGACGCCCGGGCGTACCACGAACGGCTGCAGCAACAGGAGAAGGTCGCCGGGCCGGACAAGCTCGACGCGCCGGGCTCGCGCCGCAACAAGAGTTGGCTGCCGAGCGTCGGCACGCAGCAGGTCGGCCCGCGGACGGCGCCGACGCGCGACCCGCTGGAGATCGGCCGGTCGCTGCCGCCGCCGGAATTCCGCGAGGCCCAGAAGCTGTTCACCGGCCGGCCGCGCGACTGAGGAATGAGGGGTCAAGCCCACGGGCCGCGCCCCGTGGGTCTGGGGGGGGGTATCCTTCCAGCCCCACGGGGCGCGGCCCGTGGGCTTGACCCCTCACCCCTGACTCCCCCATGCCATCCCCACGCCGCTACCTCGTCCGCTTCGACCCCAAGCACACGCCGCACCTGTTCACCGACGTGCTCGTCATCGGCGCCGGCATCGCCGGCCTACGGGCCGCCCTGGAGGTGCCGCACGCCCTCGAGGTCCTCGTCGTCACCAAGGACGCCGTCCAGCAGAGCAACAGCACCTACGCTCAGGGCGGCATCGCCACGGTGATGTCCCCCGAGGATCGCTTCGAGAACCACATTGAGGACACCCTCACCGCCGGCGGCGGCCTGTGCGACCGCGCCGTCGTGGACCTCGTCGTCCGCGAAGCGCCCGAGCAGATCAACGACCTGATCCGCTGGGGCACGAAGTTCGACGAGGAGGATGGCCAGATCGCGCTGACGCGCGAGGGCGGCCACAGCCACCGCCGCATCGTCCACGCCCTCGGCGACGCGACCGGCTTCGAGGTCATGCGTGCCATCATCGCGCGCGCCCGCCAGGCGCCGAACGTCACCCTCTGGGACAGCACCTTCACGCTCGACCTGCTGACGCACGAGGGCCGCTGTGTCGGGGCGCTGGTGGGGCGGCCGGGACAGGGCAAGCTGCTGGTGTGGGCCAAGCAGACGGTGCTGGCCAGCGGCGGGGCCGGCATGGTCTACCGCGAGACGACCAACCCGCCGGTGGCGACCGGCGACGGCATGGCGGCGGCGTACCGCGCCGGCGCCGCCGTGCGCGACATGGAATTCATGCAATTCCACCCGACGGTCCTCTACGTCGCCGGCTCCAGCCGTTACCTCATCAGCGAGGCGGTGCGCGGCGAGGGGGCGTATCTGCGCGACCGCGGCGGCAAGCGCTTCATGCTCAACGAGGACGCGCGCGCCGAACTGGCCCCGCGCGACGTGGTGGCGCAGGCGATCGTGCGCTGCATGGAGCGGACGCGCCAGCCGAACGTCTACCTCGACCTGTCGCACCTGGACCCGGCGCTGGTGATGCGGCGCTTCCCCGGCATCGCGCGCGTCTGCCGCAGCTTCGGCCTGGACATCACCCGCGACCTCATCCCCATCCGCCCCGGCGCCCACTACATGGTCGGCGGCGTGACGGTGGACACCGCGGGGCGGACGACGGTGCCGGGGCTGTGGGCGGCGGGCGAGGTGACCTCCAGTGGTCTGCACGGGGCCAACCGCCTGGCGTCGAACAGCCTGCTCGAAGGGTTGGTGTTCGGCGCTGCGTGCGGCCGAGGTGCGGCGGCCGCGGCGGCGCAGACGCCGGACACTTTCACCGCGCTGCCGCTGCGGTCGCGCTTCGAGCCGGAGAAGGGTGACCTCGACGTGGCCGACATCACCAATTCGCTGCGCAGCCTGATGGTGCGGCAGATGGGCGTGGTGCGCGACCGGGCGGGACTGGAGCAGGCGAAGCAGGACGTGGCGTTCTGGTGCCGTTACGTGCTGGCGCACGAGTTCGACGCGCGCCCCGGCTGGGAGTTGCAGAACCTCCTGACGATCGCGCGGTTGATGATCGACGCGGCGCTGCGGCGTGAGGAGTCGCGCGGCGTCCACTTCCGCAGCGATTTCCCGGCGCGGGATGACGCGCACTGGCAGCGGTGCCTGACGTGCCCGCCGCTGTCGGAATGGGCTTTGTAGCGCGTTTGTTTCTGTCTGTTTAGCCGCGAGCCTCGGGCGAGCGCGTGAGCCAGATCCGCTGCGCGGGGCTCGCGCTCGCCCCCCGCGTAGCGGGATCTGGCTCACCGCTCGCGGCTAAACAGGCGGTTCTGCAACGGCGACGGGATAAGACGTGTCCCGGGCAATCCCGTGGGACTCACACCCGCGCCGGGGAGCGCCCTGCCAGGTATTGCTCAGGCTCGCTCACGACCCGGGCGAACGCATCCCCGAGTTCCCCGCCCGCCTGTTCGGCGCCCGCTGCATCCATCGGCCGCTTCGCGAAATGGGGAACGGGTCACGGCCCGCCCTGGCGGATGACGACGCGCACGCGCTGGCCGATCCGCAGCCGCGCGTCCTGCCCCGGGTCCACCGACACCAGGCACTCCAGCGTCCGCACATCGTTGTACTGGAACGGCTCCATCAGCTTCGAGCGCCGCGGCGTGTACCAGCCAGACTTCGACTCCACCCGCCCCGTCCACTTCAGCCCCGCCCGCGTATCGTCCTCGATCAGGCACGGCTGGCCGACCTTCACCTTGCTCGCCCACTCCTGCTGCACCTCCGCCCGGATCAGCCGCGGCGCGTTCGGGCAGAACTGGAGCGCCGGCTGCCTCGGTTCGCGGCCCAGGACCTCGCCCACCGTCACCGACCGCCGCAAGATCTCGCCGTCCCCGGGGGCGTACAGGTCGCACTCGCTCAGCGCCACTTTCGCCCTGTCCACGACCGCCCTCTTGGCCTCGATGTCCGCCCGTGCCCGCCGCAGGTCCGGCGTGAAATCGACGTTCTTCAGCTTGTCGAGCTTGCGCTCCTCCACGCGCACCAGGGAGTTCACGGCCGCGCCCTCCGCCTCGAAGGCCCGGAACTGGTCGGCGTTCATCTGCTTGGCGTCGAACAGGCGCTTCTGCACCGCCACGAAGGCCGCCTTCGCCTTCGCGCCAAACCGGGCGGCGTCCACCGCGGCCTGCTGCGCCGCGACACTGTCCGCGTGCTGCGCCTGCAGGAGTTTGACCTTCTCGACCATCTCCTCGGCGAACTTCAGGCCGGCCCGGGCCTCGATCAGCTGGGTCCGTTGCACCCTATTGTCCACGCTCAGCAGCAGCAGCCCTTCCCAGACCGGGTCACCCTCCTCGACCAGCACTTCGACAACGCGCCCCGGCTGGACGGGGTGCAGCGGCGTTATGCCGTGCTTGACGTCCACGTGGCCCAGCCCGATGACGAAGTCCGCCCCCGGCGGGGCACCTCGGTCCCGCTCCTTGACGGGCGTGGCGCTGGCGGGGGCGTGGTTGAGGACCCAACTCGCCCCCGCCGCCGTGCCGACGACCAGCAGGACTCCCAGCAGCCACAAAAACCTACGCGGGCGCCGCGTTGCGATCATGAGAATATCTCCTCGCTCAGATCTCGGGAGTCAGGGGGACGGGCGCCTGGCGCACGCCGCGCTCCCGCAGCTCGGGGACCTGCGTCGATTCCGCCAGGATGCCGTCCTCCAGGTGGAACACCCGGTCCACGTGGGGGACGATGCGTGAGTCGTGCGCCACCACCAGGATCGTGGCCCCGCGGTCGTGGGCGGCCACGCGCAGCAGTTCGACCACCTGCTCGCCGTGCTTCCAGTCCAGGGCGCTGGTCGGCTCGTCCGCGAAGCAGAACGTCGGCTCCTTGATCAGCGCCCGGCCGATCGCCACGCGCTGCTTCTCGCCGCCGGACATCTGCCCCGGCCGCAGCGACGCCTTCTTGCCCAGGCCCAGCAGGGCGAGCATCTCCTGCGAGCGCCGCGTGGCCTCGCGGGCGCCCACGCCGCAGCCCCAGCGCAGCACCATCTCGAGCTGCTGCCGGGCCGTCAGCGCGGGGAACAGGTTGTAGCCCTGGAAGATGAAGCCGCAGTGTTTCAGGCGGAAGTCCTCGCGCTGCCGCTCCGTCATCCCCCAGAGGTCCTCGCCCATCGCCAGTACGCGGCCGCCGTCGGGCCGCAGCAGCCCCGACATCACCGCCAGCAGCGTGGACTTGCCGCTGCCCGACGGCCCCATCAGCAGCGCGATCTGGCCCGGGTACAGGTCGAGCGACACGCCCGCCAGGGCCGTCGCCTTCATCTCGCCGCTGCCAAAGCTGCGCGTCAGGTGGCGGGCGCGGAGCGTGGGCATCCCCAGGGTATCCCCGTTGAACATGCTCGGTCCGTTGTTCATGTTCAGCTATCCTCAAAGGGCGGTCAACTCTCGGGCGCGAATCCGTCCTGTCTTCGTGGGCGACTCGCTCCGCGAGTCGCTTCCGGTGCGGGCTGCGCGACTCGCGGAGCGAGTCGCCCACGAAAGCTCAACGCAACAGACTCACCGGCTCGATCAGCCGCAGCGAACGCAGGGCGGCCAGGCCCGACAACAGGGCCATGCCCATCGTCAGCACCGCGGAAAAGACCAGCAACTGCCAGGGCAACTGCACCTTGGCCCCGACCTGGTTGCCCACCTCGGCCAGCACCAGCGAGGTCGGGATCGCGAGCACCACACCCGCCACGCCGACCCAGAACGACTGCGCCAGCACCGTCATCGCCATGCGCCAGCGCGGGATGCCCATCGCCCGCAGCACCGCGTACTCGCGCAGCTGGGAGACCGTCGCCGCATACAGCGTCTGGCTGGTGACCACCGCGCCGACCAGCAGGCCCAGCGCCGCCGCCAGTCCCAGGGCGATGCCCGCCTTGGTCTTGGTCAGCCAGTGCAGCCGCGAGTGCAGCGAGAAACTCGCGCTGGTGAACGCGGTCAACTTGTGGCTGTAGGGCTTCAGGCCGTCCACGACCTTCTGCGCCTGCTCGGGCCGCCGGCACTTCACCAGCAGGAACATCGTCTGATCCATGTCCACGCGCAGCAGCGGCCGCGCCGTCTCGAGCGAACAGAAGATGTACGGGCCGGCGAGGCTCTTCATGCCTTCCACCGTATCGACCACGCGCACTTGCCGCCCGGAGATCTCGGCCGTCTGGCCCACCTTCTCGATTCCCAGCCTTACAAACTCCGATTTGTCCACGATGATGGCGCCGGGCAGGGTCAGCAGCGCCCGCTGGTGCGCGGTCAGCACCTTGACCGCGCCCAGCGCGCCGGGGTGCAGGCGCGCGCCGATCAGGATGCACAGTTCGGAGCCGCCGGTCGGCTTGTCCCAGTAGGCGAAGCCTTGCAGGTACGGCTCCCAGCGCTCGACCTCGGGCATGGCCAGGTACGACTGCCACGCCATCGGGATGGGCCGGCCCAGGTCCACGCTCGGCACCTCGGGGTGGCCGACCCAGACGTCGGCGCGCGTCTCGTCGATCGGCAGCGACGTGATCGAGAACAGGCCCAGCAGCAAGCCACACTGCAGGGCGATCAGGAGGGCGCTGAACGCGACCGCCAGCACGCCGGGCAGGAAGCGCTGCCGCTCGAACCAGAGGGTCGCCAGGGAGTACGACATCATTACCTCATACTGCCGGCTGTGCCGACTGTGACAGGACCGTGGGGCAAGTTGGAAACTTGCCCCACGGTCCCGTCACCCGGTCATCCTGACGGCCGCGGGCGCCGTCCCGCGCCGCGCCGGCGACCACGCCGGCAGGTCCGCCAAACTGGCATCGACGTACAGGTGGTGCCACAGCTGCGTCGCCACCACGCCGACCAGCCCCATCTCGATCATCGTCCGCTTGTTCGACCCCGCGCGCAACTGCCGGTAGTCGCGCCGCCAGGAGATCACGGCCTCGGGGTCGAAGTAGCCCGTCTTCCGCAGCGACTCCGCGCTCAGCAGTTGATCGACGAACCCCGGCGCGCCGTTGTCGGCGCCGTGAAAGCCATCGAGCGGCGCCCGGAACATGGCCTTGCGCCGCCAGGCGATCTGCGCCGGCACCCAGCGCTGGGCCATCAGCCGCAGCACCAGCTTGTCGCGCAGGCCGCGCAGCTTCCAGCGCGGGTGCAGCCGGGCCAGGTGGTCGAAGACGTCCTCGTCGAGAAACGGGTAGCGCGTCTCGACCGCGGAATTCATCGCCACGCGGTCGCCCTTGGCCGCCAGTAGCAGACCGGGCAGCATCACCCGCGCCCCCAGGTAGAGCGAGCGGTTGAGCGGGTGCCAGCGCCGCGCCCTCTCCAGGTTCAGGCCCAGGTCGTCGTAGGGGACGTGGTCGCCGAGCGCCTCCCACATCTGCGGGCTGTAGAAGCGCAGTTTCGCCGTGCTGAACAGGCCGTAGATGTCGAGCCAGGCGTTCGGGCCGCCGATGGCCCGCAGGTTGCGCTTCAGCAACGACCACGGGAAGCGCGGCGAGCCCGTCAGCCGCAGGTACGCTCGCCGCGCCAGATAGCTCAATGGCAGCCCGGGGACGACGTCGAGCAGGCCCAGCAGGCGGTGGACCTTGTACCACGGGTAGCCGGCGAGCCACTCGTCGGCGCCCTCGCCGGTCAGGGCGACCTTGTAGCCTTGGGCATGCACTTCGCGAGCCAGCAGCAGCAGGGCGGCGCAGGACGTGTCAATGACCGGCCCCTCGGCGGCGCGGATCAGGTCGGGGTAGGTCCGCAGCACCTCGGCGGCGCCGCAGTCCACGACCACGGGCCGCGCCCCCAGGTGCCGCGCCACCAGCGCCGCCTCGCTCGTCTCGTCCAGCCCCTCCGCCTTGACGCGGATGGTGAACGTTGGGATCGGCTGCCCCCCGGACGCCCTGCGCAGGTGCGTTGCCAGGGCGACGATCGCGCTGGAGTCGACGCCGCCGGAGAGGTACGAGACCACCGGCACGTCGGCCCGCAGTCGCCGTTCCACGGCCTTCGTCAGCACCGCCTCGAAGGCGTCGGCGACCTGCCGCGCGGTGCCGCCCGGCTCCTCCTGGCCGCGGTCGGGGAAGTCGATCTCCCAGTAAACGCGGTCGCCCACCTGAGCCGCCCGACCCGCCCGGGCGGGCTGGACGGTGAGGTAGTGGCCCGGCAGCAGGAGATTGACCCCCTGGAAGCAGGTCACCGGCCCCGGCAGGGCGAAGAAGGTGAAGGCGTGGTTGATGCCGCGCGGGTCGGGGCGCGCCACGACCATGCCGGAGGCCAGCAGCGCCTTGACCTCGGAGGCGAACAGCAGCCACTCGGTGCCGTCCACGGTCTGCCGCGTCCAGTAGAGCGGGCAGATGCCGAAGCGGTCGCGGGCGAGCGTCAGCTGCTGCCGGCGCTCGTCCCACAGCGCCAGGGCGAACTGGCCGCGGAGCCGCGCGAGCATGTCGCTGCCGTGGTCCTCCCACAGGTGCGGCAGCACCTCGGTGTCGCAGTGGGTGTGCAAGCGGTGGCCGCGCCGCCGCAGGTCGTCGCGCACCTCGGGGTAGTCGAACAGTTCGCCGTTGAAGACGACCGAGACGGTGCCGTCCTCGTTGGCCAGCGGTTGCCGGCCGTCGGACAGCCCGACGATGCTGAGGCGGCGCGACGCGAGGCCCAGGCCAGGCTGCGCGAGGAAGCCGTCCTCATCGGGGCCGCGGTGGAACAGGGCCTCGGCCATGTCGTCCAGCGCCGCGCGCGGGACCGGCCGCGTCCCCGTCAGATCGATCATCCCCGCGATGCCACACATCCGATTCGTCCCTGGTCCTTCGTAGGGTGGGCACTGCCCACCATGCTCCCCGGCCGGTGGGCGGTGCCCACCCTACGGTTCGCGACCCTTTTGACTATTGCGCGTACAGTTTTCGCACGCGCCGACCGATAAGCCAATCAACGAGGCGCGGAAAGAAGCGATTAACCCGCAACAGCCACTTCGCCTCGCGGCCCAGGACGGTGTCCGCCCGATTTTTCCGCAACGCCTTGACGATGCCCGCCGCCACCTTCTCCGGCGGCATCCCCTCGCCGAAGTCGATCTGCGCGCGGCCTTCGTTGCGGAGCAGCGTACGGTGCAGGCCGCTGCGCGTCAGGCCGGGCAGGATGAGCAGTACGTCCACGTCGAAGCGGGCGAACTCGGCGCGGAGGGCCTCGGTCAGGCCGCACAGGGCGAATTTGCTGGCGGAGTACTCCGACCAGGCCGGCATGCCGCGGCGGCCGCACATCGAGGTCACGTTGACGATGGCGGGCTGCTGCCCCTGCGTGAGGACGGGGATGGCGAGGCGGATGAGTTCGGCGGGGGCGAAGAAGTTGACTTCCATGACCTGGCGGAGGACGTCTTCCGTGCAGTCGGCGAAGTGCGCCCAGCTGGCGACGCCGGCGTTGTTGACGAGGACGTCGAGGCCGCCGAAGCGCTGTACGGCGAGGTCGAGGAGGCGCCGGCGGTCCTCGTCGCGGGTGACGTCGGCGGGGGCGGCGATCACCTCGGCGCCGCGTGCCGTCAGGGTGGCGGCCAGGTCGTCGAGCCTGTCGGCGGACCGCGCCGCGACGATCACACGGCTGCCAGCCTCGGCGAGCTGTTCCGCCAGAGAGCGGCCGATGCCGCTGGAGGCCCCGGTGATCAGAATGCGCCGACCGTGCAGATCGCGCCTCATGCTGCAACCCCCGTACATGTGCTCGCCCGGGCGGGGCGAGGCATCCCGATACAAGCCAATGCAGATTGCCTAGATTGCCTCAAGTCAGCTCATCGTATCAGATAGCCCACGTGGACTTGAGGGATTTCGGGAGTAAAAGCGGGCTGCCCGCCGCCGCGGCGGCCCTCCATCGGGTAAAGGCGGTTCCTCCTACGTACGAGGTCTCTTCCGGGTGATCCGCAAGGTTGGCGTCGCACGCCCAGTCAAAAGGAGGCCTCCCTGCCCGCCCGGCGGTGCGTGCGGGTCCCCGGCCGCATAACGGCCGGAGGAGTCGGGTTTCCCCCTCGGAGGGCGTGGCGATGAGGGACTGCAACCCGTTGAACAATAGTTAATGTATGGAAAAGAAGGGCGGGCGGAAGTGGCCCTGTCACCGCGGTCGTGCCCAGGACAGCAGGAAGCGGAACGGCCAGCGTCGCTGCACTGTCACTCCGTACAGGCCCACACGCCGGGCGAGGTCCAGTACCTCCTGCCGCGTGAAGGCCGCCGCGACCGACAGGGGGCCGTCCGTGTGGACCACCGGCGACGCCGACAGCACGCGCGTCCCGAGGTACGCCAGCAGCAGGCCCGGGAGGCTGCGTTCCAGGTCGTTGATCAACAGCCGCTGACGTGCCGCCGCGGCCATGCGCGCCAGCAGGGTCGCCGCCTGGTCCTCTTCGAGGTGGTGCAGGAACAGGGAGCTGGTCAGGACGTCGTAACCTGTCGGAAGATCGCCGGCCAGCGCGTCCAGCTCGAAGAAGCCGACCTGCGCCCCTTCCTCGGCGGCGCGGCGGCGGGCGTGGTCGAGGGCGCAGGCACTGCGGTCGCAGCCGTCGATGTGGAAGTCGAGGCCGGCCTTGCGGGCGCGGAGCCACAGGCGGATCGGCACGTCGCCGGCGCCGGTGGCGACGTCGAGGACGCGCAGGCGCGTGGCCTCGGCGCGCCGGGCGAGATCGAGGAGCGGCGGCCAGAGGATGCGGGCGCTGCCGCTCCAGCGGTTGATCCGCTCCAGCCCGCGCAGCGCCTCGACGTGTTGGCGCGGGTCGAGGTCGGGCTGGTCCATGCTCTCGGGTTCGCGGCGGCGGCGGCGGACGTCGAGCGACGGCGGCATGCGGAACTCCTGTGGCGGAGACGATGGCCCTCCAGTCCGTTATACTCACCCTCGCGCCACCGGGTCCGTGGCGACAAGCAGCCCTGCTTGTCGCGCTGTCTTGGAGCGACAAGCAAGGCTGCTTGTCGCCACGGGCGCGATTTCTGCGCCGTAAATCGAACCGGGACTTGCAAACCGGGCTAGAATGTGGGATATGCAAAGGCGGGGCGCTGGGCGCGGGGTGCGTCCGCCCCCGGTCGTCCTCTAGAACGGGAGCCCCCCCCATGGCCGACTTCGTCATCCATGTCGGTAGCCGCAGCGCCCAGGGCGTCCGGCCGAACAATGAAGACCGCTACGTCGTGGACCTGGACAACAACCTGTTCCTGGTCGCCGACGGCATGGGCGGACAGGAGCACGGCGAGAAGGCCAGCGGCATGGCGGCGGACATCATTCCGCGCGTCGTCCACGACCGCCTCGCCGCCCAGGAACGCGCCGACGCGGCGATGCAGCGGGCGCTGGCCGAGGCCAACGAGTCCATCGTCGATGCCGGCAAGAACCAGCCGGCCGGGCGGCGCATGGGCACGACCGCGGTCGTGGCGCTGAAGTGCGACGATCAGGTCTACGTCGCCGGCCTGGGCGACAGCCGCGCCTACCTGATCCGCGACAGCAGCGTCCAGCAGCTCACCATCGACCACTCCGTGGCCCAGGCGCTCGTCCTGAGTGGGGCCCTGACGCCGGAGGAGGCGCGCCACAGCCCTTACCAGCACGTGCTGCACAAGTTCCTCGGCTGCGCCGGCATGTTCGAGGGCGCCGACGTCCACCCGTTCACGCCGCAGGCCGGCGACCGCCTGCTGCTGGGCAGCGACGGGCTGACGAACCACATCGAAGAGGACGACCTGAAGGAAGGCCCGCGCCGCTTCACCAACGTGCAGGCGTGGGCGGACTACCTCGTCGATCTGGCGCTGAAGCGCGGCTCGAAGGACAACGTGACGTGCGTGGTGATCGCGTTCGAGCAACCCTGAAGTCAGGCGAGCGGCGGGGCGGGCCCGCCCCGCCGCTCGCCGGTCCCCCGCGGCGCCTCACCGCTCCGCCCACGCCACCTCCGGCAGGTGGTAGAACGCCAGCGCCAGGATCGCGTACACCCCCAGCAGCATCGCCCCCTCCAGCCAGTGACTTTCGCCATCCTGGCTCACCAACGCCAGCGCGCCGATGGCGACCAGCACCGCCACGATCTCCATCGGCGAGAAGTGCAGGTCCAGCGGCTGACCCATCAGCATGCTCGCGAACACCAGCACCGGCGTGACGAACAGGGCGATCTGCAGACTGCTGCCGACCGCGATCGTCATCGCCAGGTCCATCTTGTCCTTCATGGCGACGACGACCGCGGTCGCGTGCTCGGCCGCGTTGCCGATGATCGCCAGCACGATCACGCCGAGGAACACCTGGTTCAACCCAAGCGCCTCCCCCGCGTGTTCGACCGACCCCACCAGGAACTCGCTCATCACCGCCACCCCCGCCGTCGCCCCGACCAGGACCAGCAGCGACGTGCGCCGCCCCCAGGACGCCTCGCCGTGCCCCTGCGGCGCCGGCACCTCCGCCTCCGGACCGGCGAACAGGTGCTGGTGCGTCTTCAGCGTGAAGACCAGGCTGAGGACGTAAAGAATGGCGAGGATCAGGGCGATCTCCGCACTGAGCGACTCGACGTTCTGCCGCTGGGCCTCGGTCAGCCGCGGCGCCCTGTAGAAGACCTCGTAATAAAGCGTCGGCATGAGCAGCCCGACGCACGCCAGGGCCAGCAGCGTCGTGCCCATCCCCGCCGCGGTGCGGTTGAACGACTGCCGCTTGTGGTAGAGACCGCCCGCGAGGATCGACACGCCGAGCACCAGCAGGATGTTGCCGATGATCGAGCCGGTCAGCGACGCCTTGACGAGCGGGTACATCTCCGGCCCCCGCGCCAGGGCGAAGAGGGCGAGGATCAGCTCCGCCGCGTTGCCGAAGGTGGCGTTGAGCAGGCCGCCGATGCCGGGGCCGAGCGTCTCCGCCAGGTTTTCCGTGGCGCGTCCCATCAGCCCCGCCAGCGGCACGATCGCCAGCGCTGAGAAGACGAAGAGCCACACGTCCGGGCCGCCGAGTACCCTCACGACCACCGCCACCGGCAGGGCCAGCAGGAGCCCGTGCAGCGGCTCGATGCGGAAGCCGGGTCGCGGCGCGGCGGAGGAGGGTTGTGCATTCGCCATGAGTCACTTCGGTTCCGGGCGAAGGTCGAGGGAAGGGCGCGGCTCACGACACAGAAGGTGGTAGACGGCGGCGCCGACACAACCAAGGCCGAAGGCCGTGTACAGCAGGGCTGTCGGGCCGAACAGGCCCCACAGCAGCGCCCCGGCCAGCGACGCCCAGCAGATCGCGAAGCTGCGCAGGCCCCAGTACAGGCCGACGCCGCGGGCGCGGATTGCCTCCGGCAGCGACGACGTGATGAGCGCCTTGCGCGCCGGCTCGCCGATCTCGCGCAGGCCGTAGACGACGAACGCCCCGAACAGCCAGCCCTGGTCCGGCGCCAGCGCCAGGGCCAGCGGGAACAGGGCGAAGAAGACGAACGTCAGGCCGATGAACGGCTGCAGGCCGACCGCCTGCGTCATGCGGCCGACGGGCAGGTACGTCAGCAGGGCGGTGGTGTGCTGCACCGACATCAGCAGGCCCAGCACCTCCGGCCGCGCCCCCATCGTGACGAGAACGTACAGCACGACAAGGTCGCGCACCAGCCAGTCGCACCAGCGGGTAAAGACCTCGGCCAGGAGCAACCGGCGCAGGAGCGGTGGGAAGTCGCGCAGGACCTGGCGGAGGGGAGGGCCGGGCGGCGGCGGCGGCCGGTGCGGCATCCACCACAGCTGGAGCGCGAACGACACGAGCGCCAGCCCGAGGGCGCCGGCGACCAGGGCGCGCGTGCCCCGCAGCGGCCCCGCGGCGCCGATCGCCAGGCCCGCGATCAGCGGCCCGAGGATCTTCGGCAGCCGTTTCTGGATCGACTGCACCGCGAAGGCCATCCCCTGCCGCGCCCTGGAGACGGTTGAGCCGACGGTGGTGAAGGTCACCGGCACGGACAGCGGCTCCCAGCCGAGGATGAGCAGGGCGGCGAGGACGGCGACGACCGCCCACGGGTCGCCGACCGCGGTGCGCGGGTCGACCGAGGCGTCGGCGGGGATGCAGAGGAACGCCACGTAGCCGGTGATCGTCATGCCGGCGAAGAGCAGCAGCGAGCCGCGGTCGCCAAGGCGCGCGGTGAGGTGGCCGCCGCCGATGTAGCAGAAGCCCTCGAACAGGTTGCGCAGGAAGCCGTAAACGCCGACCGCCCACAGGGCCGCCCGGCTCACCGCAGCGGCCGCCCCGGGCTCGCGGGCGCGCAGATAGGCCGGCATGAACGGGGCCCACAACTCCTCGCCCAAACCGAACAGCAGCACCGTCAGCAGGACGATGGCCACCGTGCGGTTGAGCGCCAGGAAGCGGGCCAGCGGGTTGGCGGGTTCGGGTTCCATCTGTAAAGGTCCGGGCTCAATGCCCACAGCGCAGGGGCAAGGAACCTGTTGTGCAATCCCAGGCGAACGGCCGGCGTAAGAGATCGTCCAGCTTTCAGGTGACGAGTTTTGCTGGGATTACGGCGGCGTCCGCAGCCGCCGTGGCCTTCTTCTCCTCGGCCAGCAGGGTGAGCAGATTATGCACCAACACCATCAGCCC
>JBBRPS010000116.1:0-16816 GCA_038227745.1 Gemmatales bacterium | reverse complement strand
GGCGCCGAGCGCCGCTTTCGCTCTTTCTTTGGTAGTCCCGCGGCCCGGCCAGAGGGAAAGAAAGACCGAAAGCGGCGCCGAGCGCCGCACTCCAAAGCACGCCCCCCGCTACACCCGAGTGCAAAGCGCTCTAAACGACTACAGATTCCCTCCGCGGTGTCCTGGGGGGCGGCCCGGACAGATCCGTCACTTCTTCTCGCCTGGCCCCTGGTAAAAGCGCAGGGCGGTCGGCGCCCGGAAGAAGATGAAGTTGCCGGGCGGGTTGCCGAACGGACTGTTGATCGCGAGTACGGCGATCTGGAATATCTGTCCGGGGCTGGCGCTGTCTGTCAGCTTGACCTCATTGGGCGTGTTGAAGCCGCTGATCGCCCCGCGGCCGCTCTTGCCGAACGCCAGGTCGATCTTCCCGTCCACCCACACCTCGGCGTAGTCGTCCACCGTGGTGCGGAACCAGACCGCCGTGCCCGCGACGTCCTTGCCGTCCACCTTTTCGGGAATGGTCACCTTGATGCGGTACCACGCCATGCTGAACTTGCCCGGGCCGTAGGTCTTCTTGAGGTCGCCCGGATCGACGACTTCCCATTTGGAATCGTCGAAGGTGCCGTGCGCCTTCGGCTCGATGCCGTTCTTCTTCGGGCCGCTGTGGACGGTGATCATGTGGCGGCGCCACTTGCCCTCGACCGCCTCGGTGCCCTCCTTTTTCATCAGGTTCACCTCCGCCACCATCTTCCCCGGCGGCGGCCCGGCGGTCGGCGGGACGTCGGCCCCGCCCCCGGGCGTGGCCAGCGCGAAGAACTCCAGGTTTGTCGGGGCGCGGAGGAAGATCTTGTTCCCCGGGGGGTTGCCCAGCGGCGAGTTGATGCCGAGGACGGCGATCTGGAAAATGTCGCCCGGTTTGGCGTCGCGCATCACCTTCTTTTTCTTGCCCTTCGTCTCGGTCGCGGCCTCCGCCTTTTGCAGACGCACGCGGTTGCGGGTGTTGAAGCCGCTGACGGCGCCGCGGCCGCTCTTGCCGAAGGCCCGGTCGATGTCGCCGTCTACCCAGATCTCGCCGTAGTCATCGACCGTGGTTTGGAACCAGACGGGGCCGCCCGCGAACGGCTCGCCACCGACCGTATCCGGGATGGTGACCTCGATGCGGTACCAGCACCAGCTGTAGCCGCCGGGGCCGCGTGGCTTGCCGAGCGTCTCCGGTTTGAGCACCTCCCACTTGGAGTCGTCGAACTTGCCGTGCGCCTTCGGCTCGATCTCGTTCTGTTTCGAGCCGACGCCCGTGGTGACCTCGTGATAGCGCCACTCGCCCTTGACGGCCTCGACGCCCTTGCTCGACATCAGGTCGATCTTGCCGACCAGGCCCTTCTGGGCGTTCGCCGCGCCGGTGCCGGCCAGCACCCAGGCGAGCGCGGCGGCGCCGAGGACGGCCCGCCGTCCCATCTTGCTTCGCATCTTTCCCCCCTTCGTCGGAAGAAACTCACGGTGTGTACTGTCTGGGCGGGATGAGCCTACCAGATTCGCCGCGGGATGCCAGGGGGTAGGCGGCGAAAAAGCGCGGTCGGGAGTCAACGGTGCGGGTGCTTGCCCTTTGCAGGGGCGGTGGTGGCGGCGGCGCAGGCGGGGCAGACCAGCCGGCCCTGCCGCGTCAGCTCCAGCGCGAAGGTCGGCCGGCCGCACTCGGGACATGGCAGCGCCTCGATCGCCTCCACGAGCGGATCCCAGACCAGCTCGAGCGTCCCGAGCGCCTTGCCGTCGAGGTGGACCGCGGCGCGGGCGAGCAGCTTCGGCTGCTGCACGAGGAGGGTGATGAGCAGGCGGACGTGAACGCGCAGGGCGCTCTTCTGCTTTAGCTCGGCGACGCGCACCTTCTCCTCGCGGTCGAGGGCCTCGCGCCGCCCGGCGAACTTGCCGAGGTCTTCGCTGCGGGCGGTGGCGCGGCGCACCTGCTCTTCCAGCTCCTCGCGCAGGTCGGCGTAGTAGCGGGCCATGCGGCCGATCTGTTTCAGGACGTGCTCGCCCTGCTCGCGGCCGCGCGCGTTGGCCAGGGCGGCGAGGGTGCGGACGAAGCGCTCGCGGGCGGTGGGGTAGGCCGCCGCGACGCTCAGGCGCCGCGCCTCGGGCAGGGGCAGGGCGGGCGCCTCGGAGAGCCGGGCGGGGTCGAGCAGCTCTTCCAGGTGGCGCACCTGTCGGCCGTAATGGAGGTCGAGCGCGACCGACACCACTTCCTGCTCCTTCTGGTCGCTGATGTACGTGGCCTGGAACCAGAAGACCGCCTGGGCGAAGTGCAGCGCCCGCACCTTCTCGATGCGCAGGGCGGCGCCTGCGGGCAGGGTGAGGGCACGGCGAGCGCGGGCCGGCAGGTCGTGCGGCGACAGGTTGAGGCCGACGACGTAGAACTCAGCGGTGCGGCCGCGCTCCAGGGCGTCGGTGAGGAGGCGGTCGATGAGCGGCGTGCCGTAGCTGGCGAGCTGCGAACCTGGGTGCTCGGGGACTGCTTCGGGGTCGAACGCGACGCGCAAGATCTCACGGTCGCCGGTGTCCGCGGCGGCTGCGGCGGGCGGCAGCAGCACGTCGTAGACCTGCGGCTCGATCTCGTCCCAGACGCCGCCCGTCACCTCGACGTAGTCGCGCACGAAGTCTTCCAGGGGCGACGGGGCGGCGTGGTCCATCGGTCGGGTTCCCTCGGATGTCTTCTGTGGGTCAGGATTCCAATCCTGACAAGTCACCTGTCAGGATTGGAATCCTGACCCACACCAGCAAGGCGAACGGCAGGCTCACGTATCCGGAGTAAAGCGGTCGCCGAAGATCTTGTCGTCGTGCGTACGCTGTTCGAGGTAGGCCGCCTTGGCGGCGAGCAGACGGTTGCCCAGCTCCTCCATGCGGCGGGCGAAATCGTCCTGGCCCACCGACTCCGCCCACAGGTCCGCGATCACGTCCTGGAACTCGCGCTCGTCCTCCAGGTTGCCCAGGATCATGTCGATCTCGCCGATCACCAGCTCGAACATGCTCAGCTTCGCTTCCAGCAGGTGCAGCACCGACGCCTCGACCGTGTCCGCCGCCACCAGATTGAAGACGTAGACGTCGTGCGTCTGGCCGATGCGGCTGAGGCGGCCGATGCGCTGCTCGATCTTCATCGGGTTCCACGGCAGGTCGTAGTTACAGACGGCGTGCGCGAACTGCAGGTTGCGGCCTTCGCTGCCGGCCTCGGTCGCCAGCAGCACGCGCGTCGCTCCGCGGAACCGCTCGACCGCCGCCTCCTTCTCCAGCCGTGTCAGCCCGCCGTGGAACACCGCCACGTCGTGCCCCGCTTCCTTCAGCCGCCGCGCCAGCATCTCCTGCGTGCGGCGGAACTGCGTGAACAGCACCAGCTTGTCGGGGAACTCACGCAGCAGCCCCAGCAGCCGCTCGACCTTCGAGTGCTCGGTCAGCGCCTCGGCGCGCGCGGCCAGGTCGGCCAGCGTGCGGCGCTGGTCGGCGGGCAGCTTCTCGTTGGCCGTCATGTTCTCCAGCGTCCCGGCGGCCGCCTGGCTGGAGCTGCCCATCGCCATTTGCAGAGCGATGAGCGCCATGCGCGTCAGCGCGCCGCGTCCGCCGGTCTGCGGGAGCTGCGCGCGGACGAAGCCGGTGACCGCGTCGTAGAGCGCGCGCTCCGGCGCGGTGAGGGTCACGCGGTCGGTGCGCGCCCAGCGGCGCGTGAAGCGCAGCCCGACCGTGCTGCGGCGGTTGCGCACCATCACCTCGCTCAGCAGGGCGTGCAGCTCATCGACGTTCCGCGGTGTCAGCTTGTCGCGGCGATCGACGAACTGCCGCTGGAAGTGCTTCGCCGTGCTCAGCAGCCCCGGCTCCAGCAGCGTGACGAGGTTGAACAGCTCTTCGAGGTTGTTCTGCACGGGCGTCGCGGTCAGCAGGAGGATGAACTGCTTGCGCAGCTCGCTGGCGAAGCGCCAGAGCTGTGTGGTGCGGTTGCGCAGGTGGTGGGCCTCATCGACGATGATGATGTCCCACTTCCGCGCGAGGATGGCGGAGCGGTGCGGCTCGCGTTTGGCGGTGTGCATCGAGGCGATCACGCGGTCGAACTCGCCCCACGCCGCGGTGCCGTGCTGGCGGAATGCCGGGTCGTCGTGGCTGGTCAGCTCCAGCGAGAACTTGCGGCGCATCTCGCCCTGCCACTGCTCGATCAGCGACGGCGGCACCAGCACCAGCACCGAGCGCACCAGGCCGCGCAGCGACAACTCGGACAGGATCAGGCCGGCCTCGATGGTCTTGCCCAGGCCGACCTCGTCGCACAGCAAGGCCCGGCCGCGGAAGCGGCGCAGGACCGTTTTGGCGGTGCGGATCTGATGCTCCAGCAATTCCATGTCGCGGACGAGCGGCAGGCTGATGAGCCGGTCGAAGCCCGCGTGGGTCGCCAGGCGCGTGGCCCGCAGGGCGAGCTGGAATTCGCCGAGGTTGGCGTGGCGGTGCGGGACGCCGCCCGCCACCAGGCCCCAGTCGGCGGGGTCCAGCGCCAGACGCACGCCCTGTTCGGTCGTCCGTTCGCCGTCACTCACGGCAGGGGCCGGCTCGATGACGAGGCCGAACACGCCGGGCTCGCGGTACTCCAGCCAAAGGGCGCCGCAGCGCTCGGGGAAGGTCGCCTGCAGTCCCGGGACGGTGAGGACCTGGTCCTCCGTGGCAGCCGCGGGGAAGCGCCGACCGTGCGCGTCCTCCACGGCCGTCACCGGGACCTGGCTCAGGCGCAGTGCCTCCGGCAGCGTCAGCCGGTCGGGGCCGGCGGCGGCGGTCTCGAAACGGTCGCCGGGCTCCAGAGACATCTCGGCCAGGTGAAGGGGTTCGGCCATGCGGCGGTCGGGCCTCCTGCAGCCACGGGAGAAGGCGAGTGGAGTCTTCTCCGTCATTATAGGCAGGGGTAGAGCGGGGCGCTTTGGAGTGCGGCGCTCGGCGCCGCTTTCTCTCTTTCTTTGTCACCATCCGGAGCTTGAGGCGACAGAAAGAAAGAGAGAAAGCGGCGCCGAGCGCCGCACTCCAAAGCGCCCACACACCGCGCCAGGCTCCCTTCACCTGCCCCGCCATTGAACCTCGGGGCGGGTCCGATAGGATCCCCCTGGGGATGCCGCGCGCGCCGAGCCCAGACATTCCCACGGCGCCACGGCCGGGCAGGGAAGTGGCCTTGCATTTCCTGCCGTTTCGGCCGATCCTGTCGGTTCGAGAGGGGGGCAGTACGATGCGCCCCGCGCCCCCCGGGATCCAGGTTGGAGGTAGCGCATGAGCGGCGGTACGGAACTCCGGAAACTTGCCCTCCTCGTCGGCGGCGGCCCGGCCCCCGGCATCAACGGCGTCATCAGCTCGGTAACCATCGAGGCGATCAACAACGGCGTCGAGGTCTTCGGCTTTCGCGACGGCTTCAAGTACCTCGTCCAGGGCAGGACCGACCGCACCCGCCGCCTGACCATCGACGACGTCAAGGCGCTGCACCTGCGCGGCGGCTCGGTGCTGGGCACGGCCCGCGCCAACCCGACCAGGTCCGCCGCCGACATGGCCAACGTGCTCAACATCCTGCGCGGCATGGGCATCGACGCCCTGGTGACGATCGGCGGCGACGACACCGCCTTCTCCGCCAGCGAGGTCTACCGCCAGGCCGAGGGCCGCATCCGCGTCGCCCACGTCCCCAAGACGATCGACAACGACCTGCCCCTGCCCGGCTCGACGCCGACCTTCGGCTTCGAGACGGCCCGGCAGCTCGGCGTGCAGATCGTGCGCAACATCGCCGAGGATGCCCGCACGACGTCGCGCTGGTATCTGATCGTCAGCATGGGCCGGGCGGCCGGCCACCTGGCGCTGGGGATCGGCAAGGCGTCGGCGGCGACGCTCACCATCATCCCCGAGGAGTTCCGCGGCCGGCCGGTCACGCTCGACGAGGTCTGCGACATCATCCTCGGTTCGATCATCAAGCGGGCCAGCCGCGGCAGCGATTACGGCGTCGTGGTGCTGGCGGAGGGCCTGATCGGCGCCATCGGCGAGAAGGGCCTGGAAGCGGCGATGGGCGCCAGCCAGCTCGGCCGCTACGGCAACGTGACGATCGACCCGCACGGCCACCTGCGCCTGGGCGAGATCGAGTTCGGCCGCATGGTCCGCGACATGCTGGAGAAGCGCCTGGAGCCGCTCAGGCTGAAGACGACGTTCATCGACAAGGACCTCGGCTACGAGCTGCGCTGCGCCGACCCGATCCCGTTCGACGCGGAGTACACGCGCGATCTGGGGTACGGGGCGGTGAAGTTCCTGCGCTCGGAGTCGGCGCGGCAGTTCGGGGCGATCATCAGCTTCGTCGAGGGCCGCATGGAGCCGCTGCCGTTCGGCAAGATGCTGAACCCGGAGACGCGGCGGATGAAGACGCGCAAGGTGGACGTGGACGGCGAGGGTTACGAGTGTGCCCGTCGCTACATGATCCGTCTGGAGCGGCGCGACTTCGAGGACCCGGAGCGTCTGGCGAAGCTTGCGGCGACGTGCAGCATGGCGACCGAGCAGTTCCGCGAGCGCTTCGCCTACGTGGTCGCGAAGGACTCCTAAGTGGGCATAACGAGCGGCGGGCTTTACGCCCGCCGTCTTCAACCCCCCGGACGGCGGGCGTAAAGCCCGCCGCTCGTTGTCCTGATTCAGCGCCCGCCCTCGCGCAACTTGCGGCGCTGCACCTTGCCGAGGAAGTTCTTCGGCAGCTCGCCCACGACCTCGATCTTGCGCGGCCGCTTCTGTTTGCTCAGGTGCTCGGTGCAGAACGCCTGCAGCGCGGCCAGGTCGAACGTGGCGCGGTCGCGCGGCACGATCAGCGCCTTGATGATCTCGCCGCGCTCCGCGTCTGGCTCGCCGACCACCGCCGCCTCCGCCACGCTCGGGTAGCGGCTCAGCACCTCCTCCACCTCGACCGGGAACACCAGGAACCCCGAGGTCTTGATGATGTCCTTCTTGCGGTCCACGATCTGGAAGTAGCCGTCGCGGTCGCGCCGGGCCAGGTCGCCGCTGTACAGCCAGCCGCCGCGCAGCGCCAGCGCCGTCTCCGCGGAGTTGTCGAAGTAGCCCTTCATCACCTGCGGCCCGCGCACCACCAGCTCGCCCACCTCGCCGACCGGCAGGTCCCGCGCCCCCGTCGCCTGATCGACGATTTTCGCCTCGGTGTCTGGCAGCGGCAGGCCGATCATCCCCGGGCGGTTCCCCGAGCCAACTGGGTTGACGTGCGTCACCGGGCTGGCCTCCGATAGTCCGTAGCCCTCGACGAGGTGCCGCGCCCCGTACTTCTCGAACTCGGCACGCACATCGGCGGCCAGCGCCGAGGCGCCGGAGATCACACTGCGGACGAACGACAGGTCGCGCGGGCTGGACCGCAGGGCGCGGTTGAGGGCGGCGAGCATCGCGGGCACTGCGGGCACCAGCTGGACGCGGTGGCGCTCCAGCAGATCGAGGATCGGCCCAGCCTCAAAGCGCGGGTGCAGGTGGACGGTGGCGGCCGTCGCCAGGCTCGTCAGCAGGCACACCGACAGGCCATAGACGTGGAAGAACGGCAGGACGGCGAGCACGCCCTCGGTGCCGTCCTCGCGGCCGCTCCAGGCGCGCAGCTGCAGGGCCTGGGCGACGAGGTTGCGGTGCGTGAGCATCACCGCCTTGGGCGACGCCGTCGTGCCGCCGGTCGGGGCCAGCACCGCGACATCCTCCTCGGGGTTCAGGGCGGGCGCGAGCTGCCGGGCCGGCGTGCGCAGCAGGGCGTCGAAGGTGTGGACACGGCCGTTCTCGCGCAGGCGCACCGGCCCGCGCCGCCGCACGCGCTCGACCCGGTACAGCCAGCCGCGCAGCGCCCCCATGTGGCCGGCGAGGGACGCGACGACGACGTGGTCGAGCAGCCCCACCTCCAGCGCCCCGGACACCTTGTCGGCCAGCAGGTCGAGGGTGACGACCGTGCGACATCCGGTCATCCGCAGCCACTTCTCGACCTCCTCGGCGACCATGAGGGGGCTGAGTTGCAGGGCGGTCGCCCCGGTCAGCCAGGTCGCCTGCAGGGCGACGACGTACTCGGGGCTGTTGGGCAGGAGCATGCCGACGCGCGTGCCCGGGCCGGCGCCGCGGTCGGCCAGCGCCGCGGCGAGGCGGCGCGCCATGTCCGCCAGGCGGGCGTAGGGGATGGACTCGCCGAAGAAGGTGCAGCCGGGGCGGTCGGGAAAGCGGCGAGCGGCCGACTCCAGGAGGTGACTGACGGGCACGTGCGGGTAGGACAGCGACGAGGGCACGTCACGCGGGTAGGCGTCGAGCCAGTCGCGGTGCCACAGAGGCAGCGGGCCGCGGGCGGAGCCGTTGGCGGATTGGGACGGGTGCATGGCGCCTCTTCTTTTCTCTGGGCGACGACCACTCCCCCCCGGGCAGCGACGTCCGGAGGGTTGCCTTCAAGAATGGTTCGGCCAGCGGGGCCGCGCGGCACTCCCCTCCCCCGGGGCGCGCAGTGTCCCCGAGCAGGGCGGGAGGTCGCGTTATTCCGTGCGCTGGCGGAGGACAGGAGTGGTTCCGGCACTCCCGAGGGGAAGAAGGGGATTGGGGTAAAATGCTCCAGTCTGCTGGTTCCCCTATTCCATTCTAGACCGGCGCGCGCCGCAGGGCAAATCGCCGCAGTCGAGGAACTGGGAGAAGTGGTCCGCGAGAGGACTTCGGGGTGGGAAGGGGAGGTTACGCCGCGGTTCGGCGAACCGCGGCGTAACCTCCAGAAGGGTCAACGGGGAAGGAGTTGTGCGTCTGTCAGGACCACGTCGAGTTCCTGGTTGAAGCCGAGGCAGCGTCCCTGGACGACGACGTTCGTCCCGGGCCGGAGCCCGACGCCGGCCGCACGGTTGCGGAGGGCGAAGACGACCACGTCCGTCGCGCCGGGGCGGGCGTCGGGGAGGATGCTCGGCAAGTTCGTCTCGAGCATGGTCTCGCCCGGCTGACGGGCGTTGCCCATCACGCCGCGCACGGTGAGGACCTTGTTGTTGTACTTCTGCTCGGCGGCCTGCCGGTTTGCCTGGTACTCGCGCACCAGCGCCGCGGCATCGACGTTCAGCGCCTGCCCCTGGGGCGGGTTGATTCCTGGCGGTTGCTGGGGGAACTTGCCCATCGGGACGGGCGGCGCCGGCGGAGGGTCGCCCTGGCCGGCGGGCGCTCCCCCGTTGAGTGGCCGGAACGAATCGACCACCCGCTTCAACACTGCTGCGGCTTCCTGGCCGTCGCCGGGGACGGTGATCGAATAGGCGCGGACGCCAGCGAGGAGGGTGGTCATTCTGACTTTGCTGGGTCCCACCTGCAACTCGAGGTCGATGGCCGGGGAACCGGCAACGGTACGCCGTTTCTCGGCCACTATCTTGGCGCCCGGGGCACTTCGCAGGATGCCGTTCTTCACACCCGCGAAGAACAGATCCAACTGGCCCGGTGGGATCGGGACGGGAACCGTGCTGTAGGTAATGATGCAGCCATCGGTGCCTTTCAGGGGAGCGGTGAACACCTGGATCTTCGTCGGCCCCAAGGGAGTCGGCAACGTCAATTCTTGCCGGGTGGGCACGCTCGGCAAGAGGGCCGTGAAGCCCGCTTCCTGAGAGGTGTACTGCTTCCAACCGTCCGGGGCACCCGTCGCGGGCTGGGCCGGAACCTTCTGGGGAGGGTCGGCCTTGGGCGGCTGCGGAGCGGGCTTCTCCGGCGCGACCACGGGCAGCGCTTCCTTATCCGGGGCCTTCACGATGGGGGCCACCTTGTCGATCTCGAAGTCTTCCGGCGCCGGCCCGCGGACGGTCACCAGCGCCTTGAAGGCCGCGTCGGAGATGCCCTTCTTGATGTAGCGCACCGAGCTGTCCGTCATGAGGACGTAGGTGCCGCGCGTGCCGTCCTTCTCGGTGGAGAGGAACGGCTCGACGCTGTCCTTCTCCGGGACGGTGCGGACCGTGCTGCCGCCGCCCGCCATCCAGGGGTGGACGCCGGACGGGCCGTCGTGCGGCACGCGGATCAGCAGGACCGTGTTCGACAGCCCGCCGCGGCTCTTGCGGATCTCGTCGAGCGAGGCGCCGCGCTCGTAGCCGAACACGCCCAGCTTGTTGACGACGGCCGGGTCGTTGGCGCCGTAGTCGGCGGCGTCCAGCCCGATGCCGGCCAGGCCGACGAAGTGGGTGACGGCCGGGTCGAACGGCATGCCGGGGTTGGTCGTGTAGCGGGCGCCGCGCGGGTAGGTCGGGTCGAGGAATTCCGGGACCAGCGTCCGTGCCTGCAGCCAGTTCGCGGGGTCTTTCCACGACTTATCGAAGGCGATGTGGTCGTACAGGTTCTTGCGGTCGAGGTAGGGCAGCAGGGCCGCCATCCAGCTCACGCGCTGGTTCGGGTCGCGGTACGAGCGCGAGCCGGCGGGGGGGCGCTTGAACGCGCCCGGCGGGTAGTTGCCCGGCGCGATGTCACGGTCGGACAGGCCCTTCTCGCCCAGGAGTTTGCCGGCCGCCGCCAGATCGTGGCGGCGCGCCATGCCGTCGGCGGCGTCGATCTCGCCGCGCAGGCCGATCATCACGACTTGCATCAGGCCCTCGAGGCGCTGGTAGGCGGGCTGATCGAGGACCAGGTCGAGGCGGAGGGAGACGCGCTTGTTGTTCTGCCGGACGACGATGCGGGAACTCTTGATTTCTTCCGGCTTCTCCGCCTGCTTTGGCGCGGGGTTCTGACCGCCCGGGAACTGGGGGTCCCCACCGGGGAACGCGCCTGGATTCGGGTTCTGCCCCGGGAACGCGCCCGGGTTCGGGTTCTGTCCCGGAAACGCGCCGGGATTGGGGTTGCCGGCAGGCGGCGGCCGGACGCCCGGGGGGACGTTCGGGTTGACCATGCCGGGGACGTTCGGGTCCTTGCCCTCGTTGCCGTTGCCGACGGGAGCGTCTTCCTTCGCCACCTGGACCTTGTGATCGAGCAGGAGTCGGAACAGCTTCACCAACTCCGGCGCGACGGCGTCCTTGAGGTCGTCCTTGAGGGTGCCGGCCTCCGCCTCGCTGCCGCAGTCCATGACATTCTTGTAAAGGTAGGCGAGTTGCTCTTTCATGTGCAGGGTGGTGCCGAGCACATTGATCCGGTCGGTCTTCTCGTGCATCAGGTTGGTGACGTCCCACACGGGGCGGATGCGCCACAGGACGCGGTCCTTGTCGTCGGGGGCGCGGCTCACGATGCGCGCGGCGCGCATGTCCGTGGCGGAGATGAAGAGGACGCGGTCGTCGGAGTCCGCCGCCTTGACCGCCATCCGGTCGAGCATGGTCTTCAAGGTCGGGTTGATCGTGGAGAAAGTCTCCGCGAGTCGGGGCGGCGGCGGCGGCGCTGCCGGTTGGCCCCCCTGGCCCATCCCCTGACCCTCCGCGCCGGGAACTAGCGGCTGAGCCGCCTGTCCGGGCACGGGCATCGGGGAACCCAACGCGGGGGCCCCTTGCTGTGCGCCGCCAGCGCCCGGAGGTGGTCTGGAACCTTTCGGGAAGTCCCCCCCTCCCTGCCCCGGGGGATTGGCGCCGCCGGGGAGGGGACCCGCGGGACCGGCGCCCGGCACCGCGCCGCCCGGGTTCGTGGATGGCGGCGGGTCGGCGGGCGCGGCCTTCTTGCCGCCCCAGGGCTCGGGGTGCCCCTCATCGGCAAGGAACTGCTGCATCGGCTGCAGGTGCGCGACGATCAGGGTCTGGGGGTTGTGCAGGCGCAGGTACAGGGGCGAGGCATCGGCCTTCGGCTGGGCGTTGCGGATCGCCGCGGGCGCCCCGAGCGACAGCCGGCCGAGGTTCGCCAGCCAGTGGTCGTTCCGCGTGATACGGTAATAGGCCTGGTTCTTGATGGCGCGTTCCTTGGGATCCTGCAGCCCCAGGGTCTTCTTCAGCGTGCGCTCGTTGAGCGGTTCCAGGCTGTGCAGGACCGTGAACGACCAGCGGGCGGCGTAGTTCTCCGCCAGGATCAGGTTGTCGATGGCCTTGAGCGAGAAGCCGAGGCGCGCCCGAATCTCGTCGTCGTTGAAGGCCCCCGAGCCGAAGGCGGCGGTGCCCATGGGGCTGTCGAGGAAGTCCTTGAAGTTGATCTGGAAGACGTTCTGGACAGTCTTGGGGAGCAGGTTGGTGAGTTCCGGTCCTGCGGCAGCGCCCGGCCCACCAGCCCCGCCGCCCTCGCCGGGCTGTTTGCCGTCCTTCGGGGGAGCAGGGTTCTGTTCGCCGCCCTTGGGGTTGTCCCCCATGCCGGGCATGCCCTGTCCCATGTTGTTGTTCGCCGCCACCGGGGTGCTGTCCTTCTTGCCCCACGGCTTCCAGATGATGAGGCCTGCCACCGCCAGGGCGAGCACGCCGACGCCGGCCAGGATCAGGGGCAGCTGCTTGTTGCCCTCGCCCTTCTTCTTTTTCTTCTTGGACGCCTTCTCCTCGACCTCCTCATCGGCCTCGGCGTCGTCCTCGTTGCGCGCGGGCTTCTTCTTGGCGGCCGCCTTCGCGTCGGCCTTGCCGTTCGCCTTCGCGGCGGGTGCCTTGCCGGCGGGCGCCTTGCCGTTCGCCGCCTTGCCGTTGGTCTTCCCCTTGGGGGCAACCTCCTCCTCGTCGTCCTCCTCGTCCTCGTCATCCTCCACGGGCGGCGGCGCCTTGGCCGGTTTGGCGGGCGGTTTCGGCTTCTCCGCGGTGGCCGCCTCCTTCTTGGCCGAGGCGGCCGCGGCGGCCGCCGGCTTGGCGGCGGTGACGGCTTCCCGAGGCTTGCTCGGGGCCTCGGTTTCGGCCTCGGCTTCGCTCTCGTCCGCGGCCCCGTTCGCCTTCGCCGCGTCGGCGGCCTTGAGGCCGGCCACCGCGTTCTTGTCGCGCTCGACGGGATCCTCGACGATGAAGCGGTGCTTGCACTTGGGGCACTCGACTTTCTTACCGATCAGCTTCGCATCCTTGATGAGCACCAGTGCCTTGCATGCGGGGCATGGCGTCTTGAAGCCCGTGGTTATCGCCATGATCTGAATCTCCGTTACAGCGACGGCGGTCGAAAAGGGTCGGAGAGACGGCAGTGAAGACGAGGATCCAGACATTATCTTAAACGGAAGCGCGGTCCGATTGCAAAGGACAAAACGCGATTTCTTCCAGAATCGTCCACGGCCGGCGCCCCCGGTTTCCAGGCCCTCCTGCGGCCGCGGTCATTTTTCCCCAGGGCCTGGGGGCTTTTTATTTGCGCGGGCCGTCGCTGTCACGGCGGGGACAGCTGCGCGAACTTCACTGCTCTCAAAGTCGTACGCCTACGTCGGCCGGAGAATCGCCCCTTATTCGGGTGCTTCTCCGGCCCGGTAGGTCGGCAAAGCCGCGCAAAGCCCTCAGTCCTCCAGGCGGAGTTCTTTCAGCGACTGAGCCTTGAGGAGGTCCAGCGTCAGCCGGCGCAGGTCCTCGGGGGACAGGGCCTCGACACGTTGTTTCACCTCCGGCGAGAGCGCCCCGAACTTCGCTGCCAGTTGCAGCAGCGCCGTCTCGCGGCGCTCCGCGATCATGCCGCGTTCGTAGGTGGTGATCATAATCGGCCTCACGTCTTGATAGGGTTCGGTGGCTATGCCGTTGAAGTTTTGGGCTGCGTCCCCTTTCCCCTTCTGGTGAAGATCACTCTGGACCGGTTCATTTCTTCCTTGTCCGCACCGGCTCCAGGATCATCAGGACCGCCGTGTCCAGCGGGGGGATGCGCTCGGTGTGAGCTTCGTAATCGACGTCGCCCTGCGCGGAACTCAGGATAGGCACATCAAGCAAGGCGGCCTCGAAGTTGGCGACGCAGATGACGTCGCCGTCGTTGGCGCGATAATAGACTTTGGCCGGGTCGGCGGCACCCACCACACAGCCGCTGCCGACGAAGACCCAGTCGGGTTGCAGGTCTTTTTTCGTTTTGCTGTGGCGAACCCATTGCTGCGCGGGCACCTTGACCTCCTTGCCTCGCTTGTCGTTGTAGACCAGGCTGATTTTGACGGCGGTCCCTGACGGCGAGGTTTCCTTCGGGCGGAAGGCGATGGGCTTGCCTGGGTCCGCGCCGGCGAGCATCAGGCCGGTATGGAGGTCACGGGCGTCGATGTCGGCCGCCAGGATCGCCTCATGTTCTTTGCGGAGCCGGCGGGTGAGCAAATGCTCCAGGGGGCCCTGGCGCAGGCACACGTGCGCCTGGACTACGACACGGACCACCTTCTTGTCTTCGATTTCCACAAAGACATTCCGCCCCACCGCGACTTTCTTGACGGGCGGACCCTTCTTTCCTGGGTCCTTCTCTTGAGGAGACGCTGTGCGGTCCGCGACCGCCACCGCGACCAAACACGCGGGAAGAAGTGCCTTCAGCCAGGTCGTGCGGCGCATGATGAACCTCCTGCAAGACATGAGGAGTCCGAGAAACCGTGGTCGAGCTTCACCCGAAAGCAAAGAGTATGCCGCACGCCTGCTTTCCCCCAAGTGAAGTCCTGGTTTAGACTTGGAGGACGATCCGGCAACGGTGGCGATGCGGGGATGCGGTTCGATTCAGCACTGCTGGTCATTTTTTTGCCAACGGCTGCTCGGGCGCTACCATACCCCCGACGCATCATCGGGTCTTCCGGGGCCGGGCCGCCTGATCGGTTGCGGTTCGGATCGATGGGAAAAACCTCGACGAGCTCGCGTTGGCGGTGGATCACGTTCGCATCGACAGCGCTGTCGAAGAGCGCAAGCACTTCCACATCCGCGGGGATGCGTACGTCGCGTAACAGGTCCGCCGCGAGTTGCACCTGCGTGCGGTGACGCCGCCCCTTCTGCCGGCAATAGTCCTCGGTGTAATAACTCTTACGCGGCAGGGGCAGGCGGAAGCCCTATTCGGTAATCAGGATCCCCATGACGAAGGCATGATGCCGCGTGTGCCGGCGGTGCGGGTCGGTACGGCGGTTGATGAGGATCAAGTTCTCCATGCATTCGGCGTGCGTGGCCTGATAGGTCGTGTCGCTGACAATCGTCCAGCGTCAGCGAACTGGATTTCGTAGCGCATTGAGGACTTCCGTGGCCTTGTGGCACCGCCCGGCGGCAACGTCCTCCCTCGACCGGGCCAGCGTCTCCTCATCGATCCAGGGCCAGCGGGCCGCGTGTTCCGCGACGGCCAGCCCGACGGCCTCCACGGCCCGCTCGAATTCATCGAAGCGGTCGATGGCGCAGCCGCCGGCGAGGCATTCCCGGCCCTTGTCCCGCACGCCGCCGAGGAAGGCCAGCGCGTCGGCCCACAGCCGCTGAAGGTCCTCGCCGACGTTCTGGACCTCCCGGACGCCGCCCGCGAACAGCTGCCGCCAGGTCGCCGAGTGCAGTTCCTCGAACGCCTCACACAACGCCATCAGCCGTGGCAGCACGGCCTCGATCAGGTGAGCCCGCCTCGGCGCGTCCTGTTCCCGCAGCCACGGCTCGATGAGGGTCTCGGCGAGGCTCGCCTGCGCACGACACACGCGCAGCAGAACGCCTTCCATCATGGTACGCTACCTCTCGTTCGGACAAATTCCCCCCATTCTTCCCAAATGATATCGGGGAAATCGGTGTCAGTGTGTGCTTCGCGGCAGCGCGGGCAGACCCACATGAGACAATTCTCCAGCCGAGGCCGCAGGGAACGCACTCTGCGAGTGCCTTCCGGCCACATTCTCGCCCGGGAACTGAGAACCGTCAAGCATCCCGGCCGCCCGAGGGCGGCCGCGGAAAGGAAGGAAAAGTAGGGTCGAGTTGTATCCAGGCGCCTTCAAAGTCTCGTCTCGTGCGTGGCGAGACTCACGCATCGTCCAGCACCTCGAGCTGGTCTTCAAGGACCTCGATATAAACGCGCCGAGGCTTCCTCTGGACAAGAACGCGGTAAACGCGCGCCCCCTTCGGGCCGAGCGGTCCGCGGAATT
The DNA here is from genome assembly GCA_038227745.1 of Gemmatales bacterium. Classification (GTDB taxonomy): domain Bacteria; phylum Planctomycetota; class Planctomycetia; order Gemmatales; family Gemmataceae; genus DASPXY01. The sequence continues at coordinate 945 of JBBRPS010000116.1, read as the reverse complement.
CCGCGATCTTCGCGCGATGGTAACCGGAGTTACGAATCCTGACGACCGTGCCGACCTTCAAAGGTTCAATCAGGTCCTGGATCGCCATTTTTAGATCCTCCTGCATGAACTTCACCAGGGAGCAACTGCCATGATGCGGAGAAGCTCGGTACGCATGGTACCGTCAAGCGACGTCGCCAGTCCATCGCAGGACGTCCTCCACCCCTGCACGATGGGGAGCGTCAGGGCTGCCGGCACTCCTCCCCCGAGCGGCTGGGTGTCCTGGTGTGCTGCCTTGTTCCGCCAGTCGTTCAAATGGCCCAGGTCCGTCACCTGTTGCGGACCCGCCGGGTGGGCGGTCTGCAAGTTTAGCAGAAACCCGAAGCGATTGAAGTCCCTCTTGATATTATCGTAGGTCGGGTTCCCTTTCTCAAGCGCCAACTGAGCGGAGAATTGCGCCTGGGCCGTAGCCTTGAGTCCGGTCGGGATGACCGCGATCCAGATTTGCGCGCATTCCGTGTAAAGATCGCGGCAGAAACCCTGGAAGTGGGCGCTGAGGTGCAGTACGAAGCCCCGGAGGGTCTCGTCGAGGAACGTCGGGTTTGGCGGGACCAGGGCCAGGACGGCGGCGCCGTGTGCGCCCACCTCGTTCAAACGAGGAGTGCGGTCATTCTGCCAGCGGGTGAAGGCGGCGGAAGGCACTCAGCGACCTCAAGGGCGGGCGACCTTGTCCGAACGTTATTGTGGGAACCCAGCTGCGACCTGACCACGGCCGGACGCTGCCTGTCCGCGGCCCCCGATCTCGCCCCGACAAGTGCCACCCTGAACCGCTAGTGTCCCTGGCACGAAAACCTGCACTGAATTCAGGAGAGCCGCGACAGCCCGTGTTGTCGCGCTTTCCGCATGAATTCTGCGGTTTCCGAAGAGTGACACCACACTGTCATCGCTACCGACTTGGATGCAAGT
>JBBRPS010000115.1:0-16828 GCA_038227745.1 Gemmatales bacterium | reverse complement strand
TTGCATCACGCGCCCGTGCAGCTCGCGGACGCGCTCCAGGTCACCGCGGCTCGCCGCCTCATAGAGATCGACGTACAGCCGCGGCGCCAGGTTCGACCCGCCGCACACACCGCCGTGCGCCCCGGACAGCACGCCGTCGGCGAGCATCTCCTCCGGCCCCATCAGCACCGCGAAATCGGGCCGCGCCGCCGCCAGCCGCTGCAGCTTGTGGAAGAACACCATCTGGCCCGAGCTGTCCTTCACGCCCACGACGTTCGGGAGCTGCAGCGCCCGCGCCATCGTCTCCAGCTCAAAGCTCACGCGCGTGTGGCTCGGGATGTTGTAAAGGAACAGCGGCAGCGGCAGCGCGGCGGCGATGCGCTCGACGTAGCCGGCCAGCTCCGGCTGCGCGGCGGGGAAGTAGTACGGTGGCGCCAGCACCACCGCGGCGGCGCCGGCCTCCGCGGCGTGCTCGGCCATCTCGACCGATTCGATGAATGACGTGTCGGTGACGCCGACCAGCACGGGCACACGTCCGGCGACCTGCGCACACGTCCGCTCGACCAGCTCGCAGCGCAGGCGGTGGCTCAGGCCGGGCGCCTCGCCGGTCGTGCCGAGGAGGAACAGGCCATGGACGCCGCCGGCCAGGACGTGCTCGACCAGGCGCTCCAGGCCGGCGTGGTCGAGGCGGTCCTGCTCGAGCAGCGGCGTGGCCAGCGGCGGGATGATGCCGCGCAGGGGCGCGGGCAGGGGGGCGGTTCTCATGGGGTTCCTCACAGGGGGTTGCGCCGGGGGAGTTCGGGTCAGGGGTTGGCGGGCCACTGCCCGCCGGGCATGTCGCGCAAGGCCAGCCGCGCCGGGTCCACGACGACATGCTTGACGCGCTGCCGCTTCCAGGTGTACGTGATGTGAACCAGGCCGTCCGACGCCTGGACCACGGCGGGGTAGGAGTATTCGCCCGGCTGGTTCTCCAGCACCAGCGCCGCCTGCCAACTCTTACCGTCGCGCGACACGGCGACGTTGAGCGGACTGCGGCCCTTCGCGGTGTGGTTGTAGACGAGCAGGTGCCGGCCGTCGCGCAGGGTGACAGCGGCGATGCCGGAGTTAGGGTTGGGCAGCGCCGTCGCGGCGAGCTTGCTCCACGTCTTGCCGCCGTCAGCCGACCACGTCTCCGCGACCTTCTTCTGCCGGGTGCGGCACAGCGCCTGGAGGCGGCCATCGGCGTGCGTGAGGAGGGCGGGCTGGATGGCGGCGAAGTCCTTGCCGTCGTTGATCGGGCCGACCTTCTCCCACTTCGTGCCGCCGGCATCGCTGCGCTCGAAGTGGACGCGCCAGCCGCGGTCCTCGGTGCTGCTCGGATGGAGGACGCCGCCGTCGGGCAGCGGGATCGGGTTGTTCTTCGTGGAGCCGACGAAGCCGTCCGGCAGGCGGCGCGGCGGCGACCAGGTCTTGCCGCCGTCGGCGGAGGTGATGAGCAGGCCCCACCAGGTGCTCGGGCTCGGCCCCACCTTGTAGAAGAGCTGGAGCGGGCCGTCCTTCGGCTGGAAGAGGATCGGGTTCCAACAGGGATGGCGTGTCTTGCCGTCGGCTTGCACGCCGTTGGCAACCTCGACCGGGGCCGACCACGCCTTGCCGTCGTGGCGGGCGGCCCAGATGCCGACGCCGGTGTGTCCCTCCCTCGTCCCGCCGAACCAGGCGGCCACCAGTCCGCCCTTCGACTCGGCGATGGTCGAGGCGTGGCACTGCGGGAACGGCGCCTTCTCGTAGATGAACTCGGCGCGGACCACCCCGGGCTGGGCGCCGAGGGCCTGGGCGAGGGCGGCGGTCGCCATCGCCGCCAGGATCATCCCCGTAAGGGCAAAACGCCTGAGGGGCTGGAGGAACGGTCGGTATGCGGAGGTTGCGCGCATCATCCTCACCATGATACCGTCCGGCGGCGCGAGGGGAACTGAATTCGTCCGGACTTCCGGCGCCGCCCGTCCGCGGGAAGTGATGGGTTCAAGCCCACCCGTCGCACCGGGTGGGTCCGGGACCGTTTCCACTTGTGCGGCCCATCCTTTACAATACACGGGTGCCGTCGCTCTCTGTCCCCCCTGGCCCTCGCGAGGCAACGCACCGGTGTCCAAAGACATTAGCGAAGTCCTGGCCCAGTTCACCCAGGCGCGCACCCAGATGACCGAGCAGCTCCGCCGTGCCATCGTCGGCCAGACGGAGGTCGTCGAGCAAATCCTCGCCGCCATCTTCAGCCGCGGCCACTGCCTGCTCGTCGGCGTGCCCGGCCTGGCCAAGACCCTCATGGTCAGCTCGATCAGCCGAATTCTCGACATGACGTTCAAGCGCATCCAGTTCACCCCCGACCTGATGCCGTCCGACATCACCGGCACCACCGTCCTGGAGGAGCAGGAGGGCGGCCGCCGTGAGTTCCGCTTCGTCAAGGGGCCGATCTTCGCCAACATCATCCTCGCCGACGAGATCAACCGCACGCCCCCCAAGACCCAGGCCGCCCTCCTCGAAGCGATGCAGGAGCGCCAGGTCACCGTCGGCCAGGAGACTTACCCTCTGCCCGACCCGTTCTTCGTCATCGCGACGCAGAACCCGATCGAGCAGGAAGGCACCTACCCGCTGCCCGAGGCGCAGCAGGACCGCTTCATGTTCAACATCAAGGTCGATTACCCCAACTTCGACGAGGAGAAGCGCATCCTGGAGATGGCGACGCGCGACGAGCCGCTGGAGCTGACCAAGGTGCTGAGCGGCCGGGCCATCGTGAACATGCAGAAGCTGGTGAAGAAGGTGGCGGTGGGCGACTACGTCCGTGACTATGCGGTGCGGCTGACGCGGGCGACGCGCGCTCGCAGTGACGAGGCCCCGGACTTCGTGCGCAAGATGGTGGACTGGGGTGCGGGGCCGCGCGCCGGCATCGCCCTGGTCGAGGGGGCCAAGGCGATCGCGGCGATGGATGGCCGTTTCAGCGTCGCCATCGACGACGTCAAGAAGGTGGCGATCCCCGTGCTGCGCCACCGCATCAGCACCAACTTCCAGGCCCAGGCGGAAGGCAAGACCGCCGAGGACGTGATCCAGCTCCTGCTGGCGACCATCGAGCCGCCCGAGCCGGCCAAGTACGACAAGCGGAAGAAGCCGTGACCATGTCCACCTGGTATCGGGTCTTCGGGACCAACGACGTCCACCCCGAGCCGGCGGCGCTGCTGCAGGCCCTGCACGGCCAGGGCCTGCAAGTCACGGGGCACTTCCGCGGCGACGACGAGGGTTGGTTCCGGGCGGAACTGGTCCGCACCGAACCGTCCGCCGCCGTCGAGGTGAATTGCTATCTCGCCAGCGAGGAGGGCATCCGCCAGGAGTTGAACGGCTGGGCGGCGTGGCTGGAGGCGGCGGGGGACAGCGAGGTGTACGCCCGACTGATGCGGCACATGATCGGCACCGCACGCCTCTTCACCGTACGGCCGCACGGAGAGGAGTCGGCGGCGGAACTGTGTGACGCCGTGTGCCGCTTCCTGGCGCGGGTGACGGCGGGCGTCTGGGAGGCGGACGGCCGCGGTTTCTTCGCGGCGGACGGCACGCTGCTGGTGCCGGAGGGCGAGACGTGAGCATCGAGAAATACCTGCGCCCCGAGGTGATCCGCCAGGTCAGCCGCCTCGACCTGCGCGCCAAGTTCATCGTCGAGGGCTTCCTCGCCGGCCTGCACGCCAGCCCCTATCACGGCTTCTCCGTCGAGTTCAGCGAGCACCGCAAGTACACGCCCGGCGACGACCTCAAGGACCTCGACTGGGGCATCTACGCCAAGACCGACCGCTATTACGTCAAGAAATTCGAGGCCGAGACGAACCTGACCGGCTACCTGGTCATGGACCTGAGCGCCTCGATGGCGTACACGTACCGGCAGGAGCTGACGAAGTTCGAGTACGCGATCTGCCTGGCGGCGGCGCTGGGCTACCTGATGATCCACCAGCAGGACCCGGTCGGCCTGGTGACGTTCGACACGCGCCTCCAGGCGTGCCTGCCGCCGCGCTCGAAGCGGACGCAGCTCGGCAACATCCTGGCGATCCTGGCGAACCTCAAGCCGTCGGGCAAAACCGACGTGGCGCTGTGCCTGCACCAGTTCGCCGCCATGCTCCGCAGCAAGAGCCTGGTGATGATCTTCAGCGACCTGCTGACCGACCCGCAGCCGGTCCTGGAGAGCCTGCACCACCTGCGGCACCGCGGCAACGAGATCATCCTGTTCCACATCCTCGATGAAGCCGAAGTGCATTTCCCCTTCGAGGGCGTCATCGAGTTCCAGGACGTCGAGGACGAGCAGAAGCTGACACTGGACGCGCGCAACATGCGCGAGGATTACCTGAAGTCGCTCGCGGAGTTCCAGGAGTTCTACCGCAGCGAGTGCGCGAAGGCGAACATCGACTACGTGCCGATCGACACGAGCGTCAATTTCGACCGGGCGCTGATGGGCTACCTGCTACAGCGGCGGAAGCGCTTCTGACCGGGTGCGAGTCCAAGCCCACGGGTGGCAACCCGTGGGCTTTGAGGCCAGCAAACATGACCTTCGTCTTCCCGTTCCTGCTCGGCGGCCTGGTGCTGGTCGGCATCCCCGTGCTGATCCACCTCATCATGCGCCAGAAGCCGAAGACGCTGCCATTCCCGGCGTTCCGCTTCCTCGTCAAGCGCCACCGCACCAACCTGCGCAAGCTGCGCCTGCGCCACCTCCTCCTGCTGATGCTGCGCATCGGCCTGATCGTGCTGATCTGCCTGGCGCTGACGCGGCCGAAGATCTTCAACGAAGCGCTGAAGATCGGCAGCGACCGGCCCGTGGCGGCAGTGCTGCTCTTCGACACCAGCCCGAGCATGGAATACACCGTCTCCAACACGAAGGGCAAGCTCACGCGCCTGGAGGACGCGAAGCGTCGCGGCCTGGAGATGCTCGCGCAGCTCCCCGACGGCAGCCGCGTCGCGATCCTCGACACCGCCGACGCCGTCCAGACCGGCAAGGGCGAGTGGCTGACGTCGATGGCTCAGGCCCGCAAGCGCATCGACGAGCGGCGCCTCCGCCCCGGTAGCGGCCCGGTCACGGCGCGCCTCGAAGACGCCTACCGCCTGCTCGACCAGCTCGCCCGCGCCAAGGATGACGATACCGGCCGCAACCTGGCGCGCTTGCTGTGCGTCTTCTCCGACCGCACCCGCGCCTGCTGGGAGGGCGGCCGCCTGCGCCAGCTGCACGAGGTTCGCGACCAGGTGCCGCTGCCGTTCGACCGCATCTCCGTCCTTCGCGGCCGCGTCCCGGGCGTCGTCGAGGTGTTGCAGGAGCTGCGGAAGCGCCTCAGCGTGTCCGCCGGGCAGGATCTCCCCGAACAGGCGCTGATCGAACTGCTGGAGAAGGCGCGCGACCGCGGGGTCGGCCTGTCGGAGGACGAGTACCCCGACGCGGAGTTCGGCAAGCTCATCACCGCGGCGCGCGGCAAGGCGCGCGCGCTGCTGCGGGCGCTGGAGGACATGACGAAGCGCGTGCCGGCCGACGCCAAGGAGTACCACGCGAAGCTGCTCGGCGTGCTGCGGTCGCTGCTGCTTGACCTGCGCGGCGCCCACGAGGTCTTCATGGACGTCGGCGTGGATGACCCGGCCGACGGCGGCATCCTCGACCTGGAGCTGCCCAGCGACCCGCGCCGCAACGCCCCCCGCCAGGTCTTCGCCGCCGACGAGCGCGTCACCGTCCGGGCGGTCGTCCAGGCGACCGGCAAGGACTTCAGCAACACACTGCGCTGGGCGCTGGACAACCGCAAGGAGGACCGGCCGCAGGCGGTGGATCTCAAGGCGGGCGAGAAGCGGGCGTTCGCGTTCGAGATCGACTGCAAGCAGGTCGGCCCCGGCTTGCACCAGCTCCAGGTCGAGTTCATCAGCACCGACCTGATGCCGTGGAACAACGTCCGCTACCTGACCTTCCAGGTCCGCGAGCCGCGCAAGGTTTTGGTCCTGACCGACGAGCCGGAGAAGGCGAAGATTTGGAAGGACGTCCATGACGCTCTGCGCGAGTTCCGCGTCACCGTGAGGGCGGCCGCGGAGGTCACGGACCCCAACGTCCTCCAGGGCTACCAGGCGGTTTACCTCTTCGACGTGGCCAACCCGACGCCCGCCCTGTGGAGGCTGCTGGTGGAGTACGTCGGCAAGGGCGGCGGCGTGGGCATCGTCCCGGGCGGGAAGGAACTCAACAAGGAGGCCTACAACAGCACCGAGGCGCAGCGGCTGCTGCCCGGCAAGATCGTCGGCGATGCGCTCGCGCCGAGTCACGCCGCCGGCCGCTGGGACTGGGAGAAGATCGCCTACGGCCACCCGATGATGGCGCCCTTCCGGCGCTGGAAAGGCGACCTGGGGACCGACTTCGTCGCCAACCCGCGCTCGGCGTCACAATACTGGCAGGTCAAGCCGGGCGGCGAGGGCGTGACGCCACTAGCCTACTACCTGACGGGGGCGCCGGCACTGCTGGAGCGGGACCTGGGCGAGAAGGGCGCGCGCCGCGGCAAGGTGCTGCTGTTCACCACGCCGCTCGACGGCCGCGAGCCGGCCTGGAACGATTACACTGCCAGCCTCACCGCGTTCTACGTCACCCTCGCGGGCCTCTCGACCAGTTACCTGGCGGGGGACACGCAGCCGGTACAGCTGAACTTTCTCGCGGGGCAGTCGGTGCCGGTGATCGGGCTGCCGCTGGCGCCGCGCTCCAAGACCTACACGGTCTCTCGCCCCGGCGCCCCGGGGGAGACGGTGACGGCGGAGGACGGGCAGAACGACCTGCGCTTCCCGCAGGCGGTCGTGCCGGGCAATTACGTCGTCGAGGGCGATCGCGCGAAGACGGGGTTCTTCAGCGTCAACGTGGCGCCGGAGGAGGGCGTGCTGACGCGCGTGCCGGTGTCGGAGGTCGAGGGGCTGTTCGGGGCTGGGGCGGTGGTGCCGCTCGACGTCCGCGCCGACCTGCGTCAGCAGCTGAGCGGCCACTGGAATCAGCCGCTCGAGCTGTTCCCGTTCCTGATGGTCCTGCTCCTGCTGCTGCTGGCCGTCGAGAACCTGCTCGCGAACCGCTTCTACCGCCGGGAGCCGGAAGCGCAGACCTGATGGGGCAAGCCGACGGGCCGCGCCCCGTGGGCCGGAGGACGATGATATGAACCCGCCCTTCGCGGAATGGACGGTCGATCCGGCGTGGCCGTGGTCCGAGCCTGGCCTCGGCGTGCCGGCGCTGCTCGGCGTGGCGGCGGTGCTGGCGGCGCTCACGATCTGGACCTACGCCGGCGCGCGCGGCTCCAGCTTCCGCCGCGTGCTCGCCGTCCTCGCCCTGCGCCTCGGGGCGCTGCTCGTCGCCTGCCTCGTCGTGCTGCGGCCTTCCTTCGCCGACCGCGACAAGTCCGTGGTGCCGTCGAAGCTGCTCTTCCTCATCGACGCCTCGACCAGCATGAACATCAGCGACGAACTGAACGGCCTGTCGCGCTGGGACAACGCCCGCCGCATCCTGGCGGCGCCCCCGGTCGATGCCCTGCTCAAGCGACTTCAGCGCCAGCAAAAGGTCGAGATCGTCTACCACCAGGCCGCGGAGGACGTCGCGAAGTTCGACCCCACGGGCAAGGCGCTGGGCAAGCGGACGGACTTCGCGCAGTGGCGGCGCTCGCTGATGAAGGCGCACGGCATCGAGGAAAACCTGCGCGGCCTGGTCGTCCTCAGCGACGGCACGGACAACGGCGCACCCGAGGAGCCGGCCCTCTGGCGCGGCGTGCCGTGCCCGATCCACACGTTCGCGCTCGGCAGCCCCGCCACGGCCCTGAACCAGCAGGATGTCGTCGTCACGGCCATCCTGCCCGACCCGCCGGTCGTGCCGGTCAAGAACAAGCTGACGGTCAAGGCGCGGATCAACCTCTTCGGCTTCGAGAACCAGAGCGTCACGGTCCACCTTTTCGTCAACGACAAGGAGGTCAGTACCAAACAACTCCCGCTGACGAAAACGGTGGACAACGAGGTCGTCGTCGGTGAGTTTCGCCCGGATGCGGCCGGGGAGATCAAGGTCGGGGTCGTCGTGGACAAGGTCGGGGACGAGGTCAACGTCCTGAACAACAAGATGGAGACCTTCGTCACGGTGACGAACGAGGGCGTGAGCGTTTTGTGGGTGGAAGGGAAGAAGCGGGCTTGGGAGCCGGTCACCGCGATCCGCGCCCTGACGGGCGACAAGCGCTTCCACAAGAGCGTCTTCTACACCGAGCGCCTCCACGACGAGCCGGCCGCCGGACAGGAGGACTGGTTCAACTTCAAGGACAGGCACTACGACGTCATCGTGATCGGCGACATCTCGGCCAGGCGCTTCTCCGGTGGCCGGCCCGAGGTGTTCGCGCAGATCCGCGACATGGTCAAGGAGAAGGGCACCGGCCTGCTGATGCTGGGCGGCTACGAGACGTTTGCGAACAGTGACTGGCAGAAATATCGCGAGATCGCCGACATGCTGCCGGTGCAACTCGTCGAGGTGGGGCAGATCGACGAGAAGATCCGCATGATCCCGACGCCCGCGGGCCTGAAATACGTGTTGAAACTGTCCGAGGGCGACCCGTTGGGCGTGTGGAAGGCGGAGGGCAATGATGAGGTGTTCGCCAAGCTGGACGGGATGGCGAAACTCGGCCCACTGAATCCGGGTGCCGAGGTCTTCGCGCGGGAGGAGGGCGGGGACCAGCGACCGATCATGGCGGCGCGGGCCTTCGGGGCGGGGCGCACCCTGGTGTTCGGCGGCGACACGACCTGGAAGGCGTGGCGGCGCAGCGTTGAGGCGATCCGCGCTTACGAGCGCTTCTGGAAGCAAGTGATGCTGTGGCTCGCCAAGCGCGAGGACGCCGCGGGCGACATCTGGGTGATCCCCGACGTGCGCCGCGTGGCGGCGGGGGGTAACAACCCGGTCGGCTTCACAGTCGGCGCCCGTGGCAAGGGCGGCCTGCCGGTGCCGAACGCTCGGTTCAGCGTGAAGGTGATCGGGCCGACGGAGACGACCGAGGTCGCGACGTCGCAGCAGAACGGCCAGGAGCGCGGCTTCTTCTACCGCACGAACGAGCCGGGCGAGTACGTGATCGAGGTGACGGCGAAGGACGCGAAGGGGGTCGATCTGGGGCCGCCGGGGCGGTCGAAGTTCCTCGTCTACGCGGAGGACCTGGAGCAGCTGCGGCCGGCCGCCGACCACGAGTTCCTCAAGAAGCTGGCGGCGGCGGGCGGCGGCACGGCGTACCCGGGCGGCGAGGACAAGATGGTCGAGTTCCTGGAGGGGCTGCTGGCGCAGCCGCTGCTGCCGACCCGGGCGCGGGCGGAGACGTGGCCCGACTGGCGGCGCACGCCGCTGTCCGACTCGATCGGCGACCAGGTGGTGGCGCTGTGGTCGTCGGGCCTGCTGGCGTGCTTCGTCGTGTTCGTGACGCTGCTGTCGCTGGAGTGGTATCTGCGGCGGCGCTGGGGGATGGTGTGACGTCCACGAATTGCGCCCACGTTTAGCCGCGGTTCGCAGAACCGCGGCTAAACGTGGGATGGGATCCTGCGCTATCGAATATCGAGGCCAACCATGAGCCGGCCCGCACCCGGCTGGTGAAGGAGCAGCCCATGCCGCGCATCGTCTCCCTGATCGCCAGCGCCACCGAGATCGTCTGCGCCCTCGGCTTCGAGGACCAGCTCGTCGCCCGCTCCCACGAATGCGACTTCCCGGAGTCGGTGAGGCGCTTGCCCGTCTGCACGGCGCCGAAGTTCGACGTCGAGGGCAGCAGCGCCGAGATCGACCGCCGCGTCAAGGCGACGCTGCAGGACGCCGTCTCCGTCTACCGCGTCGATACCGACCTGCTGCAGCGCGTTCGTCCCGACGTGATCGTCACCCAGGCGCAATGCGAGGTCTGCGCCGTCAGCCTGCGCGACGTCGAGGAGATGGTGTGCGGCTGGGTCGGCTCACGTCCGCGGCTCGTGTCGCTGAATCCGAACCGCCTCGCCGACGTGTGGCAGGACATCGGCCTGGTCGCCGAGGCGCTCGGCGTGCCGGAGCGCGGCGCCGCGCTGGTCGCGCGGCTGCAGGGGCGGATGGCGGCGCTGAGGGAGCAGGCGCATCGTCTCGCCCAACGGCCGACGGTGGCCTGCCTGGAGTGGCTCGACCCGCTGATGGCCGCGGGCAACTGGATGCCGGAGCTGGTCGAGATGGCGGGCGGCGTCAACCTCTTCGGCACTGCCGGCGCCCATTCGCCGTGGATGACCTGGGAGCAGCTGCGCCAGCGCGACCCAGAGGTGATCGTCGCGCTGCCTTGCGGCTTCGACCTGCCGCGGACGCGCCGCGAGATAGCGGCCCTGACGGGCAGAGAAGACTGGCCACAGCTTCGGGCGGTGCGTCAGGGGCGCGTTTACGTCACCGACGGCAACCAGTTCTTCAACCGCCCGGGGCCGCGCCTGGTGGAATCGCTGGAGATATTGGCGGAAATCCTGCACCCGGGCGCGTTCCGATTGGGCTGCGAGGGGACGGGCTGGCAACGGCTGAGTCCGGGATAGGACGAACAACGCCTCTCCACCAACCGGCTTCCGCCGGTCGTTCGCCTGGCGATCGCACGACAGCTCTCTCGGGCTCGCACTAGGGTTGGCCCTGAAAGAACGCGGGGGGATCGGGACGATCCTCGTCCACGGGCCAGTAGTTCGCCGGCTTCGCCGCCCAGCCGGTGAGGGTGATCACCATCCCCAGGATCGTGGCGGCGAACGGCCGGACCGAGCGGGGGCTGCGGTCGATCAGGATGAACACGACCGAGAGCAAGGGGATGAACACCAGGAAACTCCAGATCGGATCGACGTCCTGCATCGACTGGCGGAACCAGAAGCCGGCGCAGAAGTAGACCACGCTGCCGAAGACGACCGGCAGCCAGAAGACTTTCGGCGCCAGCAGCACGATCACCACCATCACGAGCCAGATCACCCCCAGGGCGATCATGCCCAGGTAGAAGTCGTCGAGCCCCGGGATGAGAGACACGGGGCCATCGGGCTTGCGCTTCTTCTTCCGCGGCGGCGGCTCGTCGAGGAGGATGGCCCGCAGCGAGGCGGTTCTGGGTTCGGCGCGCGGCGGCCCGGCGTCCACGGGGACGACCGTTACCGGCACCTGAATGGCGTCGTGCGGCACGAGCTGGGGTGTCGGCAGGGGCGGCGGCATCGCGGCGGGCGCGGGGCGCGGCGGCGGGACCGGGGCGGGTAACGAAGGCGGCTCGAGGAGCGGCAGCGCCGAATCGGGTTGTTCCGGGATCTCCAGGAGCGGGAGCGGCGGCGGCGCGGCTGCCGGCGCCTTCGCCGCCGGGGCGGCGCCGGGATCGTCAAGGGAGAGGAACTGCCAGTCGTTGGCCTCTTGCCCCTCCTCGGGCGCGTTCCCCAATGGGAGCGGCGCGTCATCGACGAGGGGCAGCAGGTCGCCTTCGGCGACCTCCCGCCGCCGCCTGTCGGCGGACGGCGTGGGGCCTTCCGGGGTCAGCGGCCGGGGCGCCTCGGGCGTCACGGGGCGGAGGCGCGCCTCGGTGCGCAGCCAGGGATCCCCATCGTCCCACGCCCGCTCCGCGGGGGCAAGGTCGGGCGGTGCTTCCGGGACCAGCCCCAGCGGTCCCTCGGGAAGCAGCGGGCCGGCGTCCCGCGCGGACGACTGTCCGGTGACCGTCGCCAGTGGCGGCAGGGCGTCCGGGGGGCGTGGCCCGGTGCCGGGCGCGGCGTCGTCCAGCAGCACGGCGGGGGCCGGGACGGTGAACGTCGCGCCGCAGCCGGGACAGAGCCCGGGCAGGCCGATGTAGGCCTCGTCGAAGCCGAGGGGCCGCGCGCAGGTGGGGCATTTCAAGCGAATCATGGTGTGACCCTTTGGCTATCCGGCATGGAGCCGCAACAACCGGCATCTTCTCGCACTAAGCCGCAAGCGTCAAGGACTTCGGGCGATTCTTGCGATTCGGTGCGAGCCCGTGCGGCGGCTTGCTGCACCGGATTTTGCAGCGCTTCTGCACCGGATTTTGCAGCGCGCTCGAAGTCCCCGTCGGTCACCTGCAGGTAGTGCCTGGCGGCGATCAGGGCGCTGTTGCCGATCCAGGCGCAGACGACGTGCAGGGGGTACTCGGCCGCCAGCTCGGTCTCGCGGGTGGCGCGCAGGTTGTGGAACAGCCGCGGCCACGGCTTGAGCCCCGCCCGGCGGACGATCCGGGCCAGGTCGGTGCGGAGGTTCCCTGATGACTTGCGGTAGCGCGTCAAGACGTGAACGGCGCCCTCGGCGGCCAGCTCGAAGGACTCTTCGAGGTAGGGCCGCAGCTCGGGGAAGATCGGCACCCAGCGCTCTTCCTTGCCCTCGTGCCGCGCCGTCTTCGGGCTGGGTACCCGGAAGCGGCCCTGCTCCCAATTCACGTCGGCCCATTCGAGGGCCTGGTGCTCGGAGGGGCAGCGCAGGCCGCCGTAGCGGGACAGGGCAAAGACCAGCCGCCATTCGGCGTTGGGGCAGGCGTCGAGCACCAGGCGGGCGGCATCGCGGGTGACGAAGAACTTGCGGGCGTCGTTCCCCATGCCGGAACACTTCACCTCGTCGAACGGGTTCTCGGCGATTAGCTTCTTGCGCAGGGCGGCGCGGAAGAACTGCCGCGCCCACTTCACGGACCGGCTCACGGTCGCGGCCGCGTACTGCTGCGCCAGCAGCCAGCGTGCCCAGTCGTCCGCGTCCCCCGGGGTGATGGCCTGTAGCTCGCGCTCCGCGCCGAAGTAGGCCACCAGCCTTGCCGCCCCGATCCGCATGGCTTTGACCGTACTATCCTTGGCGTCGGTGCGGCCGCCCGTGTAGGCGTCCAGGAAATCCCCCAGCCGGAATCGGGCGGCTTCCCGGCGCGGCGGAATCAGGCCCACGGCCGCCAGCTTGTCGGCCAGCTCGGGGGCGATGCCAGCCACCCAGCGGGCCGTCTCGGCGTCCCAGGAGACGCCGGCGACCGCCGAGGCGTGCAGGGCCTCGACCTTGGTTCGGACTTCCTCGGCGATGCGTTTGGAGACCTTGCCCAGGCGGATGCTCTTGCGCTTGCCGCCGCTGGCCATGAACTGGATGGTGCGCAGCCCGTCAGGGCTGGAAGAGATGCTTGCCACGAAGGGTTCCTCTGGTGAGAAGGCCGGCCGGGGCGCCCCGCTTCTCACGACGGGGCGCGACCGGCGCGGCCAAAGGAGACGGTATCGTACACAATGCAGAGGGCCGATTCCAGGCCGGTAGCGCCCCGCTCTCCTCCCGGCCAACGCGGGTAGAATTCGACGGAACCCGTCCCGCCGCGCCAACGGCCCTCCCGGTGCGACGGGGCGGCGCAGGGCCGGCGCCGATCGGCCGGGCTGTCCTCCCGCCCGCCGCGGCGCGCTCCTTCGTGTTGCTTCAGTAGGCCAGCCGGAACCGGCCTCGCGGCCCGTTGTAGAGGAAACGGCACCGGGCGAGCACGTCGCGCCCGATCAGGGCCCGGTAGCCCAGCGGCCCGAGGGGCAGTTCGACAACCAGCAGGTCACTGAGGACCAGGTTCAGGGCGGCGTTGCCCGAGGGGTGAACGATGGTCAGGGCGGCGAAGTATTGCGTGGCGACGGTCAGACCGCCGCCCGCGGGCAGGTTCGTCAGGCTGAAGCTATCCAGGGGCAAGCCCAGGGCCTGCACCAGGGAGGGGTCAACCGAGGTGACCTCGGCGCCGCTGTCCAGCAGCGCCCCTGCGCTCACCGGCTGCGGGATCGCCTTTGCGGCGGCCCGGAGTAGAGCGACGTGGGCGGCGCCCCAGCCCAGGATGATAGGGACCAGCGCCCCTTCAGGTTCGATGGTGCCGTTCAGGACGGGCATGCGCTGCCCCTGCCGGCGTCCAGCTGGGCGAAGCGCTCGACGTCCGCCGGGTTGACCCGGTTGACGGCGAACGGCTCAAGGCCGAAGCGCTCGCAGCCGGCCTGCATGGCGTCGCGCTGCGTGTCCCAGACGCTGAGGACCTGGCCATCGTGGATGAGGGCATAGCGCCCGCCGTGGCCCTCCGCCAGCAGTCGGGACAACTCGCGGCGATAACAAGCGAAGTCACGCTCCAGGCGGGCGCGGTGTTCCTCGGGGACGGACGGCCGGTTCGGGGCGGCTGCCTCGGTGGCGTTCGCGGTCGCTGACATTGCTGGTGTCTCCTCCCTTTGCGGTTCACTTCCCCCTGCCCTTGCGGGGCCGCTTCGGCGGTTCGGGGGGCGGCGCCTCGGTCTTGCGGGCCTTCTTCGACTGGCCGGCGTTGTCGTGCAGCAGCGCGCCGTCGGGGGAGAACACGCGCAGGCCCACGGGCACCTCGCCGGCGACGCCGTCCAGGCTCGCGAAGATCGCCAGCGGCGCCGACGTCGGCAGGCGCGAGCAGACGAGATGGTCCGTCACGTTGACGATGGTCGGCGCGTTGCTGACGGGATGAACCTCGACCTGGCGGGCGGTCAGCAGCGCCAGCACGCGGGGCAGGTCGTTCGGCACGTCAGCGCCCTCCATCGTCCTGGCCGCGCGGCCGCAGCGCGTCCCACACCTGATAGCCCACAGTGAAGACGCCCAGGCCGGCGACCAGACACCCGGCCGCAAGGTGTACCGGGTGTCCGCCGCCCGCCAGCAGCACGCCGAAGGCCAGGCTTCCGGGACACGCAGGGAGGGGCGGAATCGGCATGAACTGGCGAACGTCAGTCGTGGCCCCGAAGACTTCCGTGCCTCTTTTTCAAGGTTCCAGGTCGCTGCCCTACGCACGCAAGGTGGAGAATCCGCTCAAGAGCGAATGGTCCGGGAACAACAGCGCACAAACGAAATCCTTCAAGGGACGCAGCGCGAAGCCGGAAGGCCAGCGCCCCCGGCAATCATGTGAGCTAATCCTTCGCTTCTGGACGGACGACGCATCGCTCAAAGCTGACGGTGTAGCCCTTGAAGACGTCCACGTTCTTCTCCATGCCGCGACACACCCCAATCAAGGTTATCGTGTCCTGCGGTGGCATGGGCACCTTGAGAGAGGCGAAACCTTTCTCGGCACCCGTCGCCAGAAAAGCCAGGACGTTCGCCGGTGGTCCCTCGTTGAACCACTTCTTTTGCTTGGCATCGAGTCGGATGTATGCGGCCCTGGACTGCGGGGCCACGGAGACGGTGGCGCCAAGATCGGCGACGTAGCCTGCGCCCGCGGGTTCGATCTTCCGCACATTCGCCGTGATCGCCAGTGTCTTGCCCTTATACTTGGCGTCGGCCGCCGCGGCGTTTTCGCCGTATTCCCACCACACCGCCTTGGCGTCCACTTCTGCTGCGGGTTTCCCCGCCGGAGGGGGGCCGCCGACCTTGCCGCCGCTGTCGCACCCGGGAAGCAACGCTATCAGAATGGCCACGAAACAGGACGTGGAGCGCATGGGGACTACCTCCGGTCGTTTGGGGCGACCGGGACAGTCTCGCACGGCGCACAGTGCGCTGCAAGGGGCTAGTTGTTTTCGACGGGCCTAACCTTCCTGGGCGCCTTCCTCGATCTTGTCGGCCCGCCGTTCGTAGATGGCGAGGTTCTCCACCAGCAACATGCGGAGGAAGTTGCTCAAGTCGAGGCCAAGACGGGCGGCGACCTTTTCGACGCGGCCCGCCATCGAGCCAGGCACGCGGAACGCAAGCTGCCGGGCGGCATCTTTCTTGGCCATGACGCGCATATCCTCAAATCCTCCCTTGCTTGACGACGGTTGAAGTATACCACTGGCAACCGCTCATTGTATACCCCTTCCCGGTTGAAAGCACTCTCTGTAAATAATACGTTGATTATGTCAACTTGCAGTTGACTATGGTTGTAGAAGTCTGTAATATACGTCTACAGTCAAACAAGTTGGCCCCGCGGCGTCTGATTCACGCCCGGGGCCGTGGAACATCCCTTTTACGGAGGTCTGTTCGATGTTCACTGTGCGCTCTTTCCGCCCGCCCGTCAAGACCGGCCGCGCCCCGACCCGGCCCCGCCGCCACGCTGGCTGGAGGGGTTCAACACCCACGGCCGCGCCATCGCCGAGATCGGCGGGCATACCTACCTGATTGAAAAGCTGATCGACATGGACGTACCGGAAGTGGAAGCCTACCGGCTGACCCGCGGCGTGAAGGCCGGCGCGTTCCTTGAGTCCGGCGAGCGGGTTGTCGAGATCGAGGCGTCCTACGGTAGCGTGGCCTGCGACTGCCGCGCCTTCCAGAGCGACGGCCGCTGCCAGCACGCGACGGGGCTGGTGGCGCTGCTGGAGTCCCCCGCCGCCCCCCAAGTCGCGGCCAAGGCCGGTCGCTGCCCGGGCAGCCAGCGCCTCCCGCCTCGTCGGCCAGGTCGCGGCGGTAGGCGCGGAGGGTGTCGGGGGAGCGACCGTCTTGGAAGGCGGCCGCGAGCCGCGCCGCCGGCGGCAGGTCGAGGGCGCCGGCCGCCGGGGGGGGGACCAGGGCGCCGGGTTCGGTGGGGTGATCTATCCACGGACTCCGCGCCCGGGCTCAATTCAGGTGTCCTGCCGGTACTCTCCCCGCGTGATAGCCGTTCCGTTCTCCGGCAGTCCCTTCGCCCCCGTCGTCGGCCGCCGGCCGGCTCGCCCTTTGCAGGACGGGGACGGCCAGTTTGCGGACCAGCGCCAGCGCCTTGAGGGCGGACAGGTAGCGCTTGTGGGCGCGGTCCCGACAGCGCTCGTGATGCTCCCCCTGCCCCAGAGTCAGCTTATTCGCATTCTGGGCCAGCAATATGTCGGCGTAGTGCAGCTGCAGCCAGCACGCGGCCACGCGCTCGACCAGCAACCGCTCCAACGGCGTCGGCGCGGGTCCGCCCAGCTCGGCGCGCAGCAGCTCCAGCTTGCGGACCAGGGCGTACTTCCA
>JBBRPS010000114.1:0-16988 GCA_038227745.1 Gemmatales bacterium | reverse complement strand
GAAAAAACGGACGGCACCGCCAACGAACCGACCCCCGGTGGGTTTCTCCCTGTGTGGAAGCAACGGTCACCCGCGTGATCACACCTGACGAACATGAGCACATTCGCCAGGCCCAGCAGGGCTCGCGCGAGGCGTTCGCCGTCCTGGTGCGCCATTACTGGGACCGCCTGTACAGGTGGCTCTACCACCTGAGCACCGCAGGAGGTGTGGGAATACACAGCCTGCGTGTTCAACGGGAAGCAATACTGCCCGCGCAAGGATTCCGACGGTCGGCGTTCCTGTAAGGGGGGCATTACGGGGCCGCCCCCGCGACGGCCGCGCCGACACGCGGGGTGCCGGCGAGACCGAGTCTCAAGCACCACGGGACAGAGTAGAGGGCTTCGGCGATGAGCAAGCAGCAGTTGTCTGTGGAGCAGTTGGAAGGCCGCATGGCTCTGAGCGCCAGCTACCTCGGCGCGGCCTGGGAGCCGGTGGCCGGCGACTGGGCCGGGAGCGGTCACAAGTCGGTGGGCATGTTCGATCCGCACACCGCCATCTGGTATCTCCGTGACGAGAACTCCCCGGGGGCGCCGGACCTGCCGCCGTTCCAGTACGGGGCGCCGGGCTGGCTCCCGGTGGTCGGCCACTGGGGGGGGAGCGGGTCACGACGGCATCGGCGTGTTCGACCCCGAAACGGCCACCTGGTATCTCAAGGACTCCGCCGGCCCCGGCGCGCCGGACATCGTTCTGACCTACGGGGGGCCGCACTGGCTCCCGGTCGTCGGCGACTGGAACGGCGACGGCGTCACCACCGTGGGGGTCTTCGATCCGACGACGGCCGTCTGGTACTTGCGCAACAGCGACTTCCCGGGCGCCCCCGACATCGCCCCGTTCGCCTTCGGCGCCCCCGGCTGGGAGCCAGTGGCGGGCGACTGGGCAGGCCTGGGCCACGACGGCATCGGGGTCATCGACCCGGCGACGGGGATGTGGTACTTGCGGAACGCGCCGGCGCCCGGGGCGCCGGACATCGCCCCGTTCGCCTACGGCGGCCCGCACTGGTTCTACGCGATCGGCGACTGGGAGGGGCTGGGCCACGACGGCATCTGCGTCGTGGACCCAGCGGACGCGGCCTGGTATCTGCGCGAGGGGTTGTTCAGCGGGCCGCCCGACGTGGCCCCGCCGTTCGCGTATGGGGCGGGGGGGACCGCAGGCTATGTCGATCTCAATGGGGACGGGTCCGGAGACCTGGACTACAACCACGACGGGTTCGTGGACGGGCGCGACGACCTGAACGGGGACGGGTTCGTGGACTGGAGGGAGTAAGACAGGCCAGCGGCATTGTCCAGGCGAGCCGGGGGGATAACGGGCGCGGGGCGGCCGGCGGTCGCCTCGCGCGTCACCTGCTGGTCGGCGCTGGTGTATTACGCCGGCGCGAAAAATTCACACAAGCCCGGAGCGCAAGGGCTTGTACCAGACCGTCTCGCCTTGAGTATACATGAAGGTGCTGCGGGGTGCCCCTCCCGATTTTGGCGGTGGGTCAGTTGCGGTCCCAGAAGGCTTGCCGCTCGGGCCCGGCCGCCAAGGCGCCCCGTTCGACGAACGGCCGCACGTGCTCGGTTCGCCAGCGCGCCCCCGTCTGCTTGAGCCGCCGGTTCAGCAACTGCTTGATTGACCCTTCCATCAACCCGCTGCCGATCCCCTGGCCGCGGCGCAACCGCCCCGCGTAATTCAGAGGCCCTTGCTGCCCGGCGAAGTAGTTCAGCACGCCCCCAGGGCGGCCCCGTCCCCGCCCACGGCAGTTCCCGCGTCACCTCGCCGACCCACTCCGTTACCCCCCAACCCCGTCCTCCAGCAGCCGCAGCCAGCCGCGGTGGCGCCGCAGAGCGGACAGGCTGGCAGCGATCCCTCCCTGCTCGCGTCCCCCCGCACCTCGGCTTCCCACTGGTGGCCCTGGGGGGCAGGCAAGGCGCTGGGACATGGGGCAACCTCCGGCGGGCACAGAGGACGGGGGCGAGGTCCAGGGAGGGTGTAGGCGAATCGAGTCGAAACCCACCGTGAGCCTCCGCCCCTTGTATTGTACAGGCCGCCCGACGAAAAACGTACCGCAGCGCCAACGAACCGGCCTGCGGTGGGTTTCTCCCTGTGTGGAAGCAACGGTCACCCGCGTGATCACACCTGACGAGCATGAGCACATTCGCCAGGCCCAGCAGGGCTCGCGCGAGGCGTTCGCCGTCCTGGTGCGCCACTACTGGGACCGCCTGTACAGGTGGCTCTACCACCTGAGTCACGACCGGCACACCGCGGAAGACGTGGCGCAGGAGAGCTTCCTGAAGGCCTTCGCCAACCTGGCCTCCTTCCGGCCCGGCACCAGCTTCCAGGCGTGGCTGTTCCGCATCGGCCACAACACGCTACTCAACGAACGACGGGCAACGAAGAAAGTGCGGCAGTCCTTCCCGGAGAACGTCCCGGCACTCCACGCCGGCCCCGAGGAGGAGGCGATGAGCCGCGAGGCGATGCAGCTGCTGGCCCGGGCGGTCGGCCGGCTGCCGAAGGAGTTCCGGGCGGCCTTCCTCCTCCGCGCCGAGGAGGAGCTGTCCTTCCGCGAGATCGCCGAGGTGCTGCAGACCACGGAGGAGACGGCCCGCTGGCGCGTCTTCAAGGCCCGGCAGAAACTGATGGAGAGCCTGGCGCCGCACCTGGACCGGGAAAACCCATGAACTGCGACACCTGCCAACGCCGCCTCCTCGCCGCCGAGAACCCCGCGGCCCCGCCCGCCCCGGTCCAGGCCCACCTCGACGGCTGCCCCGCGTGCCGCCGCCGGCAGCGCCAGCTCCTGCGGGTCGAGCGCCACGTACACCGACTGCCCGTCCCCCCCTCCCGCGGCAAGGCCGAGTTCCTCCGCGAGTTCGTCGGCAGGCCCGCGGCGGCACGGCCCGCTCCCCAGTCGGTCCCGTGGTGGCGGCGGCGCCTGACGGGGCGCCTGGTCGGGGCGACGGCCGCGGCCGTGCTCATCGCCGCCGGGATCTACCTCGGCGTGATGGTGTCGCGGTCGCCTTCGCGTTCCGACGCCCCGCAGACAAGGGCGCCCGAACCCGAACCGCCCGCGCAGGACCTCGTCGCCCGCCTGCTGGACTGCGACGTGCGGCTGGCCGAGGCCAACACCCCGGTCGAACGAGTGCGTGCCCTGGCCGACGCGGCCGACGCCCTGCACCGCGAGAGCCGGACGCTGACCCGCGCCGACGGGGGCAAGGAACTGCAGACCCTGGCGGCGCTGTACGAGTCGGTGATCCAGGACGGCGTGGTGCGGCGGGCGCAGGCGGTGCCCGCGGCCGAGCGCCGCGAGGTGCTCGGTGAAATCGCGAAGGAACTGACGCGGCAGGGGCAGGAGGCCGGGCAACTTGCCAAGCGCAGCGAGGCCGCCGCCGAGCCGCTGCGGCGGATCGCCGAGGCGGCCCGGTCCGCCGACCGACGGCTGCATGAACTGATGGAGGAGGAGGCGCCATGAGACGGCTTCCGGCAGTGCTGCTGTTGCCCGTCGCCATGGCCGCCGGCCTGGCGCTGGCCGACCCGCCGATCGCCGGGCCGACGCCCGCGGACCGGCTGCGCCAGTTCCAGCGCAACCAGAAGCTGATCGGCAAGCTGGTCAAGAGCGGGCTGGAACTGGCCGGCGAGGAGGATCCGCTCCGGCGCGCGGATTCGTGCAACCGGCTGGCGAAGGAGCTGACGCAGGAGATCCAGCGGCTGGTGGCGGGGAGAGCCCGGGCGCGGGCCGACGAGCTGGGCCGGCACCTGGAGGCCCTGCTGGTGCGCGGCGTGGCCGGCAACCTGACGCTGGCCCGCACCAATCTGCCGCCCGATTCGCCGCGCCACCCCGAGCTGCGCCGCCTGCGCGACGAGGCCCTCTCGGTCATGCTCCCGTTGGAGGAGCAGCTGAAGCGTGTGCCCTCCCAGGAGCAGCTGCAGGGCGTCGTGCAGGCGGTCACGAAGGGGCGCGTCGAGGTGGAGCGGGCCGTGAAGGGTCGGACTGGGACGAAGGCCCCGGCCGCGGGGAAGAAGCTCAAGACGGAGCCGCGCTAATGGAACGTGGGGCAAGTTGCCAACTTGCCGGGCAAAACGGCAAGTTGGCAACTTGCCCCACGTCCTGCTAAAGAGAATAACCCATGCTCGATCGTGCGTGCAAGGAGAAGGCCATGGACCGCATTCACCGCAGGCCCCGAGGCGCCTGGCTGCTGCTCTGTGCCGGCCTGCTGCTGTTCGCGCTGCCGCGGCCGGCGTCCGCCCAGGGCTTCGGCGGCGGCGCCAACGGGCAGCTCCTGGGAATGATGCGCGGCATGATGGACATGCTGGGCACCGCCGTCGAGGAGGGCGCCCCGCTCGGGGAACTGAACGCGATCGACCCGGCGCTGCGCGAACTCGTGAGGGCCATGCGGCGCGGGCGGCACCACCGCCGGCACCAGCACCACCGCGGCGCCTTCGGTGCCGGCTTCCAACAGCTCGCCGACGCCGCCAACGGCAACGATCCGAACCAGAACAACGCCGCGGCGGACGCGGGCGGTAACGGCGGGCAGGGCGCCCAGGCCGTGCCGCCCAGCACCCCGCCGGCCGACGGCCATCCCCGCCACCATCACCACCACGGCAAGGGGGCTTTCGGCGCCGGGCTCGTCCAGGTCGGCGTGCAGGTACACGAGCGCGTTGGCGGGCGCTCGAACGGCGGCGAGGCGAAGGCGGGATCGCGGGGCCGCGGGGCGTTCCGCACGGGAGTCGCGCAGGCCCTCGACGATCCTGGCCAGGGCGGGAAACGCCGCGTGCCTGCCGCCACCGCAAACCCGACGACCGGCAGCGGCGACAAGGGCGGCACGAAGAGTGCCGGCGGCCGGGGGGCATTCAACGTCGGCGTCAACGTCGCGGTCCGGCTGAGCGGGGCGGGTGCCGGCGTCAAGGTCTCCGAGAACGTGCGCGTGAGCGTCCGGGGCGGCGGTTCCTCGACCGTCAATGTCAACACCCAGGTGAACATCAGCAACCGCACCACCTCCCGCAAGACCGGAGCGGTCGGTACTCTTGTTGGTGCGAAAGGCGGGACTGGCACCAAGAGCAACTCCGGCGTCACCGCCACGACCAGGACGGACGGGACGACGAAGACCGGGAACAGGACGGGCCTCACCGGCGCCCTCGTCGGCCACAAGTCTGCCAGGACGACCCACGCCGGCCAGAAGCAGGGCGGCAAGAGCGGCATCGGCACGCTCGTCGCCTCCGGCCCGGGCGGCGCCAAGACGGGGTCGGCGACGACCACGACCGGCGGGGTGAAGACTGCGCCCGGCAAGGGCCCCGCCGCGAACGGGAACTCCGTCAACAAGGGTACGCGGGCGCCGATCGTGGCCACCGCCAAGGGCAAGGGCAACACCGCCAACGCCATGCCGGCCGGTAAGGGCCGCCAGCAGCAGAAGGCCGCCGGTACTACCCAGGTCGCGGTGAAGGGCGGAGCAAAGGCCGGCACGGGAACGGTCGTCGGCAAATCCCCCCGGACGGGCAACAACGCCCAGGTCAAAGTTCGGGTCAAGGTTGGCGGGGGCACCGCCGGCGCCAGGATGGGGACGCACCACCCCGGCGGCCAGCACCATGTCGCCGCGAACCGAGGCGGCGTCCCGCACACCTTCCATGCAGGCCACCGCGGGGCCGGCATGCACGCGGGCGCCCTGGTCGGCAACAGGCAGCACACGGCCCCGCGGCATCCCGGTTCGTTCGGCGGAGGCCGGCGGCGCTGACGGACGGCGCGGCGGGAACATCTGACCCGTGGGAGCGCTGAGCGGAGGGCGGTTTCTTCGTTCAGCGCCCCGCATTCCGCATTCCGGGGAACGACCGATGGGCGACACCTCCAAGCAGCACTACCCCCGCGGCATCCCGTTCCGCGAAGCGCCGAGTCCACCGCCGCGCTCGGGTCGCGGTGGCTTGGGGGTCTTCCCCGGTGCCCTCGGCGGCGCGGCCCTGGTCCTGGTCACCGCCGCGGCCACCGTCCTCGTCATCCACCTCACCGCGTCGCGCCCCCAGGCCATTGAGGAGGCGCGGCAGCAGACGGAACCGGCCCCCCGGCCGACCAAGCCCGTGCCAACCGCCCCGACGGTGACCGCAAGCAAGCTCGGCAAGGAGCGCTTCCTGCAGGCGCTGGGCGGCCTGAGCGCCGCCCACGTCTACCAGAGCTATCTCAACATCGGCCTGCTGGCCGATGGCGTCGAGAGCGAGTCCTACACCAAGGCGGAGGCCGAGCAGATGCTCGCGACCGTGAGCAACATGATCGACCTGGCCGACCGCCAGCTCGACAAGATCGCCGACGCCGACCTCGACCCCGACGACCGGCAGGGGATGAAGCGCATCCAGGAGCTGGCGGTCCTGCTGCGCCGGCAGGCCAGCGCCCTGCGCGCCTACTGGGCGACCGGCGGCCGGGAGCAGATCACCCGCTACCATCAGACCCGCGAGACGACCTGGACCAGCCTGAGCGAGGTGCTCGGGATCGAGTGATTCGCGCCACCCAAATCGCCTGAAAAACACTTCCCTTCAACGACTTCCGTTTAGCCGCGGTTCGGAGAACCGCGTACGGCGTCACCCAAGGTGCGGCCGCACGCGGTTCTCCGAACCGCGGCTAAACGGGATCTCACCCCTCCACTGGACAATTTTTTCTAAATTTCTCGCCACGGCCAGCGAAGGACTAAAGGGGCGCATGAACAGGCACCCTTGTTTCGGGTTTTTTTCCCAACTCCTCACGCAGCCCTGCTGCGGGTCCTTCCCAGCTGGAAAGGGGTTCGATGCCATGAAGAAACTGGTAGTTCTCGGGCTGCTGGCCCTCGGCGCACTATATGTCGCGAGGAAGACCAACTTGCCCAGTTACGTCTCCACCCTTTGGGCGAAGGGTCAGGCGTGCGTCAAGAATCAGGTCCCGCGGCAGTTCGAGATCGACCGCGTCCGCAACGAGGTCCAGAAGCTCGACGCCGACGTGCGTGCCTTGCTCGGCCCGATCGCCGAAAAGCAGGCCGCCATCAACCGCCTGGAGCGTGAGGTCAAGACCGCACGCGCCAACGTCAAGACCAGGCGCGAGAACTTGCTCGCCCTGACCCAAAAGGTCGATGCGGGCACGGAACAGGTTTTCTACAACGGCGAAGACCTGACGCTCGACGAGGCCAAGGCCAAGTTGACGCACGAGTTCGCCATGTTCAAGGCGACCGACGGCAGCCTCAAGAGCCGCGAGAAGCTGCTGGCCGCCCAGAAGCAGAACGTGCGTTACGCCACCGAGCAGTTGAGCAAGATCACGGACCAGAAGCGCGAGTTCGAGGTCCGACTGGCGCAGCTCGAGGCCGCGGAGGAGCACCTGACCCTGCAGCAGATCGCCAGCCCGCTGCGCGTTGATCAGAACCGCGTCGCGGACATCAAGAACACGCTGGACACCATTCAGCAGGGCCAGGAGGTCGAGGCGATCAAGCGGCAGCTCGAGGAGACGTTCGGCACCAAGACCAACGGCCCCGGGGGCCGGCCGGCCGCCCCGACGGTGAACCCCCAGGAGGTGCGGACCTTCCTCGGCGTGCAATCGACCACGACGACGGCGGCGCCGAAGGTCGTGACGAAGTAACGGATGCGTGAACGAGACCTGGGTTCCGGCGCAAGCCCCTGTGGGTCAGGACTCCGATCCTGACATGGACATGTCAGGATCGGAGTCCTGACCCACGGCTGACCCCCCGACGTGTATAATAGCTCCGGACCTCAAGCCCTTTCTATCGGCCCCGCGATCGGGAGACGACGACCGTACCATGATCGGATTCGGCTGGCTGGCTCTGCGACAGGCACAGGAAGCGCTCAAGACAGGGCGCCTCGACGAGGCGCAGCGCCTGCTGAGCCAACCCGTCGTGCAGGGCCAGAAGAAATCCTGGGAGCTGCAACAGCAGCTGGCACGGGCCTACGCGGAGCGCGGCGAGCGCGCCCTGCGGCAGGACGACCCCGTCGCCGCCTGGAACGACCTGCTCCACGCCGAGCGGACGGGCATCACGGAACAGGCCGCCGTCCGCCTGCGCCAGGCGCTCACCCGCCTCGGCGTCGCCAAGGTGCGTGCGCTCCTCGAAGCCGGGGAGCCGGTCCGTGCCGTCGAGGCCGTCGCCCAGCTCAAGGACGGGGCGGTGCGCCTGAGCGAGCTGGAGCCACTCGAAGAGGCCGCCAAGGACTGGGTGCTGGCCCGCGACCTGGCCGACCGCGGCGAATTCGCCCAGGCCCTGCAAACCCTGGAGCGCGCCCGCCGTCTGCTGGTCGGGCCGTCCGCGGCGCTGGGGCGCTTCCACAACGCCCTGGAAGAGCGGAAGCGGGCGTTCGCCGCCCTGCTCGTGGGGCTGCACGAGGCGGCCGCACAGGAGCGCTGGCAGACGGTCCTGGAGCTGTCGGAGAAGGTACTGGCCCTGGCGCCGCAGCACGCCGAGGCGCGGAAGGTACGGAACCGGGCGTGGAAGGCCATCGAACCGGCCACGGTGGTGTCGGCCCCCGTCGTCCGGGAGCCGGCCCGCCCCGAGCCCGCCGCCGCGCCCCCGGCACGATTCGTGTTGTGGATCGATGGCGTCGGCGGTTACCTCGTCTGCCTGAACAACCGCGTCACCCTCGGGCAGGCGACGCCGGACGGCACCGTCGATCTGCCGCTGTTCGCGGACGTATCGCGGCTGCACGCGACGCTGACGCGCGACGCGGAGGGCTATCTGCTGGAGGGCCTGCGGCCGGTGCAGGTCAACGGGCAGGAGGTGGCGAAGGCGCTGCTGCGCTCGGGCGACCGCGTGACGCTGGGGACGTGCTGCCAGTTCCAGTTCCGCCAGCCGGTCCCGGTCAGCGCCAGCGCCCGGCTGGACCTGGTGAGCGGCCACCGGCTGCGCACGCCCGTGGACGCCGTCCTGCTGATGGCCGACACGCTCGTCCTCGGCCCGGGGTCGCAGGTCCACGTGGCCATGCCGGACCTGAAGCAGCCGCTCGTCCTGTTCCGCCAGAAGAACGGCCTGGGCGTGCGTTACGCCGGCAACCTGTTCGTCAACGGCCAGGCGTGCCGCGAGCGGGGCACGCTGGAGCCGGGCGCCGCGGTCACCGGCGACGACTTCTCCTTGACGTTGGAGGCGGTCGGCAGGCGGTGAAGCAGCGATGAGTGAAAAGTGACAAGTGGAAAGTGAAGAGGGGTGAGTAACGAAGGCTGGCCGTTCCGCTTCCTTCTATTCAGCACTCGTCACTCGGCTCTCGTAACTCGTCACTCCGCTTGGGGGTGTTCCATGAAGTTCACCTACAGTTCCGGGCAGCGGCCTCTGGACGGCTACACGATCAAGCGCGGCGTCGGCCGCGGCGGCTTCGGGGAGGTGTACTATGGTCTGAGCGACGGCGGCAAGGAGGTGGCGCTCAAGCTGGTCCGCAGCAACCTCGACATCGAGCTGCGCGGCATTTCGCAGTGCCTGAACTTCAAGCACCTCAACCTCGTCAACCTGTACGATCTGCGCACCGACCGCCAGGGCGATTACTGGGTCGTCATGGAGTACGTCGCCGGCGACACGCTCAACACCATCCTCAACCGCCACCCGCAGGGCCTGGCGCCCGAGCTGGCGCGGCAGTGGTTCGCGGGTCTGGCCGCCGCGGTCGGCTACTTGCACGACCACGGCATCGTCCACCGCGACCTCAAGCCCGCCAACATCTTCATCGAGAACGGCGTCGTCAAGGTCGGCGACTACGGCCTGGCCAAGTTCATGAGCGACAGCCAGCGCACCGCCCAGACGCAGAGCGTCGGCACCGTCCACTACATGGCCCCGGAGATCTCAACCGGCAACTACAACAAGCAGATCGACATCTACGCCGCCGGCATCCTTCTCTACGAGATGCTGACCGGCCGCGTGCCGTTCGAGGGCGAGAGCGTCGGCGAAATCCTGATGAAGCACCTGACCGCGCCGCCCGACCTGAGCAAGCTGCCGTTCGAGTTCGTGCCGATCGTCAGCAAGGCACTGTCGAAGAACCCCGCCCACCGCTACCGCACGATGGCGGAGATGGCCCGCGATGTCGCCGCCCTCAACGGCCAGGAGGCGCCGCGCGCCGCCCCGGCCCGCCCCGCGGCCCCCGCGCCCGCCGTCCCGACCGCCGAGCCGATCCCGACCGTGCTGGCCGTGGTCATCCCGGTGCGCAAGCGCGTGTCGGAACTGTGCGGCGCCATGGCGCTGTCGGCCCTGCTCGCGGCCCTGCTGTGCATCCTGTGGGCGGCGGTGGCGCTGCGGCCGACGAACGACCTGCGCGAGATCGGCCGTTACTTCCTCCTCACCGTGACCGCCTGCTGGGCGGTGCTGGTGCCGGCGAAATTGTGGACGGTCCGCATGGAAGATTCGTGGCGGCGCCGGCTGGTGATGATGTGCCTCGGCGTGACGATTGGCCTGGAGGCGCTGTGGCTCGAGGGCCATCAGCTGAGCAGCCTGTTCGGCGCCGAGGCGAGCGCCGCCGAGGCGGCCGGCGTGGGCGAGGCCGCGGTGGAGGGCGCCCCGCAAGTGCTGCGGCCGCGCTGGTCGATCGCCGGCCTGTTCCGCGACGGCCCGGACCTGCCGGTGGCGGCGTGCTACCTGAGCTACTTCGGCCTGGCGTTCTTCGCCCTGCGCTGGTGGAAGATGGCCGACCGCCGTCGCCCGCAGCGCTTCAGCTTGTATTCGGTGCTGGCCGCGGGCGTGTGCGGCTACGTCCTGGTGCTGCTCCACCTGCTGCCGCGGGCCAGCGCCCCATCGGGCGTCGGCGCCCTGGTGATGGCTGCGGCGATCGTGCAGCTCGTCAGCCCGTGGGAGGAGCCGCCGCCCCCGCGCAGCCGCCGCCTGCGGCTGCGCTACGCCTGACCCCGGCCCCACGGAGGAGAAGACCCCATGCGAACCACCATCTTCGTGCTGGTCACTCTGACGGCGATCTCGCTCACCGTGCGCACCGGCGCGACGCAGTGGTGCCAGGCGGGCAAGCCGCGCCCGCGCCCTGCCCCGGTCCAGGTGGAGGAGGGCAAGTCGGCGAGTTGGGACGTGAAGGGATACGGCCGGTCGCGCGAGGAGGCGGAGCAGGACGCCCTGGAGAAGGCCCGGTCGAAGGTGACGGCCTACCTGCGCCGCCAGGAGCCGCCGCTGTTCTGGTCGCCGACCGCCGCCTACGTCCGCGACCACCTCGCGGACACCGCCCGCATGGAGAAGCTCGACGACGTGGACATCGGCGAGCCGCCGGCGCCCGTGGTCAAGGTGCAGTGCTGGCGCCTGCCGGTCATCGTCACGCCGGCCCGCTACCTGCAGATGGTGCGAGAAAACCGCGACGACCTGGCGCGGCAGCAGAAGGTGGAGCGCGATGCCCGCGCGGTCGAGCGCATGCTGCTGCTCGGCAAGGTGATGGGCGGGATCCTCGCGCTGCTGGTGGGCGTGGGCGGCTACATCCGCCTGGACGACTGGACGAAGGGCGTCTACACCTCCTGCCTGGGGGTGGGTCTGGGGGGCGTCGTGGGCGTCGTGATCGTGACCTTTATCAGCCTGTGCCTCCTGGCATGAGGCGGCGCGGAAAGGACGGCCATGCCCTCGGAAGGCGACCGTTTACTGATCCAACAAATCCGCCAGGGCGATGCGCGCGCCTGGGAGCAACTGATCGCCCGCTACGAGGGCCGGCTGCTGGCGTTCGTGGACCGGCGCCTGCACGACCGCGCCTCCAGTGAGGACGTCGTGCAGGAGACGTTCGTCGGCTTCCTCAACAGCCTGCCGAATTTTGACGAGAACCGCGAGCTGCAAACGTATCTTTTCACGATCGCCTCGTACAAGCTCACCGACCACCTGCGGCGGATGGGGCGGCACCCGCTGCACCGCGTCTCGGACAGTCCCGGCGACGTCCTGCACCAGCAGCTCGACGACAGCCCGGCGGCGTCGAGCGTGGCGCGCAGCCAGGAGCGCAGGGAGCTGGAGAGCGAGGCGGTCGCCCGCTGCCTTGGCCAGTTGCTGCGGCAGTGGCAGGAGCGCGGCGACTTCCTGCGCGTCAAGGTGCTGGAGTTGCTGTTAGTGAAGGGGCTGCCGAACCGCGAGGTGGCGGCGCTGCTGCAGGTCAGCGAGCAGCAGGTGGCGAACTACCGCTTCGCCGCGGTGAAGAAGCTCGGCGAGAACATCCGCGACGCGGGCCTGCCTGCGGACGTGTTCCCGGAACTGCACCGGCTCCTCAAGGGCGAATAGTCCAGCCTGCCAATCCCTCCCTGATATGCTTTGGAGAAAACCTTCCCCCTGAGGCTTGTAGGGTGGGCACCGCCCACCAACACCCCCGCAGCGCGGTGGGCGGTGCCCGCCCTACAGGCCGTCCCGGAGGAGAGGGCGGCTCCCCCTGTCGTTACCAACCCGTTACACACCCCGCGCTCTTGTCCGGTTACAATACCGCAGACGCCCCGGTGGCGGGCAATCTTTCGCTCGCCGCCGGACGTCTTGTGAATGAAGGGCCGCACCGCGGCTCGCCCGGACGTGAGTTTTTCGGGGAACCATCTCTTCCAGGAGACCCGTCATGAAACGCACCGCTCCCCTGCTCGGCCTCGCACTGGCCCTCGGAGCCTTCACCGCCGCCGCGCCCCGCGCCGCGGCGGACGGCCCCGCGCCGGCCGGCAAGAACATCGACATCGCCATCTGCCTCGACATCTCCGGCAGCATGGAGGGCCTGGTCAACTCCGCCCGCGCCCGGCTCTGGGACATCGTCAACGAGCTGGCCCGCGTTAAGCCGACGCCCAACCTGCGCATTGCCCTGTTCAGCTACGGCGGCACCCCCGCGATCGGCTACGACCAGAAACTCGGCTGGGTCCGCAAGGACCTCGACCTCACCACCGACCTCGATGCCCTCTACCAGAAGCTCTTCGCCCTCAAGATCGCCGGCGGCGACGAGTTCGTCGCCCGCGTCTGCCGCGATGCCGTCGAGCAGCTCCAGTGGTCCGACGCCAAGGACGCCCTCAAGCTGATCTTCGTGTGCGGCAACGAGCCGGCCTCGCAGGACAAGCTCGTCACCCTCAAGGAGGCGGCGGACAAGGCGAAGGCGAAGGGCATCCTCGTCAACCCGATCTTCTGCGGCAACGCGAAACATCCCGACGCCCGCGACTGGATCGAGTTCGCCGGCCTGACCGGCGGCCGTTTCGCCAGCATCGACCAGGAGCGCGGCGCCGTCGCCGTCGCCACCCCGATGGACAAAAAGATCGTCGAGCTGGGGAACAAGCTCAACGCCACCTACGTCGCCTACGGCAAGGACGGGAAGGGGAAGGCCCTCAACCAGCTGGCCCAGGATACCAACGCCGTCCAGGCGGGGACGGGCGTGGCGGCGTTGCGCGTCACCAGCAAGAATACCGCCCTGTACCGCTGCGACGACTGGGATCTGGTGGACCGCGTGAAGAACGACTCCAAGTTCGACATCGCCAAGCTGCCCGAGGTCCAGCTGTCCGAGGCGATGAAGAAGATGACGCCGGCGCAGCGCGTCGCGCACGTCAAGGAGATGGCGGCGCAGCGCGCGGGGCTGCAGAAGCAGATCGCCGATCTGACCGTGCAGCGCGACACCTACGTCCGCGAGCAGGCGAAGCGCACTCAGGGCCAGGCCACCCGGGCGCTCGACGCCGCCCTGCGCGAGACCCTGCGGATCCAGGCGAAGACGCGCGGGATCACGGTCCCGGAGTAGACTGGTTGTGATGCTCCAAAGCCCACCCGTTGCACCGGGTGGGCTTGCGTCCATCGGGAGAGCCGACCATGCCCACATCCCGCGTCGTGGTTGTCGAGGACGAGCCGGCCATCCGCCGCGGCATCGGCGACGCGCTCCGCGCCTCCGGTTACGAGGTCGTCGAGGCGGCCGACGGCGTCCGCGGGCAGGAGGAGTCCGTCCGCCTCGGCGTCGATCTCGTCCTGCTCGACCTGCTCCTGCCGCGGCGCGACGGCCTCGAAGTCCTCGCCGAGGTGCGCAAGGTCCGGCCCACTCTCCCCATCATCATCCTCACGGCGCGCGGCACCGAGGACGACCGCGTCCGCGGCCTCAAGATGGGCGCCGACGATTACGTCGTCAAGCCGTTCTCCGCCCGCGAGTTGCTCGCCCGCGTCGAGGCGGTGCTGCGCCGCTCGCTGGGCCGGCCGCGCGACATCCGCGGCGCCCGCCTCGGCCACGCCCTGATCGACTTCGAGCGCCGCGAGGTTCGCTGGTCCGAACAACAGCGCGCCGAACTGTCCGAGACCGAGAGCGTTTTGCTCAGTTTCCTGGTCGCCAACCAGGACCGCGCCGTCTCGCGCGAGGAACTGCTCACGCGCCTCTGGGGCATCTCGCCGCAGCGCGTCGAGACGCGCACCATCGACATGCACATCGCCCGCCTGCGGACCAAGCTGCGCGACCCCTCCGGCCAGCAGACGCCCGAGGCCATCCTCACCGTCCGCGCCCAGGGCTACATGGCCAGCCCCGACCTGCAGGCCGTCAGCGAACCCGCCGCGGAGAAAGCGTCATGAGCAACTGGCTGCGCGGCAAGCGCCGGGGCCTGGCCGGCTTCCTCGTCATCACCGGCCTCGTTGCCGGCGGCCTGGGCTGGGTCACCAGCGCCGCCCTCCGCCTCGAACAGGAGCAGCACGACGCCCGCCTGGAGTCCCAGCGCGCCGAGCGCCTGCGCGTCCGGCAGCGCGAGCAGGACCAGGCCCGCCAGGCCCGGCGCCGCGAACAGGAGCAGCAGGAGGCGCAGGCCCAGGCCGAGTTCGCCGCCAACCTGCGCCTGGCCTTGTGGCGCCTCGACAGCCGCATCGCCCCCGTGCTGGCGCGCGAGGACACCCGGCCCTACAACCACTACAGCCCCGTCTTCACGCCGCCCATCGTCCTCGACCCCAAGGGCCACCGCTACGAGCCGGTCGCCGTCCTCGAGCCGTCGCCGTTGCTCAGCGCCGAGCTGCCCGACTGGATGCTCCTGCACTTCCAGACCTCGCCCGGGTCGGGTTGGGGCTCGCCGCAGGTCCTGTCGGCCGCCTCGCTGAGCCAGCTCACGAAAAACTTCGTCTCGTCGGTCAACGTCACGCCCACGCGCAAACGGCTGCTGGCCGAGCTGGCCTCGTCGGCGACGTCCCTGGCGCTGCTGCAGGGAGTCCGCCAGCAGGAGCTGCAGCTCGCCGCCACCGCCGAGCTGGAGGCGAACCTGGACAGCCCGCTCCAACTCGCGGGCAACCACAAGGACGGCAAGGAGAACAAACTCCAGAACTGGCAGCAGCCCGTGAACCCGCAGCAGCCCCTCGGCCAGAAGCTGCTCCCCAACGGGGCACAGACGCCCAACCAGAAGTTGTTCCCCGGCCAGCAGGAGATCAACCCGCAACTGCTGACGCAGCAGGGGCAGCAGCGCGACTTCAATTACGGCTACGGCGGCCGGGCCGCGACACGCATCCAGTTGAACAACGATCGCAAGGGGGAGACGTACGCCGACAACGCCTGGGCCGTGATGCAGAACACCACCAACAGCATGCTCGTGCCGTGGCCCGCGACCAGCAAGCCCCGGCCGTCCACGCGCGAGCAGGTGCTGGTGCGCATGGGGCCCATGACGCCGTTCTGGCTGGTCGCCCGCCCGGGGCACGAGCGCCTCGTCGCCGCGCGCCGCGTGCGCATCACCACGCGCTGGGCGGAGCAGCTCGAGGTCCTCAACGGCTGGCCGCGCTCGGGCGGGCCGCTGGTCCTGGCCCTGGCGACGCTGGCGCAGAGCAAGGCCAGGGGGCCGCACCCGCGCGAGGTCTGCCAGGGGATCGTGCTCGACTGGCCGCGCCTCCAGAAGCTGCTGACCGACGAGGTCCGCGACCTGTTCCCCGAGGCCCGCCTGCTGCCGATGCACGCCGACACCCCGCCGCACCCCGAGCGCACCATGACCGCCCTGCCGCTCGAGCTGGACCCCGGCTCGGCCCCGGCGCCGCCCCCGGCGCCGCCCGAGCCGCCCGCCGACCCGCCCGACCTGGCCGCGGGCCTGGTGATCGAGCTAGGCTGGACGCCGCTGCGCATCGGCCTGGCCCTGTCGTGGGCGGCGGCGCTGGTGGCGCTCGCCGCGGTCGGCCTGGGCGGCTGGTCGCTGCTCGACCTGTCGGAGCGGCGCATCCGCTTCGTCTCCGCCGTCACCCACGAACTGCGCACGCCGCTCACCACGCTGCGCCTCTACCTCGACATGCTCACCGGCGGCCTGGTCAAGGACGAGGAGCGCAAGGCGGAATACCTCAGCACCCTGAACGGCGAGACGGACCGCCTGAGCCGCCTGGTGAGCAACGTCCTCGACTTCTCGCGGCTGGAGAACCAGCGGCCGCGGCTGGTGCGCGAGCGCGTCGGCGTGGACGAACTGCTCGGCCAGGTCGCCGCGACCTGGCAGTCCCGCTGCCACGACGCGGAGAAGGAGTTGGCCGTGGACAACACCGCCGGGCCGGACGCCGGCCTGGTGACCGACGTCCACCTGGTGCAGCAGATCCTCGGCAACCTGATCGACAATGCCTGCAAGTACAGCCGCGGCGCCGAGGACCGGCACATCCGGCTGCGGGCGCGGCCGGCCGGGCCGCGCCGCCTGGTGCTGGAGGTGGAGGACCGCGGCCCGGGCGTGCCGCAGCGCGAGCGGCGGGCCATCTTCCGGGCGTTCTGCCGCGGCCGGTCGGCGGACGTGACGGCGGGCGGCGTCGGCCTGGGCCTGGCGCTGGCGCAGCGCTGGGCACGGCTGCTCGGCGGCACCCTGACGCTGTGCAGCCCCGCGGAGGGCGGCGCCTGTTTCCGCCTGGAACTGCCGCTGGAGTGCTGACCTGTCGCCGTGCGGGCGTCTGTCTCGCGGATCGCGATAACCTCGTCAGACAAGGTCGGCACACAAGCCCGACGCGCCAGCGAGGGAATCTCCTCGCTGGCGCGACGGGCTGGTGTGGGCGGAGGCGATTGGAAACACACAAGCCCGACGCGCCAGCGAGGGACCCCTCGCTGGCGCGTCGGGCTTGTGTGGGCGGAGGCGATTGGAAACACACAAGCCCGACGCGCCAGCG
>JBBRPS010000113.1:0-17052 GCA_038227745.1 Gemmatales bacterium | reverse complement strand
TTTTGCCGCGAGGACCTTGCGCAGCGCTCTCTCGGCGTGCCGCCAGTCCGCCTGCCACTGATCGAGGAAAGTCCGCACCGCCGCCAGGTCTTCAGTCCGCGACGCCAGCCGCCGCCGCGCCACCAGCAGTTCGCCGACGCGCGCGAGCAGGCTGTCCAGCCGTTCGGCCGGGATGCGCACACTCCCGGACGCGGTGGGGGGGCCGTGCGCCACCTCCGGCGGCGGGGCCAGACTGGCGGGAGTGGGTTCGGCGGGGGGAGCGGGCTTCGCCGGCGAGAGATTCTCCGGGGCGGCGGCGTCCAGTCGCGACAGCAAACCGGCGAGTGGCGCCCCGGACAGATCCTGCTGTTCCCGCAACCGCATCCCTGCTTCTTCGATGCCGTCGGCCGTGGCGAACAGCAGGGCCAGCCGCTCCGGGGTCAACGGCAGCAGGCCGTCCCGCGCTGCCGCGAGGATCTCCTCCAGGCGGTGGCAGGCCCCCTCGATCAGCTCGACGTTGACTGACCGCGCCGCCCCCTTCAGGCTGTGCGCCGCCCGGAACAGCGCCTTCAGCCGCCGCGCCTGCTCCTCCTCCGGCGGCCGCTTCTCCAGCACCAGCAGGTTCTCGTTCAGCGTCCGGACGTGCTCCTCGAGTTCCTCGAGGAAGGTCGCCATCAGCTGCTGAATCAGGTGGTTCTTATCCATGTCGTCCCACTTCTGTGCGAACTCTCCGGCGAGCTGGGGGCGATAGAGGGGTTCCTTTGGAGTGCGGCGCTCAGCGCCGCTTTCTCTCTTTCTTTGCCGCCGCCCTGCCCCAGTCCCGAAAAAGAAAAAAGAAAGAAAGCGGCGCTGAGCGCCGCACTCCAAAGTGCGCCCCCTGCTATACGCGAACGCAAACTGCTCCGGCTCACCCCGAGATGAGCCGCGTCAGCCGCGCCCCCAAGGTGTTGAGGCCCTCGGCCACCTGAGCCGCCTGGCGGGTGGCGACGGCGTTCTGCTTGGCGACTTGGTCGATGTTTTTCATGGCCTGGTGGATCTGGCCCATGCCCGCCGCCTGCTGCCCCACCGACGCCACGATCTGCGCCGCCGCCCGCGCCGCCTCGGCCAGCGTCTCGGCCAACGCCTTGATCGCCTCGCCGGCCTGCTCGCCGACCTTCAGCGCCTCGGCCACCCCGCGCGTCACGTCCTCCGTCGAGAGCACCGCCGCGTTGGTCGCCTTCTGCACCTCGCCGAGGATCTGCCGCACCTGCGCCGTCGCCTTCTTGGACTGGTCGGCCAGGGCCTTGACCTCGCTGGCCACGACGGCGAAGCCGCGGCCGTGTTCGCCGGCCCTGGAGGCCTCGATGGCGGCGTTGAGGGCCAGGAGGTTGGTCTGCTCGGCGATGTCGTTGACGGTGGCGATGATCTCGCCGATGGCCTGCGCCTGCTCGGCCAGCGTCAGGATGCTCTCGGCGGTCGCCTCCACCTGCTCCTTGACCGCCCCCGTCGCCCTGAGCGAATCCTCGACGGCCCGGCGGCCGGCCTTGCCGACCTCGGTGGTGCGCTGCACCGCCTCGCCGACGCCGCGCACCCGCTGCGCCGACTGCTCGGCCGTCTGCGCCACCTCGTCCACCGTCGTCACCGTCTCGGCCACCGCCGCCGCCTGCTCCTGGGCGCCGGCCGCCTGCTCGGCGGTCGTGGCGAGCAACTCGGCACTGCCCGAGGCCAGCTGGCCGACCGCCTCGCGCAGCGGCACGGTGATCGAGCGGACCAGGAAGAACCCGCCCCCGCAGACCAGCGCCAGCGCGGTCCCCAGCCCGATCGTCCAGTACGTGTTCTGCCCACTCGCCTGTGCTTCGTCGTCGCGTATCTTCAGCAACCTCTCCTCCTCGGACTCCATCGCGACGATCTCCTTGCGGATGTCGCCCATCACCTGGTTGGCGTTGCTCTTCCGGATGGACTCGGCGATAGGCTCCATCGTTTTGAAATCTTCCCGCATGGCGGCATGTTTGTCGAGCGCGGCGAACCGCGCCGCCATGAGGGCTTCGAGGGCGTCGAGGTGCGGCTTCTGTCTGGCGTTGTCGGACGTGAGAGCGCGCAGCTCCTGCAATTCGCGCCCGGCCTCCACCTTGGCGTGCTTGTAAGGCTCCAGGAAGGGCAACGAGCCGGTGATGATGTAGCCGCGCTGGCTGGTCTCGGCGTCGAGGATCGCCGCGAGCAGGTTCCGCAGTCGGCCGAGGACCTTGTGCGTGTGGGCCACCATGCCGCTCGTCTCGATGAACTTGGCCGTGCTGCGGTACGAGAAGAAGCCGATGATGACCAGAATCGCCATCGTTGCGCCGAAGCCGGTTGCGATTTTCTTGCCGACCGTCATGAGTGTCCCTCGCCGCGCGGTAGAACCCGTCCGCGCGGCCCGCATCTGGGCCGCTCCACCATTCACTCCGCCAGCAGGCCGGCCAGGCGCGTCCCGAGGGCGTTGAGGTTTTCGGCGGCCTCGGCGGCCTGGCGGGTGGCGACGGCGTTCTGCTTGGCGACCTGGTCGATGTTCTTCATGGCCTGGTGGATCTGGCCCATGCCCACCGCCTGCTGCCCCACCGACGCCACGATCTGCGCCGCCGCCCGTGCCGCCTCCGCCAGTGTCTCCGCCAGGGACTTGATCGCCTCGCCCGCCTGCTCGCTGACTTTCAGCGCCTCGGCCACGCCACGCGTCACGTCCTCGGTGGACAGCACCGCTGCATTGGTCGCCTTCTGGATCTCGCCGAGGATTTGCCGCACCTGCGCCGTCGCCTTCTTGGACTGGTCGGCCAGGGCCTTGACCTCGCCGGCCACGACGGCGAAGCCGCGGCCGTGCTCGCCGGCCCTGGAGGCCTCGATGGCGGCGTTGAGGGCCAGCAGGTTGGTCTGCTCGGCGATGTCGTTGACGGTGGCGATGATCTCGCCGATGGCCTGCGCCTGCTCGGCCAGCGTCAGGATGCTCTCGGCGGTCGCCTCCACCTGCTCCTTGACCGCCGCGGTGGACCGCAGCGCGTCCTCGACGGCCTTGCGGCCGGCCTTGCCGACCTCGGTGGTGCGCTGCACCGCCTCGCCGACGCCGCGCGCCCGCTGCGCCGACTGCTCGGCCGTCTGCGCCACCTCGTTCACCGTCGTCACCGTTTCCGCCACCGCCGCCGCCTGCTCGCGCGCTCCGGCGGCTTGCTCGGCAGTGCCGGCGAGGATCTCCGTCGACGCCGCCGCCAACTGGCCGCCCGCCTCGCGGATGTTCTCCAGCAACCTCTCGACGCGCGTCCGACCCTTCTTCTCCGTTTCGATCTTCGCACGCAAATTGGCGGTCATGGTGTTGAACGCCGTCCCCAGGGCCGCCAGCTCGTCCCTGCCGGCCACGGCGACGGTGAGCGTCAGTTCGCCGGCGGCGATGCGCCGGGCCGTCTCCGCCAGGGCACGGGTACGGCCGCCGACTTCGCGGCCGACCCAGGAGACCAGGCCGATACCCAGCAATAGCGCCACCAGCGTACCCAGGCCGATCGCCCAGTAGCTCCACTGGATGGTTGCTCTCGACTCCGCTTCGCGCTGCTCCAGCAGGGTCTTCTCCGCGCGCTCCATCTGCTCGATCTCCCGGCGGATGGCCTCCATCACCTCCATGCCCTTGCCTTTCGCGATGGCCTCCGCCACCGTGTCCAGGTCGCGCGTTTTCCGCAGGTCGATGTTCTCCTTGAGGACGCGGAGCCGATCCCGGATCAGCGGTTCCAGGGCGTCGAGGTGTCGTCCCTGCGTGGGGTTGTTGCGGGTCCGCTCCCGCAGCGCCTGGAACTCCTGCTCGATCTGCTCGCAGGCGCGTTCGTAAGGCCGCAGGTATATCTCTTTTCCGGTTATCAAATAGCCGCGCTGTCGCGTTTCGGCGTCCACCAGGGCGTTCAGCAGCTTGGGCAAGCGGTTCAGCATCCGGTGCGTGTCGGCCACCAACTGGCTGGTATCGATCAGCCGGAGCGTTGCATAGAAGGCGGTGGCCTCCACCGCCAGGAGGATGAGCAGCACCAGACCGAAGCCGCCGCCGATTTTTCTGCCGATGGTCATGGCCAGCCCTCGCGGTCGCCCCGTGCCTGCTCCGCCGACCTCCGGCACGCCTCGTTCAGGCTCCCGCCTCGCCCTGGTCCACGAACAGCCGCGGATCCTGGAGCAAGGCCTCGCCGTCCAGCACGATCA
Source organism: Gemmatales bacterium (assembly GCA_038227745.1). GTDB lineage: Bacteria > Planctomycetota > Planctomycetia > Gemmatales > Gemmataceae > DASPXY01. The sequence goes on along the minus strand of JBBRPS010000113.1, from coordinate 12,894 downwards.
GGCCGTCGGCCGTCACCCCGCGCAGATAATCGCGGCCCACGCCCGCCACCGCCGCCTCCGGATTCAGGATCTGCGCTTCCACCAGCGCGGCAACCTCGTGGACCGTATCGGCCAGGATGCCGAATTCCGGCCGCCCGGCGCCGAGAACGACGAGGCGCGACAGGTCGCTCAGGCCCCGGGGAGCGGCGCCGAAGAACTTGCGCAGGTCGATCACCGCGAGGATCTGCCCGCGCAGGTTGGTGACGCCGGGGAGGAATTCCGGCGCCCCGGGCAACGGCGTCAGCTCGATCAGGCGGACCACCTCGCGGACGTGCCGGGCCTCAATGGCGTAGCGCTCCTCCGCCAGGCCGAAGACCACAACCTCCAGGGCGCTCGCCGCCGCCGTCTCCTCCACGGGGGCGTGTGCCAGGGCGCGAGCGCGCTCGTCAAGCACGGCGCGGGCGCGCGCCGGGGAGAGGCGCTGGGCGCCCTCGGTGGCCTCCAGCGCCCGGGCCAGGCGCTTGCGGATGCGGCCCCAGTCGATCGGCTCGCCGGGCCGGCGCGTGGGCTTCATGAGGCCCTCCCGGGGATGGCGCCGAGCCGGACCAGTTCGCCGTCGGCGGCGCGGGCCAGTCGCCCGGCGGCCTCGCCTTCGGACAGGGATACCGGCTGGTCCGGCGGACAGGCGGCGGACAGGTCGCGCGCGTTGCGGAACGCGCGGCGAGCGCCCGTCAGGTCGCCGCGCCGCCGCAGGATCGAGCCGAGGAGGAAGTGGGCCAGCGCCAGGGAACGGTCGAGGTAGAGCACGCGCCGCAGCGCCCGCACCGCCTCCTCGTCCCGCCCGAGGTCGAGCAGCAGGACCGCGTGCAGGTAGGCCAGTTCCGTCGAGAACGGGTGGCGCGCCGCCGCGGCGGCGCAGACGCGCTCCGCCTCACCACTCTCGACGTTCGCCAGGGCCCGGACCTCCAGGGCAGCCGCGCCGGCGTCGTCCGCCGCGCCGTGGGTCAGTTCGGCCGCGTCGGAGTCGCCCGGTCCGGGGTGTGCCACGGCTGTGTCAGCCGTGTCAGGCAACTCCCCAGCGCTGACGGAAACTGTTTCCGCTTCAGGCTCCGCCAGCGCTTCCGTGGCTCCGCCCATGTCGGCCGCTCTCGCGGCATACTCGGGCCAGGCCGCGCCGCCTGCCGGTCGCTTGCGGTAGAAAAGGCCCTCGGGCGCGACCACCACCTCGAACGGCGCCTGTCCGCCGAGCGGCGGATCCGTGGAGGCGGTCACCAACCAGCCGCCCTCCGCCAGCGCCTCATACAGCCGCCCTGCCACGAGGCTCACCGTCTCCTGATCGAGGTAGATGAGCACGTTGCGGCACAAAATCAGGTCCATCCCCCAGGTGCCGGTCGCGAAGGACGGGTAGACGTCGCGCGCCAGGTTGAGCGGCCGCAGGGTGATGCGCCGCCGAATCCGCCCGGCAAGCCGGTACACGTCGTTCGCTTCCTCCAGGTAGGGCAGGGCCGACGCTTTCCCCTCGCCGCGCAGCGACCACGACCGATAGACGCCCCGCTCCGCGCGGGCCAGGGCGGTGTGGCAGACGTCGGTCGCGAGCAGGTGCGCCCCGTCGCCCAGTCCCGCCTCCTCGAAGAGGATGGCCAGCGAGTAGGGCTCCTCTCCGGAGGCACAGCCGGCACTCCAGGCGCGGACACGGTGCGCCTCGCCGCGCCGCTGCCGCACGTCGGGGAGGACGACGCGGCGCATGAACTCGAACTGGCCCGGCTCGCGGAAGAAGTAGGTCTCGCCCACCGTCAGCTCGGTGATGAGGTCATCGAACGCGCGGGCGTCGGCCGTGACGCGCTCGAGGTAGCGAGCGGGGTCGAGGCACCCGAGCCGGGCCATCGCCCGGCGCATGCCCGCCTCGGCGCTGTCGCGGCGAGCCTCCAGGTCGAGCCCGGTGCGGGCGCCGACGAAGCGGGCGAGGGCCTCGTAAGCCGGCAGCGACCAGGTCATGGGCATTTCGTCTCCTCCGCGGCGGACGGTTCGGCCAGCGCTCCGGTCAGGGCGGCGGCCTCGGACTGGGACAGGAACGTGCGCAGGTCATGCACCAGCACGAGGCCGTCCGGCGACTTCGCCACCTGGGCGAGGTACCCGACGCCCGGCAGGACGGCCTCGGCTTCCTCGACGGCGCCCTCGTCCAGCGCGGTCAGTTCCAGCACGCGATCCACCCGCAGGGCGACCGGCCGCCGGCCGACGCGGGCGACGATCAGGTGGTCCGTGTGCTCGAGCTCCTTGGCCGGCAGGCGGAAGCGCGCGCGGATGTCGAGGACGGGGACGAGGATACCGCGGACGTTGACGACCCCCTCGACGATGGCCGGCGCCTGGGGCAGAGGCGTCAGCGTCACGGCGCGCACCACTTCGCGCACGTCCGCCACCGGGAGGCCGTAGCGCTGGCCTCCGACCTCGAACACCAGGACTTCGAGAGGTCCGCCGGCCACTGATTTCCCCTCTCCGGACGGGCGGCCGCGCCTGCGAGCGTGCCGCGGCCTCCAACCCTGCATCATTCAGCACCGGGGGAGGAAATGCAACGGCTGCGGTGAGAAAACTTCGCGGCGCGCGCCGCGAGGTGGCGGCTGTACGGGATGCAAGGGGCGGGCCGTCCGCGCGGGCGCACCTCACCAGAGCGTGTAACCGCCGTCGATGGTCAGCACGGCGCCGGTCATGTAACTTGAGGCGTCGCCGGCCAGGTAGACCGCGAGCGGGCCGAGTTCGTCCGGTTCGCCGAGGCGGCCCATGGGGATGACGGACTCGATCTCCTGTTGCAGGGCGGGGCGCTCGCGGAACCAGCGGCGGTTGGCGTCGGTCATGAAGCCGCCCGGCGCGATGGCGTTGACGGTGACGCCGTGGGGCGCCCAGTCGGCGGCGACGGCGCGGGTGAAGCCGACGAGCGCCGCTTTCGCGGTCTCGTAGTGCCGGCCGTGGATGTTCCGCGTCGCGACCTGGCCGCAGATCGAGGCGACGTTGATGACGCGACCGCGCTTCCGCGCCAGCATGGCGCCGCCGATTTCGCGCGTGCAGACGAAGGCGCTCGTCAGGTTCAGGTCCAGCAGTCGCTTCCAGTCGGCCACGCTCTGCTCCTGGAGCGGCACGTTCTCGCGCCGGCCGCCGACGTTGTTCACGAGGACGTCGATGGGGCCGTGGTTCTCGAGCACGACGGCGCACAGGCGCTCGACGTCGGCCGGCTCGAACAGGTCGGCGGTGACGGCATCGACACGCCGCCCCAGTTCGGTCAACTCGCCCTGGGCCTGGCGCAGCGTCTCCGGGTCGCGACCGACGAGCACGAGGTCGGCGCCGGCCTCGGCCAGCGCCTGGGCCATCGCCCGCCCCAGGCCGCGGCTCGCCCCCGTGATGAGGGCACGCCGGCCGTCCAGACGGAACCTGTCGAGCACGCTCATGGAAGTCCTCGAAATGATGAATGATGAATGATGAATGATGAATGAAAGACAGGCAGTTTCTCTTTATTCATCATTCATCATTCATCATTCAGAATCGGCGGTTTCAAAGGGCGTCACGGCGGGCTGCGGTTGTTCAGCGGAATGGCTGAGCAAATCCCTGACTAATCCCCGTGCCTTCACGATGAAATTCAACCCTTCGCCGTCCCCAAGTGCCAAGGAGCAAGAGTTCCGGGAAATCCATCTCCCCAGTTCGTCAAGCCTCTTTTGATCAATTCTGGCTGGCCCGACAAGCCATGCTGACTCCGGTTTCGGCTGAATCCTTTCGCTCGGAAAGAACCATATCTCATCGAACCCAAAAAAGAGCTGACTCCGTGAATGAGCCTCCAGCAGCCGCCTGGTGGGCAGAAGTACACCTTTCCCGAGCGGCTTTACGTCGGTTGCCATGGATTTCAACTCCGGGCTCTTGTCGAGCAGAGAGCGGGGATCGAAATTGCTGTCGAGGCATGTGATTAATGCGTACTTCGTGCTCCTGGAACGAGGTGGAAAGGTTCCGAGAAAATCGTGAATCGAACTGTCGAGCCAACCAGCGACATAGTTCTGGTACTGCACCATATCGATACTCCCTTGCCGCTCCCTCCCTCTCCCGGCTTCAAAGGCCGACCCGGTAGACGAACGGGGAGCGGGGCTGCCGTCAACCCGGGTGGCGCGAACGCGAAACGGCAAGCCCATTCCGCGCCGCCGGGTAAATACGGATGGTCAGGGCAGGTCCGGGGGCCGCTTGCCGATCCGCAGCGTCAGCGTCTCGCGGCGGCCGTCGCGCAGGACCTCCACGGAAACCTCGCGGCCGACCTCCGTCTCGACGACGCGCTGGCGCAGGTGCCGCATCGGGTTCATGGCGCCCAGCGTCTCCTTGTTGTAGCGCACGACCACGTCGCCGACACGCAGTCCCGCCCTGGCCGCCGCCTCTTCCGGCACCACCTGCGCCACCAGGACGCCCCCCGACTTGTTCAGCCCCAGCTTCTTTGCGTGCGCTCTCGTCAAGTCGCTCAGGGCCACGCCGATGTAGCCGCGCGGCACCTCGCCCTTCTCGATCAGCGCATCGACAACCTTTTTGACCGTGTTGCTCGGGATGGCGAAGCCGATGCCCTGGTTGCCGCCGTTGTCGCTGGCGATGGCCACGTTCACGCCGACCACCCGGCCGTACAGATCGAACAGCGGACCGCCCGAGTTCCCCGGGTTGATCGGCGCGTCGGTCTGCAGCAATTCCACCAGCGTGATGCGGTCGAGCAACCGGCCCTTGGCGCTGATGATGCCGTGCGTCACCGTCTGCTTCAGGCCGAGCGGGCTGCCCAGCGCCAACACCAGATCGCCGCTGTGGACCTCCCGGTCGCTGTCCGCGAACGCGGTCGTGACGTTCACGTCCTCGCACAGGGCGCAGGGCAGGTCGGCGGGCAGGCGGATGACGGCCAGGTCGGTCACGGAGTCGGCCAGCACGTTCCCGGCCGCGTTCAGGCCGAGCGATTGTCCGCTCGCGAAGGTCAGGCGCAGCCGGTCGGCGCCGCGGACGACATGGAGGTTCGTTAGCACGTAGCCGGGGCGGGCAAGGATGCCGGAGCCGACGCCCGTCTGGCGGTAGGGACGTTCGTTATCCGGGTCGGTGTAGAGGGACCCGCGCTTCGGGGCGCCCTCGCCGTGCGCGTCGCGGTAGTTGGCGACGTTGACGACGTTGGGGGTCACCTTGCGCACCACCTCGCGGAAGCCGAGCGAGGTCAGCTTGACGCGCTTGTTGAGGACGTCGAGCATCTCGACGGCGGCCTCGGCCTCGGCCCGCAGTTCCGCGCGGCGCCGGGCATAAGCCGCCTCGGCCTCGGCGCGGCCCTCGATGGTGCGCCAGCGCGCGAGCAGGATGGGGTAGAAGAAGATCGTCGCGAGGATGACCAGCAGGAAGAACGTAGCGGGCCAGACGACCGAACCCCACCCGCGCCCCGGATCGGACTGCTCCAGGGAGGGGACGGGGGCCGGCGGTACTTCCTCGGCGGCAGGGGCGAAGGGCGCCGGGGCGGGCGGCGCCGGGGCGGCGGTGACGGCCTCGGCCAGTGCCGGCCCGTCCAGGGCGGCGGGACTGGACTGTGCATCCGGAAGCAGGAGGACGGGGCCACCGCTGAGTTCGTCGGTCCCCCCTGGAGCGCCCGAGAGGAACTGCGGCTCTGGCGTCGTCACCTCCAGCGGGGGCGGTGGGACCGGGCCCGGGGCCGCGGCGGAGGGAGGAGTTTCGTGGGCGCTCGCGGGCGGGAGGGGCTCGCCCTGGGGGGTGCCGTGACGTTCGTCCATAGGGGTGGGTTCCTCGTCCCGCGCGGGGGCGAAAGGCGTTCCCCGGCTCCGGCCGGGTCGCGCGGCGGTCCTTACGGGACGTGCCACGTCGGTTTATAATACATGGTATCGCGGCCGGTCGCCGTGCAGAAGCAAATTCGGCGGCGCGCTCGTTTCCCCCTCACCCGGGCCGGGAAACGGCAGACGGCGCGGGGCACGCCGGCGCCACTTCGGCTTGCACGCCCCCCGCCATCCCACTAAACTTCCCTTTTTGCGGTCCGCCCCCGCCTTCGTTACGAGAAACAGGCAACGAATGCATTACGATCCCACCAACCCGCTCATCGTACAGGGGGATCGCTCGGTCCTGGTCGAGGTCGATAACCCGCGCTACGCCGAAGCGCGGGACGCCCTGGCCCCCTTTGCGGAACTGGAGAAGAGCCCTGAACACATCCACACGTATCGGCTGACGCCGCTCTCGCTGTGGAACGCCGCCGCCGCGGGCCTGACCGCCGAGGCCATGGTCGAGGCCCTGCGCCGCTACAGCAAGTTCCCCCTGCCGACCAACCTCATCACCGACATCACAGAACAGGTCGGCAGGTATGGCCGCGTCCGGCTGGAGCGCGACGGCGAACGGCTGCGGCTCGTCTGCACCGACAGGCCGCTGTTGGAAGAGCTGGCCCGCCAGCCCAAGGTCCGCGACTACCTCGGCGACCGCCTGAGTCCCGAGAGCTTCGCCATCGACCCGGCGTTCCGCGGCGTCCTGAAGCAGGCCCTGATCGCCGTCGGCTACCCGGCGGAGGACCTGGCCGGCTACACCGAAGGCGCCTCGCTGCCGACGCAGCTCCGCAAGCTCATGCGGTCCGGCCTGCCGTTCTACGTCCGCGACTACCAGCGCGAGGCCGCCGACGTCTTCTACGCCGGCGGCGACGTGCGCGGCGGCAGCGGCGTGATCGTGCTGCCGTGCGGCGCCGGCAAGACCATCGTCGGCATCGTCGCCATGTCCCAGGTGCAGCGCTCCACCCTGGTACTGACCACGAGTATCACCGCCGTCAAGCAGTGGAAGCGCGAGATCCTCGACAAGACCGACCTGGCGGAGAAGGACGTCGCCGAGTACACGGGCGAGACCAAGGAAATCGGCCCGGTCACCATCGCGACGTACCAGATCCTCACGCACCGATCCGACAAGAAGGAAGAGTTCCCCCACTTCAAGTTGTTCGACCAGCGCGACTGGGGGCTGATCATCTACGACGAGGTCCACCTGCTGCCGGCCCCCGTGTTCCGCGTGACGGCCCACATCCAGGCACGGCGGCGGCTGGGGCTGACGGCGACGCTGATCCGCGAGGACGGCCGCGAGGAGGACGTGTTCAGCCTGATCGGGCCGAAGAAGTACGACGTGCCGTGGCGCGAGCTGGAGACGCGCGGCTGGATCGCCGAGGCGAACTGCTGCGAGGTGCGCGTCGCTCTGCCCGAGCCGCTGCGCATGGAGTACGCCGTCGCCGAGTGGCGCAACAAGTACCGCATCGCCAGCGAGAACCTCGCCAAGGACGAGGTCGTCGCCCGCCTGCTGGACCGCTACGCCGACAAGCAGGTGCTCATCATCGGCCAGTACCTCAAGCAGCTCCGCCAGATGCAGAAGCGCTTCGACATCCCGATCATCACCGGGCAGACGCCCAACGGCGAGCGCGAGTCGCTCTACAACCGCTTCCGCCGCGGCGAGGTCAAGCAGTTGATCCTGTCGAAGGTGGGCAACTTCGCCATCGACCTGCCCGACGCCAACGTGCTGATCCAGGTGTCGGGCACGTTCGGCTCGCGGCAGGAGGAGGCGCAGCGCCTGGGGCGGATCCTGCGGCCCAAGGCGAACGGCGACATCGCCCATTTCTACACGCTGGTGACGCGCGACACGCGCGAGCTGGATTTTGCCCACCACCGCCAGCTCTTCCTGACGGAGCAGGGGTACAGTTACAGCATTCTCGACGGCGCCGAGATGCTGGGCGAATCGGTCTCGCTCGCCCCGGTGCCCGCCGTCGGTTAGAGCGCGGTTCGTGGGCGACTCGCTCCGCGAGTCGCTCGCAGGGCAGACCGCGACTCGCGGAGCGAGTCGCCCACGAACCCGGAACATGCCGGGCCTGCAGCGGCGTCAACGCCCGCACTGGAAACACATGGACAAAGCCCGCATCCCCGTGAAACTGCACCGCCGCGTCTGCCTCATCCAGACGGAGGACGTCGTCCTGGCCGAGGAGCTGCTCGCCAGCCGCAAGCTCGCCCAGGACATCGTCGGTCGGCTGGCGGACCGCGTCCTGTTGGTGCGGCCCGGGCGCGTGGACGCGGTCGTCCAGGAACTGCAGCGCATGGGACACACCCCCGCGGTGATCTAGCATGCCGACCGACCCCGCCGCCTGGTCCGACCGCCTCCGCCGCACCCTGCAGTGCTACGACGAGCCGCTGCTGCGCGAGGTCGCCGGCCGGCTCTTCAAGCCGCGCAACCAGTGGCCCACCGACGAGCTCATCGAGCGCAGCCTCGCCGCCGTCCAGAACGCCGCCGTCCTCGACCGTCGCCTCGCCGACCTCGAACCGGCCGGCCGGCAACTCCTCGCCCTCATCGGCCACAGCCGGCAGCCGCGCTGGGCGGTCGGCAATCTCGTCGAGCTGCTCGTGGCGCTCGGCCACCCCGACGGACTGGCGCCGGTCGTCCACCTTCTGCAGGCCGGGCTGCTCCACCCAGACCTCAAGCTTTCCGAGGGCGCCAACGGCGTGCTGCCCCCACCGGCGGCGCGGCTCAGGGACTTCGACCAGTGGCTCGGGCAAGGGAGCGGCATGCGGCCGACGGTCTTCGCCCACCCGCTCATCACGGCGCGCCTGTCGCAGGCGGACCTCGGCCTCCCGGAGTGTCCCGGCGCCGTCACCGTGCCGCGCTCAACGGCCCCCCACGAGGCCGACGGCCTGGACGTGCTGCTGCGCCTGGGGGCGCTCTGGCAGCAGGTGGCGGCCGGGCCGCTGCGCCGGACGCAGCAGGGCGGCTTCTTCAAGCGCGACCTGGAGCGTCTGCAGGCCGACGGGTTGCTCAACACACCACCGCAGGACGAGCTGACTCGCGTGCCGGACCCGGGACTGCTCGCGGTGGAGCTGGCCCTGGGAGAGGGGCTGCTGCGCGAGGTGGACGGCGAGCTGCGGGCGGGGCCGTACCCGGATTCGTGGGAGGAGGGACTGCCCGCCGCGGTGGCGTCCCTCTGGGGGACTCTCCTGCGCGTCGATGCCTGGAACGTCAAGGAGGGCTGGAACGGCGGCCAGGCGCCGGGCAACCCGTACCCCTCGGCCTACCTGCTCGCGCTGCTGCTGCTGACGCGCCTGCCCGCCGACGGCTGGGCGCGGCCCACCGCCCTGCAGCGCTGGCTGCTGGAACGCCACCCGTACTGGCAGGGGCCGCAGGGCGAGGGCGCCGGCCTCGGCACGTTCCTGCTGGGGCTGGCGTACCAGCTGCGCCTGGTGCAGGCCGCCTGCGATCCGGAGGGCGAATGGGCCGTGCGGCTCTCCCCGGTAGGCCGCTGGCTGCTGGGAGGGGGCGAGGCGCCCGTGGCGCCGGCCTTCCCACAGACGCTGCTGGTGCAGCCGAACTTGGAAATCCTCGTCTACCGCCAGGGGCTCTCGCCGGGGCTGGTCGCCCGCCTCGGCCGGTTCGCCACCTGGAAAGGACTGGGCGCGGCCTGCACGCTCCAGTTGCAGCCGGAGAGCGTCTACCGCGCCCTGGAGTCGGGGGAGACGTTCGAGACGATCCTGCAGACGCTCCAGCGCCACGGCATGAAGCCGACGCCGGACCCCGTCGTCAACTCGCTGCGGACCTGGGCCGACAAGCGCGACCGCATCCAGATCTACGCGGCGGCGGCCCTCTTCGAGTTCAACAGCGCCGAGGATCTCAACGAGGCGCTGGCGCGCGGCCTGCCCGCGCTGCGCCTGTCGGACCGCCTCGCCGTGGTCGCGCGCGAGAGCGACATCGACTACCGCCACTTCCGCCTGGCGGCGACGCGCGACTATGGGCTGCCGCCGGAGAAGTGCGTCGAGGTCGAGGCCGACGGCGTCACCCTGTCCATCGACCTGGCCCGGTCCGATTTGCTGCTGGAGACGGAGGTGCAGCGCTTCGCCGAGCCGGTGGAGCGCCACGGCGTCACGGGGCGGCGCTTCTACCGCCTGACGCCGGCGTCCGTCGGGGCCAGCCGAGACAACGGCCTGTCCCTGCTGGGGTTGGAGGCGTGGTCGCAGCAGCGCAGCGGTCAGCCGCTGTCCGCGGCGGCGCGACTGCTGCTCGCCGGCGCCGACCTGCCGCCGCTGTCGCTGAAGCGCCTGCTGGTCCTGCACGCACCGAGCGCCGAGATCGCGGACGGCCTGGTGCAGTGGCCGGGCACGCGCGCGCTGATCGAGGGGCGGCTGGGGCCAATGGCGCTGGTCGTCGCGGAGGAGAACACCGCCGCCCTGCGGCAGCGGCTCGCGGAACTGGGCATGTCCTTGCGGGACGGCGGGCAGTAACCCCGCGCTCAGACGACGCGGCCCAGAACCAGGGTCGGGAAAACGTTAATGGTCAGGAGGAGCAGTACCCACCTTTGCCGCGCCCGCAGGCTCGTCAGCCAGAGCCCCAGCGGCAGCCAGACGAGGACACGACCGTAACTCCACATGTCTTCGTAGATGAGCAGGCCCGCGAACGCCGCGAGCGCCACGCCTGCCAGGGCCACCGCCGGCATGAGGCGTTCCCCGGCCGGCGCACGGAGGAGGAAGTAGACGGCGAGTCCGCTCTGCAGCGTCAGGCCGAGCATGGCCACCAGGTGCATCACCGTCTCTCGCCGGGTCCCGCTCGGGTATCCCAGGTGCGTCCAACGGAACAGGTAGCCTTCCAGGGGGCCGTCGAAGTTCCCCTGCCGCGGCGGGAACGGCCACACTCCGTACAGGAGGCGGAGCGCGACGACCCAGCCCGCCCAGGCGGCGGCGGCGGCCAGCAACCCCCAGGCCGCCCGGCGCCTGCCGCCCCAGAGCGCGGCCGCGATGAGCAGGAGGACGATGGCGGCGTTCTGCTCGCGGCTGAACAGCGCGGCCGCGGCGCAGGCGGTCAGCACCCACGCCGGCGTCCGAACCAGCCAGGCGCCGAGCAGGGCGGCCACCGCCAGGGTGGAGAGCGGGTCGGTGAGGTCGCGCATTGCGGGCAGCCCCACGTTGAGCGCCATCGGTAAGAGGAACCCCCACCAGGGGCTCAGGCCGTGGCGCCGGGCCAGCCAGGCGCCCAGGCCGGCCAGGGCGCCGATGGCCGCCAGGTTGACCGCCGGCATCACCCAGAACAGCAACCGAGCCTCGCCGCCGCTGCACAGCCAGCACACCGCGGGGTAGAGGATGCGCAGGTGCCGGGCGGCCGGGCGGTCGAGGCCCTCGACGTGCCAGCCCCACGGCCGCCGGGCCAGGGCGTAGTAAAACTGCCCGTCGTAGCCGTACCGGCTGACCGGAGTCGTGACGGCCTCGTAGGGGGGCATCCCGTCCCAGCCCGAGCCGACGCAGACCAGGGCCGACAGGTCGCCGCGGTGGCGGGCGACCTGCCTGGCCAGCAAGGCCAGGTGCAGGGCGGCCGCCGCCAGCGCCGGCCAGAAGAGCAGCCAGAAGGTCGGCCGCCGCGCGGCGGAAGGGGCGTTCGGGTTCGTCAAACGGGCCTCCTCACGCCGCCAGGCGGGTGCGCTTGCGGAGGAAGGCGGCGCAGGTCTGGACCACGCGCCGCTGCTGCTCCAGAGTCAGTTCCGGAAACATCGGCAGGGCCAGGACGGTGCGGCTGGCCTCCTCGCTGGCGGGGAAGTCGCCCTCGCCGTGGCCGAGGTGGGCGAGGCACTCCTGGCGGTGCAGGGGGATCGGGTAGTAGATCTCGCAGCCGATCTTCTCGCCGTGCAGGTGCTTGACCAGGGCGTCGCGCTGGCCGTTGCGCACCCGCACCACGTACTGGTTGAAGACGTGGCGGCGGTGCGGGCGGACGACGGGCCGTTCGAGGAAGCCGCCGAGGTGGTGCTCCTCGATCAGCGCGTCGTAGCGCTGCGCCGCCGCCTGCCGGCCCTCGGTCCAGCGGTCGAGGTGGGGCAGCTTGACGCGCAGGATGGCCGCCTGCAGCGCGTCGAGGCGGGCGTTCCAGCCGAGATACTTGTGGTGGTACTTCGGCTCCATGCCGTGGACGCGGAGGCGGGCCATGTGCGCCGCCCAGTCCGGGTCGTTGGTGACGACCATGCCGCCGTCGCCGTAGCCGCCGAGGTTCTTGCTCGGGTAGAAGCTGAAGCAGCCGATGGCCCCGAGCGTGCCGGTACGCTTGCCCTGGTACTCCGCGCCGATGGCCTGGGCGGCGTCCTCAAGGATCGGCAGGTTGTGCCGCTCGCAGACGTTCCACAGCGGCTCCATGTCCACGCACTGGCCGTACAGGTGGACGGGGATGATCGCGCGGGTGCGCTCGGTGATCTTGTTCTCGACCTGGAGCGGGTCGAGGTTGCAGGTCGCGGGGTCGATGTCGGCGAGGACCGGGCGGGCGCCGGTGCGGCAGACCGAGCCGACGGTGGCGAAGAAGGTGAAGGCGGGCAGGATGACCTCGTCGCCGGGGCCGACGCCGACCGTGTGCAGGGCGAGGGAGAGGGCGTCGGTGCCGGAGGCGCAGCCGACGGCGAAGCCGGCGCCGCAGTAGCGGGCGACCTCCTGTTCCAGGGCGGTCACCTCCGGGCCGAGGATCACCTGGCCGGAGGCGAGCACGCGCGCCAGCGCCTCCTGGATCTCGGGCGCCAGTTCCCGGTACTGGCCGTGCAGGTCACAAAGAGGCACTCCGTGCGTCGTCATGTGAGGACTCCCTTCCGCGCTGATTCCTGTCCTCCGCAGAGGAACGGCGGCCCACCTTCCCGGCCGCGTCGGGAGGGTATGCCCGATCGCGCGAAGTGTCAAGGCCGGTGATGATATTCCAGCGGTCGGGACCTGGCTTGCCGTTTCGCGTTCGCCCCGCGCCTCTCCAAACTACCCTCCTTCCCCAGCCGGAGAGGGGGCGCACGACATGGTTCGTAATCAGCCGGCACGGCGGTAAGGGCGCTGGCCCGTGGCCGCCGCCTGCCGGCGCTGCCAGAACGCCTCCAGCGGCTGGTCCTCGCTCAGGTGGTCCGCCCGCACCTGCAGGATCGCC
>JBBRPS010000112.1:0-17153 GCA_038227745.1 Gemmatales bacterium | reverse complement strand
TCGCGGCTAAACGTGCCCACTCAATGGTTGAACGCGAACTCCTTGGAGTTCAGCAGCGCCCAGTACACGTCGCGCAGCGCCACCTCACGCGGGTCGCCCTCGGCCAGCGCCGCCCGCACCGCCCCCACTTCCGCCGCCGTCGGCAGCCGCGACAGCGTCGCCAGGAACAACTCCTCGACCACCTGCGCGTCGGTCTTGCCCGACTTCAGCAGCGCCGCCAGCCGACCCCCCGCCGCGCTTACCTTGCGCACCACGCTGTCGCCGTTCTGCAGGTGCAGCAACTGCGGCATCGTCACCTCGCCGGTCCGCTCGCAGGCGCACGCCGTCAGCCGCTCCGACCGGCCGAACAGCGACAGAAAGTACGACTTCAGCGACGGGTCGGGGATCTGCACCGCCCGCACGCCGACCGGGTAGCCCGGGAATTCGTCCGCCACCCCCGTGCTCCGCGCCAGTGCGTCCAGCAGCACCTCGGCCGACAGACGCCGGGCGTAATAGTGCGAGTAGAACCGCGTGTCCTTCTCGTTCATCAGCCTCGTCGTCGAGCTAAGTTGGTACGCCCGCGAATTCAGCAGCAGTCGCATCAGATGCTTGCGGTCGAAGCGATGGCCAACGAACTCCCCCACCAGCGCCTTCCACAGGGCCGGGTTCGTCGGCGGGTTGCTCGCCCGCAGGTCGTCCACCGGCTCGACCAGGCCGGCGCCGAAGAAGTGCGCCCACAGGCGGTTCACCATCGCTCCGGCGAAATACTCGTTCTTCGGGTCCGTCATCCACGCCGCCAGCGCCCGCCGCGGATCCTCGCCGGGCTTGATGTCGGTCGCCGAGCGGTCGAGCGGCTGCGGCTTGAGGAACTGCCCCGTCCGCGGCTGCACCACGCCGACCGGCCGCTTGTTTTCGTTCGCGTCCGGGTGGGCAGCCTCCAGCTTCGTCGGCCCCTGCTTCGGGTCCTTGCGCTGCAGTTTCACGCGCGAGAAGTAGCCGGCGAAGTGATAGTAGTCGTCCTGCGTGTACTTCTCCAGCGGGTGGTTGTGGCACTGGGCGCAGCCGATGCGCGTGCCCAGGAAGGTCTGGGCGGCCGACGCCACCACCGTCGAGCGCTCGGCGTGGCGCTGCTCGCCGACCGTGACGATGAAGTAGCCGACCGCGGGGCTCTCCGTCGTCGTGCCGGTCGCGGTCAGCACGTCGCGGGCCAGTTCGTCCCACGGCCGGTTGAGCGCCACCTGCCGACGCAGCCACTCGTGGAAGGCGCGCACTCCCTTGGTGCCACGCACGTCGTGGTCGGCCTCCTTGCGGTTCTGCAGGAGGTCGCCGAGCTGCAACGCCCAGAAGTCGATGAACTCCGGCCGCTCCAGCAGCCGGTCGATCAGCTTCGCGCGCCGGTCCAGTGCCCTGTCGGCCAGGAACGCCCGCACTTCCTCCGGCGTCGGCAGGGTGCCAAGGGTGTCGAGCATGGCCCGCCGCAGGAACGCCTCGTCGCTGCACAGGTCCGATGGCTCGATGCGCAGGGCGGCGAGCTTGTTGAAGACGTGCTCATCGATGACGTTGTTGCGCTTCGCCAGCAGCTCGGGCTTGACGGGCTGCTCGTGCGGGGCGGTGAGGAGGACAACGCCGACCTGGCCCATGAACGTGGCCCGGACCGTCGTCTCGCCTGCCCGAACGATGCGGACCTTGCCGCTGGCGTCCACCTCGGCCACGCTGATGTCGCCGGAACTGAATTGCGTCAGCCAGGTGACATCCTTGCTGCGGCCATCGCTGAACTCGGCCCGGACGAGGAGTTGCTGCACCTGGCCGGGGCGCATCAGGCGGTCGCCCGGCAGGATTTCGAGCCGCTGGACGGAGAGGTCGTCCTTCTGCGGGCCAGGGGTGCCGCCGCGGATCCAGTCGAGCAAGAGACGGTGCCCTCGGCTGCGCTCCTGCAGGACCTTGCCACCCTCGTGCGGGGCCTGGCCGAGCGGCTTGCGCAGCAGCAGGCTGGCCTCGGGGGCGGCGCGGTTGACACGGCGGCCGTGGAACTCGCGGGTGATCCAGTCGTGATCCCATTCCGGGGCGTAACCGCGCAATGACAGGCGGAAGCCGTTCTGCCCGGAGCCCTTGCCGTGGCAGGCGCCCTGGTTGCAGCCCAGCCGCGTCAGCAGCGGCTGCACGTCATTGACGAAGGTCGGCGGCCGCTCCGCGCGGGCCGCGCGCACTGCGACCGGCACAGCCAGCGAACGGCCGCCGTAGCTCACGGTGACCTGGGCGTCGCCATCGCCCGCGGCCGTGCATTCGCCGCCGGCGGCGACGGCGACCACGCCGGGCTGGGCGCTCCGGAAAGTCGCCTTCGTAGTGACATCGGTCACGCTGCCGTCGGCGGCGACGGCGCTGACGAGGAGGCGGTGGCGGGCATCGGGGCCGTGCAGCTCGAGCGCGGGCGGGTGGACGACCAGACGGGCCGGTGCAGGGGCCTGTGCCGGCAGGGCGCCGGTGCAGAGAATCAGGGCGAGGGCGCTGGCGGTCCCCAAGGGTATGACTCGCGGCATGCGTGACCTCAAATGGCAGGCAGGCGGGCGGCGGCCGGCGGGATGTTCAGGCACCCGGATGCGCCGGGCGCGGTGAGAGCTTTCGGTCGGATTCAGCATATTCTCTCGGACGGCACAGAGCAAGCAGAAAAGGATAGCAACCCGCGTGCCAGGCAGCAGCCGGCCGCCCTCGACGGCACGGGCGAAGACGCCTTTCCTTTCCTCTTTTCTTCTCTATTTTGTCCGGAAGAGCGGCGTCCTGTTCGATCTCCTGGAGAGCCTGGCGTCCGAGGCACATACAGATCGGATCCTCCCATGAGCATGCCGTCGGCTCTGCTGACCCAGAGGTTGAGCAAGTCCTACGGGGAAGTCCGGGCGCTGCGCGGCGTGGATCTGGAGGTCCGCGGCGGCGAGATCGTCGGCTTCCTGGGACCGAACGGCGCCGGCAAAACGACCGCCATCCGCTGCATGCTCGACCTGATCCGCCCCAGCGCCGGGACCGTGCGCGTGCTGGGCCTGGACCCCCAGGTCGAGCCGGTGGCGGTGCGGTCCCGCGTCGGGTATCTCCCGGGCGAGCTGCGCCTGGACGACAACCTGACGGCCGAAGGCGCCCTGCGCTTTTTCAACCGCCTGCGCCGCGGCCGGGCCGACTGGGCCTTCGTGCGGCGGCTGGCCGAGCGGCTCGGCCTCGACCTGCAGACCCCCATCAAGAACTTCTCCAAGGGCAACAAGCAGAAGGTCGGCGTGGTCCAGGCCCTGATGCACCGCCCGGAACTGCTCCTGCTGGACGAGCCGACGAGCGGCCTGGACCCGCTGGGACAGCAGGAGGTGCTGCGCCTGGTCGCCGAGGCCCGCGCGGGCGGCGCCACCGTCTTCTTCTCCTCCCACATCCTCAGCGAGATCGAGGAGATCGCGGAGCGCGTGGTCATCATCCGCAGGGGTGCCGTGGTGGAAGTGGCCTCGACCGCGGCACTCCTCGACCGAGCGGTGCGCCGGGTGCGCGTCCGTTTCCGCCAGCCGCCGGACACCCTGATGCTGAACGGCATCCCCGGCGTGAAACTCCTCTCCCGGGACGACCGGGGGAGTGTGCTGCTGCAAGTGACCGGAGAGATGGACAAACTCCTCAAAGCGCTGGCCGTCTACCCGGTGAGCGATTTTGAAACCGAGCGGCCCTCCCTCGAAGAGGTCTTCCTGGCCTACTACGAGGGCGACCGCCAGGAGAAGCGTTGAGATGCTGACCATTTTCCGCTACGCGCTGGCCCGCCTGCGGGGACAGATCCTCGGTTGGGGCGTCATCCTGTTCCTGCTGGGGTTGATGACGGTGGCGCGCTACGACGTGCTCATGGAGAACCAGGAACAGGTCCGGCAAATGCTGAAGGGCTCGGCGGCCAACTTCATGCGCGCGCTCGGCGACCCCGCCAAGCTGACCCGTCCCGAGGGGTTCCTGTCGATCGGCTTTTTCTCCTTCCTGCCGCTGGTCCTCGGCGTCTTCGCGGTGCTGGCCGGCAGTGGCCTGCTCGCCGCCGACGAGGAGAACGGCACGCTGGATCTACTACTGGCCCACCCGGTCAGCCGCACCGCCCTGTTCGTCGGCCGCGTACTGGCCTTCGCGGCCGGCCCGGTCGCCATCCTGGCCCTGTCGTGGCTGGGTTTCGTCGTGATGATGGCCCGGTCGGCGCTCGCCGTCGGGTGGGCGGAGATGGCGCTGCCCTACCTGTCGCTCCTGGCCGTGCTGCTCTTCTTTGGCGCCCTGGCGCTGCTGCTGAGCATGGTGCTGCCCTCGCGCCGCGTCGCCGCCATGGCGGCGGGCATGGTGCTGCTGGTCAGTTTCTTTCTGACCACGCTGGCGCGCCTCGACAAGGACCTGGAGACCATCGCTCGCCTTTCCCCCCTCGCCTACTACCAGAGCGGCGAGGCGATCCTGGGCCTGAACGGCGCCTGGTTTGGCGGCCTGCTCGGGGCGGCGGGGCTGCTGGCCGCCCTGGCGTGGTGGCGCTTCGAGCGCCGCGACATCCGCGTCGTCGGCGAAGGCGCCTGGCACTGGCGGCTGTGGCCGCGAAAAGTTTCTCCGTGAGGGGTGCGGCTCGCAAGGCCGGGTCGCCACTACTCTTCAGCGCCCCTTGAGGGCGTAAACCTGCACACTGGCCGCGTACTCGTTGATGTCGTACTTCGCCAGCACCTCCGCGAGGACCCGGTGGACCTCGGAGGACGGTGCCTCATCCGCCGTGGGGCCGCAGCAGGCGTCAGCGAGAGGCAGGCCGGTCGGGGAGTCCATCGCCGGCGAACAGCACCCCGCCTGGCCCTCCACCGCCGCGTAAGCGTTCAGGTCCTTGTGCGTGTCGATCACCTGCGCCACCTCGAAACCGGCCGCGCGCAGACCGCGCTCGTACTCGTCCATGCCGATGGCCCCGGCAACGCAGCCGACGTAGGCGGCCACGCTCCGCGCCAGATCCTCCGGCAGCTCCTTCTTGAGGGCGATGTCGCTGACGGCAACGCGGCCGCCCGGCTTCAGGACGCGGAACATCTCGCGGAAGACCGCCGACTTGTCCGGGGCCAGGTTGATAACACAGTTGCTCACCAGGCAATCCACCGAGGCGTCCGGCAGCGGCAGGCGGTCGATGCGCGCCTGGTGGAACTCGACGTTGGCCAGGCCCCGCCGCGCCGCGTTGTTTCGCGCCCGCTCCAGCATCTCCGGTGTCATGTCGATGCCGACGGCCTTGCCCGCCGGGCCGACCTTCGCCGCCGCCAGCAGCACGTCGAGGCCGCCGCCGCAGCCCAGGTCCACGACCGTCTCGCCCGGCCGCAGTCCGGCGAACGCTGTCGGGTTGCCGCACGACAGCCCCAGGTTCGCCTCGGCCGGCACCGACGCCAATTCCTCCGGCGTGTAGCCGAACGCCTCGGCCACCGCCCGCACCCCCGCGTGGTCGCCGGTGAGCCCACTGCCGGCCACGGCGGCGTAGCCGGAACGGACCTGCTCGATGATGCGCTCGGACATCGTCACCCCTCCTCGCAAAGCGGAATCACAGACCTCATACCCGATTGTACTCGCCCGGGGAGCAAACACACGGCCCGCCGGCCGTTCGCTAAGGGAGATTTTATCTTCGGTTCACGGTGGTTTCAGCCTGCCCGGGTATCATGAATCGTGTGACGGCGGGAGGGGTCGATTGCCGGCCCTCGCTTCACAGGTCCCACACGAAGGGAGAGGGAAATGCGCACGCTCACTTGCCTGGCGACGGTTGCGGTGGCGGCAGTCCTGCTCTGGGCCGACGCCCGCGCGGACGAGGAGAAGGTGCCGCTGGACAAGGTGCCCGAGGCTGTCATGAAAGCCGTCAAGGCGAAGTTCCCCGGCGCCAAACTGCTCGGCGCCTCCACGGAGAAGGAGAACGGCAAGACCGTCTACGAGGTGTCCCTGAAGTACAAGGGCCACCACCACGACGTAACGGTCGAGCCGGAGGGCAAGATCGTCAGCATCGAGAGGGAGATCCCGGTCAAGGACCTCCCCAGGGCGATCGCCGACGGGCTGGAGGCGAAGTACCCCAAGGCCACCCACAAGAAGGCCGAGGAACTGATCAAGGGCGACGGCACGCACCACGGCTACGAGGTGGTGGTGGTGACCGCCGACGGCGGTACTGTGGAAGTCGTTCTCGACCTCAAGGGCAAGATCCTCAAGGAAGAGAAGCAGGAGAAGAAGGAGAAGAAGGAGAAGAAGTCGGACAAGTGACCCGCGCGACGGCGAGTCGCCGGGGCGCCGCACTGGGCTGCGGCGCCCCGGCAGGGGAAGGGCATGGGCATCCGCATCCTGGTGATCGAGGACGAGGCCGAGCTGGCCGACTTCCTGGTGCGCGGCCTGCGCGAGGAGGGGTTCACCGTCGCGCACGCCGCCGACGGTGAGTCCGCCTGGCACGCCCTGCAGGGCGGCCCCTGGGACGTGGTGCTGCTCGACTGGTGGCTGCCCGGCCCGGACGGCCTCACCCTGCTCCGCCGCCTCCGCCAGGGCGGCCGCGACACGCCGGTGCTGTTCCTGACCGCCCGTGACGCCGTCTCCGACCGCGTCCGCGGCCTGGACGCCGGCGCCGACGACTACCTGTGCAAGCCGTTCGCGTTCGAGGAGCTGCTGGCCCGGGTGCGCGTCCTGGCCCGACGCGGCGAACGCGGCGGCGGCATCCTCCTGACCCACCGCGACGTGCGCCTCGACCTGGCCACGCAGCGGGCGGAGCGGGCGAGCCACGCCCTGGACCTGACCGCCAAGGAGCACTCCCTGCTGGTGTTCTTCCTCCGCCACTCCGGCGAGGTGCTGTCGCGGACGCGCATCTATGAGGGGGTCTGGGACGAGCGCTACGACGGCGTGTCCAACACGCTGGAGGTCCACGTCAAGGAGCTGCGCCGCAAGCTCGAGGTACACGGGCCGCGCCTGATCCACACGCTGCGCGGCCGCGGCTACGTCCTCGGCGATCCGCCCGGCGCGCCTGGGGAGGGTAGCCCGTGAGCCTGGCGGCGCGGCTGTCCTGGTTCTTTCTCGCCGCCCTGGCGGTGGTAATGGCGGGCTTTTCCGTCGGTCTGTACCTGCTGGCGCGCACGTACCTGTACCGCCAGGTGGACGAGCGCCTGGAGGCGGCCCTGGACACGCTGGCCGCCGCCGCCGAGGTCAAGGCGGACTGCCTGGAGTGGGAGCCGCACGAGCGCCTCCTGTCCCTGGGTCGTGAGGCCGGGCCGGACGAGGTGCGCTGGACGGTCCACGACGACCGGGGGCGGCGGGTGGACGGCTCGCGCAACCTGGGTGCCGAGGACCTGCCGGGGCAAGCGCCGGGCGCCGGGGACCGCGGCGGCCATTCGGTCGAGCGCGCGGGCGAACCGTGGCGCGTCCTGTGGCGCCGGTTACTTCCAGCCCCGGGAGAGCCGAGCGACGGAAAGCGCCGCGAGGAGCAGGAACCGCGGGGGCCGACGAGCCCCGTCTACGCCGCCCTCGCGATCACCGCGGGCGTCTCGCTGCGGGGGGTGGAAGGGACGCTGCGCACCCTCGCCCTGGCACTGGCCGGCCTGTCCGCGGCCGTGCTGGCGGTGGCGGCGCTGCTGGGCCGACGCCTCTGCCGGAGGGCGCTGCAGCCGGTGCAGCAAATGGCGGAGGCAGCCCGGTCGATGGGCGCCGCCGACCTGAACGCGCGCCTGCCCGGCGCCGAGACGGGCGATGAACTGGAAGACCTGCGCCGGGCGTTCAACGACCTGCTCGGCCGGCTGCAGGAGGCTTTCGAGCGGCAGCGGCGCTTCACGGGCGACGCCTCGCACCAGCTGCGGACGCCCCTGGCCGTCATGCTCGGCCAGATCGAGGTGGCGCTGCGCCGCGACCGCCCGGCCGGGGAATACCGCGAGGTGCTGAACGTCGCCCACGGGCAGGCGCACCGCCTGCGGCAGATCGTCGAGATGCTGCTGTTCCTGGCTCGCGCCGATGCCGAGGCGCGGCTGCCCCATCTGGAGCGGCTGGATCTGGCGAGCTGGGTCGCGGGCCACCTGGGGCAGTGGTCGGCCCACGCCCGCGGGCCGGACCTGCGGGTGGTCATCCCGGACGGGGCGCCCCGGTGGGTGCTGGCGCAGCCCGCCTTGCTAGGCCAGTTGCTCGACAACCTCCTCGAGAACGCCTGCAAGTACAGCGAGCCCGACACGCCGATCACCGTGCGACTCGGATCCGAAGCCGGCGCCGTCACGCTGGCCGTCGAGGACGCCGGTCTCGGCATAAGCTCGGAGGATATGCCACACCTCTTCGAGCCGTTCTACCGCTCCGCCGAGGCACGGCGGCTGGGGCGAGCCGGGGTCGGGCTGGGGCTCGCCGTGGCGCGGCGGATCGCCGGCGCCTTCGGGGGCACACTCGAGGCCCACAGCGAGCCGGGACGCGGCAGCCGGTTCGTGCTGCGGCTGCCGGGCAGCCCGGCGCCCGAGGGCGCGCCGGCGACGGCGCCCGCCACCTGACCGATGGCCGGCGGGCACTTCGAGCTTGTATCACCGCCCCCGATAGTACCCTCCTGTGTGTCCCCGCCCTGCAGACCGTCGTGGCCCACCGCGTGCGTGCCGGCGTGACGGCCGTGGACGGGCGCGGCCGCCACGCGGACTTTCACTCCCTGCGCTACACCTTCTGCCTGTGGATGAGCCAGCACGTCCCGATCGAGGTGGTTATGCGCCTGATGCGCCACGGCTCACTGCACCTGACCGCCGGCATCTACCTGGATCTGGGGATCGACCGCCAAGACGGCGAGGCCTGGGTACTGCCGCGGATTCTGCCCCGCGACCGGACCAGGGGGGAGGAGGGCGTGGCCTGAGGGCATGCGGTCCCGGCGGGGGCGGTGGTACCGCTTTCGGTACCGGGGCCGTTCTTCGGCTTCTCTCGAATTGACCTAACTAGCGGAGGGGGCGGGATTTGAACCCGCGAACGTCTTGCGACGTTGTCGGTTTTCAAGACCGATGCGATCGGCCACTCTGCCACCCCTCCGAGGAGCGCCGTCCGTCCGGCGCCATTCATGATACCCGCCGCCCGCGCCGAGGGAAGTCCTTTGCCCGGCACCGCGCCGCGCGTCACCTGATCAGCCCGTTCACCTCGCTCCCCGACGTCGGCCATGCCATCTGCCCGCTGCTGCCGACGCAGAGCCTGATGCGCAACCGCTTCGACAGCCTGGCGAAGATCCGGGACTGCCGGCGTCCGCTGCTGGTCCTGCACGGCACGCGCGACCACCTGGTGCCGTTCGCGCAGGGCCAGCGCCTGTTCGTCGCCGCCGTGGCGCCAAAGCGGTTCGTCACCGTCAAGGGGGCCAGCCATAACGACAGCGTCACCGCCGACTTCTTCCCAGTGCTGCGGCGCTTCCTCGCCGAACTGGTCGATGACCAGGGCGGCGAAAAACGGCAGGCGGCACTGGCAGGCAGGTCGGAGGGGCCTACCATTTCCATAGGGACGGGCGTGCGCTGAGAGGTGGCGCCGGGCTGTGGGTCAGGATTCCAATCCTGACATGTCCATGTCAGGATTGGAATCCTAACCCACACACCCGAGCAACTGCCCGCCTCGCGATGATTCCCTTCACCCGGACGGGCCACAGAGATGAGCGCGATCCCTTCCCCGACGGCCGCCCTCGAGCACAATGTCACCGGCATCGACTACGGCGACCGCACCCACTTCCGCCACGCTGGCCCCCTGATCGACATCCACGCCCACGTCATGGTCACGCGCCCCGGCGACCCGAAGAACGCGCCGCCGACCGGCAAGGGCCCCGGTGCCAGCATCGCCCAGGCCGAGACCATGCTCGCCGTCGCCGAGGAGTTCGGCATCGTCCGCACTTGCAGCATGTGTCTGCCCGACGACATCCCGCCGCTGCGCGAGCGCTTCGGCCCGCGCCTCGGCTTCAACGGCTCCATCCTCAAGAAGTCCCTCGACGAGCCGGACGACGAGGTGTACCGACTGCTCGACCGCTTCCTCGAACTGGGCGTGGAGATCATCAAGTTCTGGTCGGCGCCGCGCGGCCGTGAGCGCGGGCTGTTCGTGGACGCCCCGTGGCGCAGGGAGGCGGCGCGGCGGGCGCGGGCCGCCGGGGTGCGCGTAATCATGGTTCACGTGGCCGACCCCGACACCTGGTTCCGCACCGTCTACGCCGACGCCGCGAAGTACGGCACCAAGCCGCAGCAGTACGAGGGCCTGGAGCGGATGCTGCAGGAGTTCCCCGACCTGACCTGGATCGGGGCGCACATTGGCGGCGATGCGGAGCACCCCGACCACCTCGAGGCGCTGCTGGAGCGCTACCCGCACTTCCACCTCGACACCAGCGCGACCAAGTGGGTGGTGCGCGAGGTGTCCGCCCACGCCGCCGCTATTCGCGCCCTGGTCTGTCGTCATCCCGACCGCTTCCTGTTCGGCTCGGACCTCGTCACCCGGCACGGACTGCCACGCGCGCACTACGTCAGCCGCTACTGGTGCCAGCGGACGCTCTGGGAGAGTGCCTGGCAGGGCCGCAGCCCCATCGCGGATCCAGACTACACGCCGGACGCCGACGGCGCCACGACGCCACTGCTGCGCGGTCTGGGACTGCCCACCGATGTGCTGCGGCAGGTGTATTACGATAACGCGGTGCGCCTCCTGGGACCGCTGCCGGCCGTCGGGTGACGCCGCCCTTCGGCACCGGATTCGCTGCTTTCCGTCCTCAGCCGTGCGCGGGCCGCGCGCCGCGGGTGGTCCGCGGCAAGGGCCTGGGCGCCGTGCGCTGTTACGGGAGACGCACGATGAGAGCGCGAGCGTGGGCGGTGCTGGCGGTGGCGCTGGTGGTGACGGCGGAGGGCCTGGGCGGGGGTGGGGCGGCGACGAAGGAGCGCGAGAAGTTTCAGGGGACCTGGGACGTCCTGTACCTGATGAAGGACGGCAAGAAGGAGGTCCCGCCGAAGAAGGCCAAGGGCATGACGATGACCTTCACCGGCCACAAATTCATGATGGGCGGCAGCGAGCCGGAGTACGAGGGCACGTGTACCCTCCACCCGGACAAGAGCCCGAAACAGATTGACACGAAGGTGACCTACGGCAAGGACAAGGTCATCCACACGAAGGGGATCTACGAGTTCGACGGCGACACGCTGAAGATCGAGTGGACCGAGGACAAGGCGGAACGGCCGACGAAGTTCAGCACGAAGGGCGGCAAGGGACTGCGGATGATCGCGCTGAAGCGGCAGGGGCGGTGAGGGAACCGCGGGCCGGCCGGGAGCGCGAGCGCTTCCGGCCGGTAACGTCGCTCCTGGCTATTCTCCCGTCGCGGTGGGTTGTTCCACCGGGGGCTGGAACAACTCACCTACACGGCAATGGAACCCCGGCAGGACAGTCTCTCCCGTCAACTCATCCCCGTCGCGCAGGCGCGTCCCGGAACCATCGGGCCGGTACACCTGCACGGTGCGCGTGGTGGGGTTGAGGACCCACAGGAGGCGAACGCCCGCGCGGAGGTAGTCCTCAATCCTCTCGTCGATCTCGTAAGCGGTGTCGTTCGGCGACGGCACCTCGGCGACCAGGTCGGGCACGACACGCTCGTGCCCCCGCGCCGGGCGCTCCCCGGGTAGGCGGCCGCGCCGGATGAAAGACACGTCCGGTTTGCGCACGCGGGTGGGGGCGTGGGGAAAACATTGGTAACTGTTGTCCCCCGGCCACGCCCAGCCCAGATTATTGCTGTCGCAGTGGTTGCCCACGAGCCGGAACAACTTCCCACCGATGAAACTGGACTCGGATCCCACAGTCCGCTCCACGAGGTTGCCATCCACCAGCTCATAGCGATCGCCGTCAGCCATCGCCAGCAGATCTTCGGGTGTGCACAAGGGTTTCGTTGCGAGAATGTTCATGGCGTCACCGGTCGGTCATGAAGGCCTGTCAAGCCGGAGGATCGATCCCCAGTTCGCGCAGCCGCGCCGCCAGGCGCTCGGCGCGCTGGCGCTCCTGTTCGGCGCGCTGGCGTTCCTGCTCGGCGCGCTGGCGTTCCTGCTCGGCGCGCTGGCGCTCCTGCTCGGCCAGTTCCTGCCCGGTCGGTAGCAGACCGCCCTCAAGGTCGTACCAGCGTGCCCAGGGCAGATCGACGTTCTGATACGGACCCTTCCAGATGCCCAGTTCCAGGCCCAGCGATGGGATGGGGAAGTGGCCCCGCTCGTTCGCGGCGAGCGGCTCCAAATGCTCGCCCATGAGCTTGTACATCTCCACGCGCCCCGGCTCCACTTCGTAGATGCCGTAGAAAACCGGCCGAATCATGTTCTCGTAGATCCAGAACTTGCCGGTGTTCGGGGTGCGGTCACGCTCTTCCGCGCCCGTCCCGGAGACGAACTCCAAGAGTACGAGCGGTGCTCGCGGCTCATCCCACATCACATAGGAGCGGCGCATCTGCCCGTCCCGCAGCGGCGACACGTTGGGGACGAAGAACCAGTCCGGCGCGACCGCCTTCCAGTACGGCGGCTCGGGGATCCGGCGGTAATAGATGCCGGAGTCCTGACCGATGCAGTAGTGCCCGTCGGGATACAGGCGGCGAAGCCACGGCTCCAGCGGCTCGGTCAGGAGCATCGCCTGGGGGAGTTCTTGAAAGTTATGCACGAACGTCCCGTCCTCGCACGGCAGCTCCAGATGGTTCGGCGAGTGCCCCAGGTTCGGCACCGCTTCCGTTACGGGAATCTGGGTCATGTACACCTCGCTCGGCAAGACACTTCCCCGTACCCTGTCGCCGTCCGCGGGTCCGGCTCAATCCGGGTCATACCCCAGGTTCGGCGCCAGCCAACGCTCCACCTCGCGCAGCGGCATCTTCTTGCGCGCCGCATAGCTCTCCACCTGCTCGCGCGTCAGCGTGTCCACGGCGAAGTAGCGGGCCTCGGGGTGCGCGAAGTACAGGCCGCTCACCGACGACGCCGGCCACATCATGTAACTCTCCGTCAGCCGCACCCCCGTCGCCGGTTGCGCGTCCAGCAACTGCCACAGCGTCGCCTTCTCGGTGTGGTCCGGGCACGACGGGTAACCCGCCGCCGGCCGGATGCCGCGGTAACGCTCCTCGATCAGCTCCCCCTTCGACAGCTTCTCGGTCTGCCCGTAACCCCAGTCGCGGCGGGCACGCTCGTGCAGCATCTCGGCGAACGCCTCCGCCAGCCGGTCGGCCAGGGCCTCCGCCATGATCGCGTTGTAGTCGTCGTGCTCCGCCTTGAAGCGCTTCACCAGCTCGTCCGCGCCGACGCCCGCCGTCACCGCGAAGCCGCCGAGGTAATCGGGGATGCCCGAGGCGATCGGCGCGACGTAGTCCGCCAGGCTGCGGAAGCTCGTCTGCCCCTCGCGCTCCCACTGCTGCCGCAGCATAGGGAAGCGGGCGCGTTCCAGCGTGCGGGTCTCGTCCGTGTAGACCACGATGTCGTCGCCGTCGGCGTTCGCGGGGAAGAAGCCGTAGACCCCGTTCGCCGTCAGCTGTTGCTTCGCGACGACCTCCTCCAGCAGCGTGTTGGCATCCGCGAAGAGCTTGCGCGCCTGCTCGCCGACCTTCGCGTCGCTCAGGATCCTGGGGTACTTGCCGCTCAGCTCCCACGCCATGAAGAACGGCGACCAGTCGATGTACGGCACGATCTCCCGCAGCGGCACGTCGCGCAGCACGCGCGTGCCGAGGAACGACGGCCGCGCCACCTCCGCCGCCTTCCAGTCGATCGTGAAGCGGCGCTGCAGCGCCTCGCTGTACGGCACCAGCTTGCGCTGCTGCCGGCGGCGCAAGAAGTTTTCGCGCTCGTGCTCCTGGGCGGCGCGGTTGTCGCGGTCCAGCTCCGCCCTCTGGTCGGGCTTCGTCAGCCGGTCCACCACCGGCACACACCGCGATGCGTCCTTGACGTGGATGACCGGCTGGCTGTAGGCCGGCGCGATCCTGACCGCCGTGTGCTTGGCGCTCGTCGTGGCCCCGCCGATCAGCAGCGGGATGCGCCACCCCTCGCGCTCCATCTCCTTGGCCACGTGGACCATCTCGTCGAGCGACGGCGTGATCAGGCCCGACAGGCCGATCATGTCGGCGCCCTGCTCGCGCGCCGCCTGCAGGATCTTCTCGCACGGCTGCATCACGCCCAGGTCGATCACCTCGTAATCGTTGCAGCCGAGCACCACGCCGACGATGTTCTTGCCGATGTCGTGGACGTCACCCTTCACGGTGGCCATCACGATCTTGCCGCGTGCCTTGCGCACGGTCCCCGTCTTGAGACGATCGGCCTCCATGAACGGCATCAGGTAGGCGACCGCCTTCTTCATCACGCGGGCGCTCTTGACCACCTGCGGCAGGAACATTTTGCCCGCGCCGAACAGGTCGCCGACGACGTTCATGCCGTCCATCAGCGGCCCCTCGATCACCTGCAGCGGCCGCTCGTACAGGTGCCGCGCCTCCTCGACGTCCTGGTCGATGTGATCGGCGATGCCGTTGATCAGCGCGTGCTTGAGCCGCTCCGCGACCGGGGCGGCGCGCCAGGTCGCCTCCTGGGCCGGCCCCTTCGCCCCCCCCCTGTACCTGTCGGCGATGGCCAGCAGCCGGTCGGTGGCGTCGGGCCGGCGGTTGAGCACGACGTCCTCGATGTGCTCGCGCAGCTCGGCGGGGATCTCCTCGTAAACCTGGAGCTGGCCGGGGTTGACGATGCCCATGTCCAGGCCGGCACGGATGGCGTGGTAGAGGAAGACCGCGTTCATCCCCTCGCGGACGACCTCGTAGCCGCGGAAACTGAAGCTGACGTTGCTGACCCCGCCGGAGGTCTTGGCGAGCGGGAAGCGCCGCTTCAGCTCGCGCACGGCCTTGAAGAACTCGACGGCGTAATTGTTGTGCTCCTCCATCCCGGTGCCGATGGTCAGGATGTTGGTGTCGAAAATGATGTCCTCGGGGGCGAACCCCGCCTGCTCGATCAGGAGCCGGTAGGCGCGTTCGCAGACCGCGACCTTGTCCGCGGCGGTGACCGCCTGGCCTTCGGGCATGCCGGGGATGACGCCCTCGGCCGTGAACGCCATCACGACCGCGGCCGCACCATAGCGCTTGACCAGCCGCGCCCGCCGCAAGAACTCCTCGACGCCGTCCTTGAGGCTGATCGAGTTGACGATGCCCTTGCCCTGCAGACACTTCAGCCCCGCCTCGAGGATCTCCCACCTGGAGCTATCGACCATGATCGGGACCTTGGCGAGGTCCGGCTCGTTGGCGAGCAGGTAGAGGAAGCGCGTCATCGCCTCCTTGCCGTCGATCAGGTCGGCGTCCATGTTGACGTCGAGGACGTTGGCGCCGTTCTGCAACTGCGCGCGCGCGACGGCGACGGCGGCGTCGAAGTTGCCGTCCTTGATGAGGCGCTTGAATTTCAGCGACCCGGTGATGTTGCAGCGCTCGCCGACCATGACGAAGTTCGTCTCGGGCCGCACCACCAGCACTTCGTCGCTGCAATAATACGAGTAGTGCGGCAGGTCACGGACGCGGGGCGGGGCCACCCCCTCGACCTCCCGGGCGAAGGCGGCGATCCATTCCGGCGTGGTGCCGCAACAGCCGCCGACGAGGTTGACCCAGCCCCGGCGGGCGAACTCGCCGAGGATTTTCGCCGTCCCGGCGCGGCCCGGGCCGGCAAAGCCGCCCATGCCGTCCGGCAGGCCGGCGTTCGGGTAGCAGTGGATCGGCTTGCGCGAGATCCCCGCCAGCGCCTCGACGGCTGGACGGAT
Organism: Gemmatales bacterium; assembly: GCA_038227745.1. Lineage (GTDB taxonomy): Bacteria > Planctomycetota > Planctomycetia > Gemmatales > Gemmataceae > DASPXY01. Next base: position 1,475 of record JBBRPS010000112.1, on the reverse strand, counting down.
GAGGTCCACGCCGACGCCGCAGTTGAAGCCCACGCTCAGCGCGTCGAAGTGCGCCACCGAGACGTAGAACGCCTCGGGCGTCTGCGAAAAGAGCGTCCGGCCGCTGGGGTGGTAGATGGTGCCACTCACAATCGTGGGCAGATCCACGCCGTGTTCGGCGCGATACTTGTCGATGGCGAACAGGGCCGCCTTGAGCACCAGGATGTCGTTGCCGGTTTCGACCGCCAGCAGGTCGATGCCGCCGGCGACCAGCGCCTCGATCTGGCCGTAGTAGTTCGCGACGAAGTCGTCGAAGGAGAGGGTGCGGCTCCCCTGGTCCGGGCGGCCGGGTTCGATGTAGAGAGTTCGGTTGGTCGGCCCGATGCTGCCGGCAACGAAGCGCGGCCGGTCGGTGTCGCTGCGGGTGAACTCGTCGGCGGCGCGGCGGGCGATCTCGGCGGCCTTCTTGTTGATCTCGAAGACGTGCTCCACGAGTCGGACTTCCGCCAGGCCAATCGGGGTGGCGTTGAAAGTGCAGGTTTCAATGATGTCGGCGCCCGCGTCGAGGTAAGCGCGGTGGATGTCCTCGATCAGCCGCGGCTGAGCCAGGACCAGCGCCTCGGTGCAGTTCTTCAGCGATACCGGGTGGTTGTGGAACCGCTGACCGCGGTAGTCTTCCTCCTTCGGCTCCTTCGAGTAAATGAGGGCGCCCATCGAGCCGTCGAGCAGCAGGATGCGCTGCGAGAGCAACTCTTCCAGGAGTTCGCGCGTACTCATTTGCGCTGACATCAGCATGAGGAACCACTCCGTGAGGACAGATTTCCCTAGCCCTACGACCAGAATAGAGTAAATCCGCGGGCAATTCCATACCGGGTCCGGGCGCCCTCTGCGGCGAACGGGCGGCGTGAGCCGGCTGGTGTCGCGCTGCGGCGAACGGCCGGCTCACGCCGGCCGTTCGCCGTTACACATCGCTGCCAGCCGCTCCCAACGGGGGTGTCTTCCCTTGCCCCTCATTTCTCCGGGCCGGCGACAAAGCTGGTCTTTGCGCCGCCCCCGATAGTTGTTAGATAAGGGACGATGGAAGTTCGGGTCACCTTGCCCTGAGCGGCACGGACGCTCCCGCCTCGCCCGGTCAATCCGACGCACCCTGACGCCCTTCCCTCACGACGGCACCCCGGCCTGTGCCAGGGTGCGCGCACCGAAGCCGTCGGGAAGCGGCCGCCTCAAAGGAGACTTCTCATGGAGGAGAACTGCTATCTCGGCGGCGTCCTGGGCCGGTCCGCCGGGTACGGCATGCCCGCCTGGGCCTTCTCCCCCGCCCGCCGGCCGCTCCTCCTGCAGACCCGCGGCGATTTCCTGGAGCGGCACGCCACCGAGGACGTCACCGTGCTCCTGCGCGGCGCCGCGGCAGCCCCCGGCTGGGCGCGGTCCGGCCAGCTCGCTCGCGAGGTCCATCGCCACTACCTCGACCGCCGCGACCTGCCCATCGAGCGCCT